>CASDRY010000133.1 GCA_949283235.1 uncultured Spirochaetales bacterium | reverse complement strand
CAGAGAACGGACAGGTTCCAGCTCTCATTGGCGAAGGATATCTTGAAGCATATGCAGCAGCACCTGGTATGCCAGAAGGCGTAATGGATGGTCTCTATGCAACACACATCTCTCCAGACCGCCCAGCTATGGACAAGGTTACAGAGATTGACCAGATGCTTCTTGCAGAGCACCAGCTGATTCTCCTTGGCGAAGAGACTGTTGATGAAGGCATTGCTAACATGAACAGAAACTACGCAGAGATCATGGCCAACTGACAATAATCTGTAGATTATAAAAGGGCTGCTACTATGGTAGCCCTTTTTACTTCGAGAAAAATTCAAAGGAGGAAAAATGGCACAGACTACTAATCTGCAGAACAAGAAAGGTTCTCTGAAGATGAGACAGGCCCTTATTGGATACTCTTTCATCGCTCCGAACTTTCTTGGATTTGCCATCTTCATTCTCTTCCCGGTTATATTCACCATCGTTCTTTCAGTAATGAACTGGGATGGCTTCAATGCTATGACATTCGCGGGTTTTGACAATTTCCGCGCAATCTTCAGAGACAGGGTCTTCAAATCATCTTTCTGGCTGACACTTCTATACGTCGTCTTCACCGTTGCCCTGACACTTCTCGCATCGCTCGGGCTTGCCTGTGCTCTCAATAAGAAAATAAAGGGCCGCGATGCATTCCGTTCGGCAATCTTCTTCCCATATGTAGCTTCAATGATTGCTATCGGAGCTGTATGGAAGCAGCTTTTCGAATCGAATTATGGCCCTATAAACATGGCTCTCCGCGCGCTCGGAGTAGATAATCCTCCAGGATGGTTCGCTTCAACGGACTGGGCAATCTGGGGTGTTATCATAGTAGCTATCTGGAAGTTCATGGGTTATTACATGCTCATCTATCTTGCAGGCCTTCAGGATATTCCGGCACAGCTTTATGAGGCAGCAACCCTCGATGGAGCAACAGGCTGGCAGAAATTCAGGAAGATAACGCTTCCGATGCTCACACCTAGCACATTCTTCGTATTCATGATGCTCACGATCAACAGCTTCAAGAGTTTCGACCTGATCTACGCTCTCACACAGGGAGGCCCTGGTACAAGCACCACGCTCCTTGCAAACTACATCTACAACCAGACATTCGTCTATTGGGATTACGGAAAGAGCGCCGCAGCTTCAATCATACTCTTTGTTATCGTTCTCGCTGTCACAATCGTGCAGTTCCGCGGTGAGAAGAAATTCACCGACTATCTATAAGGAGGGATAAGGTTATGATGATAGAGAAAAGAAGTCCAGTAAAGACAGCACTCATCTATGTGCTCCTTATTGTCCTTACATTCATTACCCTGCTTCCGCTTCTCTGGATGGTCAGTGCATCCTTCAAGCTTTCAAGCGAGGTATTCTCATTCCCTATTAAGTGGATACCTGAGACATGGCATTGGGAGAACTACATTACAATCTGGCAGAGGATCAATCTTGCAACTTATACATTCAATTCATTCAAGCTCTCGATAATCATCACGCTCATCCAGCTCCTGACATCGTCATTTGCAGCTTATGGATTCTCCAAGTGCAAGTTCCCAGGACGCAATGCCCTCTTCCTTGCTTACATCGCAACAATAGCAATACCATGGCAGGTATATATGCTCCCGCAGTATGTCATGATGCAGAAGATGCACCTTATAGATACGCATCTCGCAATCATCCTGCTTCAGAGCTTTACCGCATTCGGAGTATTCCTTTTAAGACAGTTCTATATAACGATTCCAGATGAACTTCTTGAAGCTGCTAGAATCGACGGCCTTTCAGAGTATGGAACATTCGCAAGGATAGTCCTTCCTCTGACAAAACCAGCTATGGCAACTCTTACCATCATGAGTTTCGTCACAGTATGGAACGACTACATGGGACCGATGATCTACTTCAATAGCGATAGGAATAAGACAATACAGCTTGGTATCCAGCTATTTGTCGGACAGTATTCAGCTGAATATGGTCTCATTATGGCAACCAGCGTCATGGCTATCATACCTGTTCTTATCGTATTCCTCGCTTTCCAGCGCTTCTTTGTTGAAGGAATCGCTTCAAGCGGTCTCAAGGGATAATATGTATTTCTACCTAAAAGAACCAAAAAGAAATATAGATCACTGCCAGAGAAATCCTCTCTGGCGTGATTCTGTTCTTGAAAGAGCTGATGAGAGCCTTTCAGATACATTCAGATTCACGGAAAAGTATGAGATGGAGAGGTGTACAGTACCTGTCTCATTCAAAGATGGTATCGACTGGGATTATATTCCGTTCAATGATAATGAGTGGTGTTTCGCATTCAACAGACATACATTCCTTCTGAACAATGCAAAAGCAGCGGCAATAACCGGTGACGAGAAGTACAGAACGAACTGGATCAGGCTTTTCGAGGATTTCTTCCACCGCTCTACCCTTTCAGAGAAGACAAGAAATCTTTCATGGCGTTCACTTGAAAGCGGAATCAGAATCGAGAACTATATAAGAAGTATCGAGATATTCAAAGGCATAGGCCTTCCGCTCGATGAAGCTACCCTTCGCGATATAGATTCCTTCTTCGATACACACATTGAATACCTCATCGAAACACATACAGCTTTTCATAGGTTATCAAACTGGGGAGTGCTTCAGGATCATGGTCTTTTCCTCGCCTCTCTTCACAGAGGCAGAGAAGATGCGGCTGAGATAGCATTGTCCAGACTTGATGAGGAGATGAAGCTGCAGACACTTCCCGATGGAATGCACTGGGAACAGAGCACAATGTACCAGGCAGAGGTGCTTCATTCCGTGCTTGATACCCTGATTGTATCTGAAAGAAACTCTATTGAGGTTCCTGGAAGCCTTAAAGAGAATGCTCATCGTTTAGCACTTGGACTTGCACGCTCCCTTCGTCCAGATGGGAGCTGCTATCTATTCGGAGACTCTGATGATATAGATATGAGGGATATGGTCGCTTCAGCTGCGGTACTCTTCAGAGATGGGGAACTTGCCTATTTCGCAGAAGGAGGACGCGATGAGGAATTCTTCCTGTCCCATGAACTGGACGAGAAAATCCCAGATGTGAAGGAACCCGAGAATCTTTCATTTGTGATGAAGGATAGCGGGAATGCATTTCTGAGGTTATCGGAGAAGAGAGCTTTGCGTTTCCATGCTGGAGCTATCGGAAGCGGACATGGACACTTGGACCAGCTTCATTTCGATGTATATGAAAATGGCAATACAATCATTACAGATACTGGTCGCTATACATATACAGACACAAAGGAAAGGTATGAACTTAAAGGTGGCAGAGGACATAATACAACGCTTCCTGTAAATAAAGACCAAGCTTCGATGAATGATAGCTGGGCTGTATCAGCTTACAGGTCTCCTCTTTTCGGTGATTACTCAATTGATGGAAAGTATAAGCTCCTGTCAGCAACTGATATGAGCCAGAGAGATAATGGAGTTATCATAACAAGGACGATTCTTACAATAGAGGATAAGTTCATAATCATCGCGGATGATGCTGGCTCTACAGGATGCGAGGAAATGGAAACTCTCATCCATCTCGATACAGGAACAAAGCTTGAAAATAATGGGCCTGTCATTTCTGCAGAGAAGGAAAAGAGCGCTGTAAAGATTCTCTTCTTCGGAAACGGAAAGACAGAAACAGCTTCCTACCCGATATCCAAGAGATACAATGAGCTTGCGTCCTCACCTCTTGTGATACGGAAAAGCAGGATAGAAAGAAGAGGTCTTATCATAACGCTTATAGCGCTTGGAAGAGATGCGTTCTCATATGAGGAACTTCCTGTCAGGAAAGTTCTTTCAGGAACAGAACTTCCCAAGGAGATTTCCTTTGGAATAAAGCTTTCAAGCGGAGATAATACATACACAGCCGCGCTATTATCTGATGAATATCCTGCAGGAGGATTTCTCCTTAGCTCTGGAGAGGCTGAAGCATATGGAAGGATATTCATCAAGAAGAATGATGAGAATGTTGAGGTTCTAAGATATTAGGAGGGAACATGAGAGAAATTACGGAATCGGAAAGACTGAACGCTATTGATAACGCAATAAAGATAATCAGAAGGAATCTTCCTGATTATACCTATAAGTGCCAGGATACAAATACAGTCGATGGAATATACAAGCCCATTGATAACATAGAATGGACAACTGGATTCTGGCCTGGAGAGCTATGGCTGAGCTATGAGGTAAGCGGGGATGAGGTATTCAAGCATGCTGCTGGAATATTTGTAGAGAGCTTCAGAGACAGGATAAAGAACCATATTGCTGTCGATCATCATGATATGGGATTCCTTTATAGTCCATCATGCGTATCTGCCTGGCTTCTGACTAGTAATGCGCATGCAAGGGAAGCCGCCATTCTTGCCGCTGATAATCTGATCTCAAGATTCCAGGAAAAAGGAGAGTTCCTCCAGGCCTGGGGAACTATGGGTGCTGATGATAACTACAGATACATCATCGACTGTCTTCTGAATCTTCCCCTCCTCTACTGGGCAAGCGATGAGACAGGCAATCCTATCTATCGTGAGATCGCTATAAAGCACACCAAGACCTGTGTTAAGAATTCTTTCCGCAGCGATTACTCCTCTTTCCATACATTCTTCATGAACAAGGAAACCGGCGAGCCTGTAAGAGGTGAAACCTGTCAGGGATACAAAGCTGACTCTTCCTGGGCCAGAGGACAGGCTTGGGCAGTATATGGTCTGGCTCTTGCTTATAAGCACACAGGAGAGAAAAGCTATCTTGATCTCTTTGAACATGTCTCTCAGTACTTCATGGATAAGCTTCCTGAAGACCTCATTCCTTACTGGGATCTGATTTTCCAGTCAGGAGATGAGCCTAGGGATTCATCATCTGGAGCAATTGTAGCTTGCGGTTTCCTTGAAGCGAGTGAGCTCTATGATAAGCTTGCTGATTACGACAAAGCTACAAAATATAGAAGACTTGCAAAACTTCTGCTGAAAGCAATTTATGACAAGTGCATGGTTAAAGCTGAGGAGAACAATGTAAATGGACTTGTAAAGCATGGTACATACTCAAAGAAGAGTCCTTACAACACATGCACTCCCGCAGGTGTAGATGAATGTGTTAGCTGGGGTGATTACTACTGGCTGGAAGCTCTGGTAAGACTCGGAGGGGAATGGAAGAGCTGGTGGTA
Source organism: uncultured Spirochaetales bacterium (assembly GCA_949283235.1). GTDB lineage: Bacteria > Spirochaetota > Spirochaetia > Sphaerochaetales > Sphaerochaetaceae > Ornithospirochaeta. Next base: position 3,916 of record CASDRY010000133.1, on the reverse strand, counting down.
ATAGCTGGAGGTCGTCCACAAAAAGGCGGCCTTTTTCAATCAAAGAGGGATTATCACACGGGAAATAAAGACATCTTCATCCTGTGAAAGATCCAGCATTCCACCATATCGAGAAACAGCTTCCACGACATTTCTGACTCCGGTTCCACCATTCTCCTTGGTTGTCTTCGGGATATCATTCTGCCATGCAACCACTCCATCCACGCTGTTCTTTATCTCGAACTGGATTGAATTGTTCTTGATCTCTGATGAGATACTTATAAAAGGCTTCTCAACCTTAGAACACGCTTCATAGGCATTCTCCAAGAGGTTACCGAAGATTATAACCATATCTGTTCGTGATATCGGAATATCCTCAGGCAGTTTTATATCAACACGAAAACCAGCTTCAATGAGAAGGCATCGGCGTTCTGTGAGCTTAAGAAGCGCATTCAGTATCGGATTCAGGCAATATGGAATATAAGCATTGCTGGATATCGAGTTCTCATACTCTGAAAGATAGGATTTAGCTTCTTCTATCCTACCTTCATTCAGGTATGCAGAGAGCACTTCATTATGCTTCTTCATATCATGATGGAAACGTTTTGCAGAGAAAACGAACTCCTTCTCAGCCTCAAGTTCATTTTCAAGAAGATTCTGCTGTACCATAAGAAGCCTCAATCTGCTCTTCTCATTCAGCAATCCTATAATCTTGAAAACAAGATAGTGGGAAGCAATAAAGAAGAAAAAGAAAACAAGAACTACAACAAGATATACTTTCTTGTCTCTTATAAAATACGAACCTGTGAATGCGATGATTGATATAGAAACAAAAGAGACAATCTCAAAAGCTATCAGAGATCTCCAGCCTTTATTTATATCCTCTGACACTTTTCTGAAGGCTTCTTTGAGTTTCAAAGCATATGCAACTGTCAGGATTGTTGAGAATAATGTCCTGATCACAGTTATTGCCAGCACATCTGAATTGAAGAAAATCTGACCAATGAGAGTTGCTATAGCAGCGGCAAGCATAAACACCGCGACATATAGCAGGAAGATGAAAAGATTCTTTCTCGGAAACCCATCAGAAACAAGCATGAAGGCTACAAGATATACAACCAAGAAGATTATATACAGCACTGTTCCCGCAAGAAATGTCTGACCTCCAGGCAGAAGAACAAGGATTGCGGCCAATTCAAGCACCGCTGAAAGACCAATCCAGAATGCAACAGGGTGTCTGATAACAGGCTTGGGCTGAGACATCATACTCAGTAAGACTGTGTGACATATTATAACCATTGTCGCCCTAATTATTTCCGCCCAAAGCATCATTCTTTCATGGTAAACGGCGTAACATAGCCGGTCAATGCGGGAAAACCGCCAACTGTGAAATCTTCCGCACTTTTTGTATTAAATGCAAAGAATTGGGAATTATGATGTAAACGCTATATATTGCAAGAAAACATTGATTGGAATGATAATCTCCCCATGTATGATTTAGATAATATTCTAGATAGATACCTCGACTCATTCTCCAGAATGCATAGGACTCTATCTCCAAGGGACTCCTCATCGCTTCCAAGAATGGAGGATGTAAAGAGAATGGAAGATACTCTTCTCTCACTCTTCTTTCCAGGAGAATATGTATCAGATGATCCAGACAGCTTGAGAAGTGCTGTAAAGAGGAATCTCGACACGACACTTTCCCTTCTCAGCAACATGATCCTGAAAGCAATGAAATATGAGCATCCTGAGGAATCGATAGATGATCTTCAGAAAGAATGCGATAACGCCGTCATTGACATAGCTGAAAGCCTTCCTGAGCTGAGAAGATTACTAAAGCTCGATGCAGAAGCTGGATTCGATGGGGATCCTGCCGCAAAGGGACTTCATGAAGTAATAATCTGCTACCCCGCTATCCTCACTCTTGCAGTGCATAGAGTTGCTCATATTCTCTACAAGAAGGGAATACCTCTCATTCCAAGGATGATGAATGAGATAGCCCATTCGAGAACCGGTATAGATATCCATCCAGGAGCTGAGATAGGAGAAAGCTTCTTCATCGATCACGGAACAGGTGTCGTAATCGGGGAAACGACAATAATAGGAAACCATGTGAAGCTTTATCAGGGAGTGACGCTCGGAGCGTTATCAATACCGAAAAAGGGATGCGGAGCACTCCTCGAAGGAGCCAAAAGGCACCCGACCATTGAAGATGATGTGACAATCTATGCAAACGCAACAATACTGGGAGACATTACAATAGGACATAATACGATCATTGCCTCGAACGCGTGGATAAAGGATAACATCCCCCATGATTCGATTGTCATTACAGCGCTTCCAGAGATAAAGGTACGTCCAAGGAGGAAGAAATGAAAATCTACAGATCAGGAACGGAGCTTATCGGAAGGACTCCCCTTCTGGAGCTTACAAGAATAGAAAAGAAACTATCATTGAAAGCAAGAATCCTTGCGAAGCTTGAAGGTTTCAATCCTGCGGGTTCTGCAAAGGATAGAGCCGCGCTGATGATGATTCTGGATGCGGAAAAAGATGGAAGACTCTCACCTGGAGCTACCATCATCGAGCCAACATCAGGAAACACTGGCATAGGTCTTGCATCTATCGCGATTCCTCTTGGATACAAAGTGATAATAGTCATGCCAGAGACGATGTCAGAGGAAAGAAGACGCATGATGAAAGCCTATGGAGCTGAGCTTGTGCTAACAGATGGCAAGAAAGGAATGGCAGGCGCTATAGAGAAGGCAAAGGAACTTGCCCTATCAATTCCAGGCTCATTCATTCCTTCCCAGTTCGATAACCCCTCAAACGCAAAGGCACATTACACATGGACAGGTCCGGAGATTTATGAGGATACAGAGGGTAATGTTGATATCTTCATTTCAGCAATCGGAACAGGGGGGACTATCACAGGATGCGGAAGGTATCTCAAAGAGGAGATTCCTGGAATAAAGATAATAGGAGTTGAACCCTCGTCCTCTCCAGTGCTCTCTGGAGGTAAAGCCGGAAGCCACAGGATACAGGGAATAGGAGCTGGTTTCATTCCAGGTGTTCTTGATACTTCTGTATATAGTTCAATCAAGACTGTAAGCGATGATGATGCATTCAGATATGCCAGGATGATGGCAAGAAATGAAGGCATTCTTGTAGGTATTTCCTCAGGCGCTGCACTCAAAGCTGCTGTGGATGAAGCTGAGAAAAGTGAGAATTCGGGAAAAACTATAGTAGTAATCTTCCCGGATAATGGAGACAGATACCTTTCGACAGCTATTGCGGATGACTGAAATAGCCAACCATGGTAGTCTTTGCATGAGGTGATACATGAAAAAACTTGCACTTGTTACTCTGATGATGTTTTTAGTTTCATCAATCTTTGCTGCATTCGATCCAGCTGTGAGCGATGATTTTTTCTATCATCAGGAAGCATTTGATGAAGATATGGAGTATCTTCTTTCAGCATACAGCGAGGCAGATAGCGACTCAGAGCGTGCCGCGATTCTCTGGAGGCTTTCAAGAACAAATCTTTACCTAACCGATGCTATACCGGAGGATCAGAAGGAAGAGAGAATCAGCGGTTATGAGGAGAGTGAGGCATATGCAGATGAGTCCCTTGCGATTGAAGAGACAGCTGATGGATACCATTGGAAGGCTTCAGCAATCGGAAGGATAGGACAGGTGAATGGACCTCTCAACAGCTTATCGAAAGCAAAACCGATGAGAGCGCTTATAGAGAAAGTCCAGAATGATTTCAATGCTGATATGTCAGATGCATGGTATGTGCTTTCCCTCCTCTATGACCAGCTTCCAGGAGGGATCAGCTTCGGGAATGACAACTATGCAATAAGCTATATCCGTCGCTGCGTCGATACCCAGGATAACGTAAACAGACTGAATCTTACAAACTATCTTGAACTTG
>CASDRY010000132.1 GCA_949283235.1 uncultured Spirochaetales bacterium | reverse complement strand
CATGATTTCATGAATCTCGGGAAGAATCTTGAACTCTATTTTATAAACTAGGGATTCTGTATACAAATTGATTTAATGTATAGAATTGACAAATTTACGAACTTTCTTTCAATAGTTATTATCACTATGATATATCAAACATAAATGAAAAAGATTTCATTGCCAGTAAATAAGTTACACTTTTATTGAATATTATTCATAGTTAATAGAATAGAGTTCAGGTTATATCCCTAGAAAGCCCAGAGTATTCTTCTTTGCGGCTTTTAGATGAGCTTGGCATGATGTATTCAGCATGATTTCATGAATCTCTGGAAGAATGTGTTCTGAAAAGGGTTTTACAGAAAAACAGGGAATAACAAAACAATATATTTCAGATATGAAGAACTATCACAGTGCTATAAGCAAGAAAACTACAAAAGAACTCGGAAAATCTTCAAAGTTTCTCCTATCAGTTATCAAAACAAAGCAGAACCGGCATGGGAATATCAATAGTTAATACCTACTATCTCCGTTTTTCCATGGTTAATGCTCGTCATTTTCCGGAATTAGTGAATATTCGCTTTTTACAACGCGCAATCGGGCTTGTAGATTTTCAGTATGGGTACTTGGATTGCAAACAACATCACACTGCCACAGCGCGTAACGCTATCGGAAGAGAAGGAGAACTCAATTTCCCACTTCATTGGATTACTGCTCGCAATAATTGGCTTCTTCGCAGTTGTGAGCACACCTCCATCCCCTACGCATGCAACAGCAAAGATCGGAATGATTATCTTTGCATTTACCAATATAGTGCTCTATGCCGCCTCCGCATTCTATCATGGACTGAAGCCTGGACTTGTAAAGAAGTTCTTCAGGATACTTGATCACTCCAGCATCTACCTTCTCATAGCTGGTTCCTACACCCCGATTCTCCTCTACATCGGATCGAGAATCACACTTATATACACAGCAGGAATATGGATCGCGGCTTTTCTTGGCATCTTCCTGACTATCAGATTCTGGGGCAAGCTTTACATCGCCCACATAGCGCTATATGTCATAATGGGCTGGTCCATCGTCACGATATACAATAGTGTCTTTCCATTCATTCCAGACGGGCTCTTTCCATATGTTCTCTCTGGAGGGCTTACCTATACTGTAGGTGTTATCTTCTACTCAATAAGAAAGATTCCGCATAACCATCTTATCTGGCACATCTTCGTGTTGTTCGGAAGCTTGCTGTTTTTCATCGGATACTACTTGACGCTTCTTGCCTGAAAGCAGATGTTTCTGGTATGGCCACGAAAACAAATGCGATGAGGATTCTTGAAAGCCTCTCTATTCCATATTCTATTCATACCTATGAGTGGGATGAAGAACATCTCGATGCAGTTCATGCCGCAGAAAGTGCTGATCTGGATCTTGAGAAAGTCTACAAAACTATAGTGATGAGGAACTCCGCTAACGAGATATTCGTCTTCTGTCTACCCTCCGAGTTCGAGATATCCCTAAAGAAAGCCCGAGCGGTTACAGGCAGCAAAGATATTGATCTTATAAAAACAACAGAACTACTACCTCTCACAGGATATATAAGAGGAGGCTGCTCTCCTCTCGGGATGAGGAAACATTACAAGACATTCCTTTCAGAGCTGGCAGCACTGGAGGATACGATATATGTAAGCGGAGGACAGCGCGGCATTCAGATAGAACTGAAGCCTGATGATCTTCTGAAAGCCGCAGATGCAACCTACGCTGACTTCATCTGACGAAGTACAGCCAATCCTTCTTTCTTGGAGGAGCTTCTTTTGGAAGATCAAGAGCATAACCAAGGATGCAGTGACCTATTCCGATATACTCCCCATTCACTCCCCATTTCCTGAGAAGCTTTTTCCCTTCCTCGCTCTCGAACTCCTCATATGCTCTGTTGATCCAGCATGAACCAAGACCTATAGCAGCAGCCGCATTCATCAGATTTCCCATGACAAGGCTTCCATCCTGAACCGCATTCGGATTATTCCTATCTCCTAGCACAACTATGACAGTAGGTGCTCCATAGAATGGATCTGAAGAAGAGTTCATTATTTCTGCATTCATTTTCGAGAGAGTTGCTATATCTTCCTTATTCTGGAGAATAACCATTATAGAGCTCTGCCTGTTCATAGCAGAAGGGGCATACTCCCCTGCTTTCAGAACTGTCATAAGCTCTTCATCGCTTATCTGCTTGTCCATGTATTTCCGTGAACTGCGTCTGGAAAGAAGATCGTCAATCGTGCTTTTCATACTTGCCTCCAAAGAAGAGGATAGCACAGAAAAAGAAAAGTCGGGCAGAGAGGATTTGAACCTCCGACCCCTTGGTCCCGAACCAAGTGCGCTAGCCCCTGCGCTACTACCCGAAAACACGGAGATTATAATCAGTTGAGGTGCCCTTGTCCACACTTAGCCAAAACAATAAGATTTGGGCTATGATCAGTTTCCTTGAGACTCCAGAGGTAAGAGAAGAAGCAGCAAAGATGGCAGAAGAGATGATTGCTAATAATTCAATCTCCTTTCCACCATCAGCAGATTATCCTCTCTCAATTGCTGATGAGAAAACAATGTTTGCCATTCTCATAGCCCTTCCGCCATCTTCAGATGAAAGAAAAATACTCAGAGGTTTCTCAGGAAGCCTAAAAAGACACTACCAGATTCCAGGATACGTAAATCCCTGCTTCTCCATCTCACATTGGGAAGAAGAGGAAAAGAAGAATGACGAGCGAATCCATGAGCTTACTTCATTAATAGAGAAAGGTAATGATTCCTTAAAAGCAGAGAGGAAGAAGCTCACGGAAGAAAGCCTTGAGAGGTTATCAAAGCTATATCGTTTTAGATGCTACAATGGCGAGGATATACAACTCCCTTCTAACTCCCCATGGGGAACGGGGGACTGTGCTGGACTCAGATGCATCAATACAGCTCTCAGAAAGAAGTGGGAGATAATAGGGCTTGCAGAATTCCAGATAATAAATGGCAAACCTGAGTTCCATGCACCATGCACATCCAGATGCCATCTTCTGCTTCCATCAATGCTAGGCTTAGACTATCTCTATGCGGACAGCTCTATTGCTGTGATTGAGAAAGAAGCAGGATTATTATCAGTCCCGGGCAGAGGAGATGATAAAAAGGATTCAGCTGCGTATCGCTTCCACTCTTTATTTCCGAGAAGTCCAGTAGAATGCACATGCCATCGCCTCGATATGGACACATCAGGATTGCTTGTGCTTGCCTTCACTCGCGACGCGAAGAGAAAGCTTTCAATGGCTTTTGAAAACCATGAAGTGAAGAAGGAGTATGAAGCGCTGCTTGAGGGTGTGCTTACAGAGGATGAGGGAATGATAGACATTCCTATAAGACTCGATGTGGACAATAGACCTTATCAGATAGCTGACTACCAGAATGGGAAGAAGGCCGTGACACTCTGGAAGCGTCTCGGGGTGGAAGTAATCGACGGAAAGAAATACACAAGGGTAAGGTTCTTCCCTAAGACAGGAAGAACACATCAGCTACGTGTTCACTCATCGCTCATAGGCCACCCTATAAAAGGAGACAGGCTCTATGGCACAAGAACAGAGGGGGAACGTCTGATGCTCCATGCAGCATATATAGAGTTCAATCACCCTGAAACCGGGGAAAGGATCTCATTCAGCTCTCCTTCTCCTTTCTGAAGCTGAGAGGATGAAGAGAGCAAGGCTCCAGGATTTCAAGAGTGATATCTTCCGCAAAAGAGCGAAGGAAATCGAAAGGAGCCGCCAGGTCCTGTACCCTATGTGCATCAGATGAAAGGAGTGCGGGAATACCCATATCCTTCGCAGTCTCCCAGAACTCTCTCGAAGGATAGCCCCTGCCCTTCAAATGGCCATTTCCATTCAGCTCAAGAGGCATGCCAAGGTCCTTTGCAGCTTCAAGGATAGCTCTTGAAATGGCTTTTGATTCTTCATCAAAAGGATGTGAGGAGAGAAACACATCTGGGTGCGCCGTGAACGAAAACAACCCTGATTCCATGGCTTTTATCACAGCATCCGCATAAACGGAAAGATCGGAGGATGTGAGGTCTGCATCGAAGACAGAAACCATGGAGCCGTCCTTTCTTGGGATATAATGGGTTCCTGTTATGAGATAATCCACATCCTTAAGAACTTCTTCATAGTACCCTTTCCTTCCTGGAAAATAATCGACTTCATAACCAAGCAAGACAGGGAAAGAAGCACTCAGAGCTCTCACATCGCTTTCATATGCATTTCTCGCTGAATAAGGCATCCTCGACCTTGAGAGGAACTCATCAGGGAATGGACAGTGTTCTGAAAAGCCCAGAAGAGAAAAGCCGTTGCGCTCTGCCTCCTCAGCATATTCCCCTATCTTCCCGCTACCATGACCGCAGTAGAATGAATGAGTATGGAGATTGTATTTCATCGTTTAAGCCTCTCGATTCTCATCCTCAGCCCTTCTATTTCCTTCTTTATCTCAGCAATTTCCCTGTCAATTCGCTCTTTCTCCTTCTCAAGTACCATTATCTTCCCTTCTTCACTTTCTATTATCGCGCGGTAATCATCAGCCTTTGCTTCTCGGTCAAGTCTATCCTTTTCCGCAAGCACGTCATCGCATTCCTTATGAAGGCGCAGAAGATCTTCCAGGATGTCCAGGATATCAGAGGGGGTATCCTTATCAATCCACTCAGAGCCTTTGTCATAAAGATAGCTTCCATAGCTTACTATGGCATCCTCTTCTGTATTCTGAAGAGTCCGTAATCTATCTGCGGAACCTAAAAGCCCTTTCTCCGCAGCTCTTGCCTTTTCAGTATCGGAGGCGAGCTTCTCCTCCAGGGCTTTTATCTCCTTCTCAGCCTCAGCCTTTCTGTCTCGAAGAGAGATTATCGACTCAAGAAGAGAAGAAGCATTCTCACCATCCAACGGAGAGCCGGATTTTATCGCAAGCTCTGTATATGAGATGAATCTTCCCTCCTCTCCGATCTTCCTCATCTTTGCCTTACTGCTTCCAAGGATCCTGGAAAAGAAAGTACCAGAGCCATTCTCCTCAAGCTTCCTATCCGCCTCCACATCATCGTAGACGACTCTGTAGGAGTTTTTATCAAGAAGCGAGAATGAGCACTGCTCATATATCATGGCACCAAGCCTGATTGATAATCTTCTGATTTCAGCTTCCCTTGCCTTCTCATCGCTAAGCGCTTCCTCAAGCTTTGCATTTTCATCTCGGAAGGAATCAAGGAAAGCTTTTGAGCTCTCATCCTTAGCTATCGCTTCTGAAGTAGCTGCAGTTGCATCCAAGGCAGCTTCGAGAAGACGGCCTCCGACTTTGAGACCCAGGACTTCTCGGTATTTTATAGCTGTAAGCCCCAATCTAAGCTCCGCCCCCCGGATTCCCTCTCTTATAGTCTTCTCTTTCTCCTCGATCTCCAAGGAGAGCTCTTCTATCGCGCTCATACCTATAGTTTAGCAAAATTAACGAACAGCATCTAACTGGACACTTTCCATAGCCACTTTGTTGACAAAGAAAGGGGCAGTATCTATCCTTTCTCTGACTATGCCAGTCCGACAAATAACGGAAACTGTATGGTAATGCCCTTAAGGGCATATTTTCACGCCTAGTTTCAGGCAAATTTGGAGCAGATAAATGGAAGAAAAGACCAGCACCCCGCTTTCGAGTGAGGCAATGGAGAGAAAAATCGACGAACTTCTGCAGGAAATCAGAAACGCCGATCCGCAGGAACTGGAGAATATCAAGAGCATAATAAGGAAGAAAGTTCCGTTTTTCAGCAGGATGACAGTCGCAGCTCTTCTTCTGAAATACCAGAGCGAGGGAAGAAGGGAAAACGAGAGAGGACAGAAGAAACCAAGACCTGAAAGACAGGAAAGAAGAATTGAGAACAAGGAGAAGGCTCAGAGCGCTCCTCAGCCACGTCCTGAAAGAGTTATCCCGGAAGGAGCTAAGACACTCTATCTGAACATAGGAAAGATGAAGCATCTCTATGCAAAGGATCTTTCGAAGCTTCTTCAGAGTGAACTTGGAATAACACGTGATGATATCTATCAGATCCGTGTACACGATAAATACTCATTCGTAACAATGAGCGAGGAAAACTGTGCTAAGGCTATTGAGAAGCTTAATAACCAGGCTATCAATGGCAGAACAGCAAAGGTTACTTATTCAGAGAAATGAGAATACAGCCATTCCAGATAGGACCATATGGGACAATGTGCTATGCAGTATATGAGGGCAATCGGTGCGTTCTTATCGATGCCCCTTTCCCTCTTTCAAAAGCACTTTCATTCATCAAAGACTCTGGTCTTAATCTGGAAGCTATATATCTAACACATGGGCATTTCGATCATATCTTCGGGCTTGCAGAAGCAAGAAAGGCATATAAAGCTCTCCCGATTTATATCGGAGAGGAAGATCTTTCATTCATAACCGGTGGATACGAGAGGACAATAGAGCTATTGAAAGCATTCGATCCACTTTTTCTAAATAGATATGCCTCTCCTCTGATTGGAGAAATGCCCGATGATTTCATTACATATGGAAGCGCTGTACCATGGTTCAGCGTCATAAAGACACCAGGACACACATCTGGTTCCGTCTCCCTTTATTCAGAAAAGGAAGGAATAGTCTTCACAGGCGACACTCTCTTTTACCAGAGTGTTGGCAGAACTGATTTAGACGGGAACCAGAAAGAGCTTCTCGAATCACTGAAAAAGCTATCTAAGCTTGATCCGGAAACATTGGTCTTTCCAGGACACGGCGGAGCAACAAAAATAGGGACTGAAACAAAGTTCAATCCCTACTTCAGATTCTAATTTCCAATTCTCTCATTCTGAGCTTTGCAATCAACGCAGAGAACAGCTTCAGGAATGGCTCTGAGTCTTCCCTCCGGAATCTTCTTTCCGCACTGGAGGCAGTAGCCATACTTGCCCTCGCTTATGCGCTTAAGAGCATTCTCTATAGCTCTGAGCTTCTTTGCATCCATTGCATTGAGAGCTTCCATCTTGCGGTAAGCACCCTCATCAGAGGCCAGATCGCTTGAATCCCCACGTCCAGATGAAGCCTGAGCTTCGTTACGGAAGTCATCTCCCTCTGTATTAAGCTTCTTCATGAGCTCCTCTCTCGCTGCAAGAAGCTTTTCTTCCATTTCCTTGGTGAATTCATCCATTTTCACAACCCTCGCTTTTTAAATCGCCCTTAATCTGCACAAAGAAAAGTGCATAGTCAAGAGCAGAAATGCAAAATAAAGCGTAGTTCATCATTTCTTCAGATATTCGACGTATTTTCGCGCTGTCTTTATAGTCATACCAGCAATAACAAGATAGATAACAAAGACGAGTGCACGTACCCAGACCGGCCCTGTATAGACAAGGGAAAGAAGAATGAAGCCAACAGTCATGCCTACAAGGAGGATGACTATCGATAGGATGAAAAACCCTTTTGATTTACTAGCCATTTATAAAAGCCTTTATCTCTGCAAGAAGGTCACTGTATTCCGTGACAAGATGAAGATCCCTCTCCTCTTCCAGAATCTTCTGAGGAGCACGGAAGAGACATCCACCATCTGCAGTATGTATCATTGCAAGATCATTATAGCTATCGCCTGAGGCAAAGACCCTGAAGCCTATTGCTTTCAAGCTCTCTACAGCTTTCTTCTTGCCGTTCTCCGTCCTCATTCTTATATCCTCGATCATTCCGTCTTTGCCTACAACAAGGCTGTTGCAGAAGATTGTGGGATAACCCAGCTGCCTCATCAATGGAAGAGCGAATTCAGAGAATGTATCCGAAAGGATGATAACCTGTGTAAGCTCCCTAAGCTCATCAAGAAACTCCTTAGCACCCTCCAGCGGCTTGATACCTGCAATTACGTTCTGGATATCAGCAAGCTTCAATCCATGTTCTTTCAATATATCGATGCGGAACTGCATCAGGCGATGGTAATCAGGTTCATCGCGTGTTGTTCGCTTCAGGGCCTCTATTCCGGTCTTCTCAGCAAATGCGATCCATATCTCAGGGACAAGAACCCCTTCCAGATCTAGAGTTACTATTTCCATCTTTCTGTCTCCTCCCGAAGATTATTCCCAGTAGAAGAAGAATGGTCAACGAGATATGCTCTATATATGAAAACAGGACTCTGCTATCCAATCTCATTTCTTACCGGAGCGATCATCTCGGTAATGGTCACATTCAACACATCTCTTGGGGAGCTGACAACAAACGAAGTCTCCATCACGATCAACCAGATTACCGGGATAATAGCGCTCACAATCATCATGGTACTGCTGAGAAGCAATAAAAGCGTGAATCCTGAGAGAAAGAGCGCTCCTTGGTATCTCTGGGGAGGAGGATTATTCGGCCTTGTCGTGATTACATGCAACTACTTCTCAGTCAGGGGAGCTGGAACAACTATCGCAATGGCCTCAGCTGTTTTCGGGCAGTGTCTGATGGGAATAATCTATGATCTCACAGGTTTGATGGGCATGGAGAAGAGAAAAGTCAGCGGAAGGAAAGCCCTGGGAACAGCAATTTCCTTTCTGGGAATTCTCATAATGCTCTTCTTCTCCGGTACTGAGATAAATGGGCTCTATGCGCTCATTGGAGGGTTTGCAGGAGTCATAACGATGATTCAGATGGTCTATAACTCACGCTTTGCTTCCCTTAAAGGAGCATTCTTCTCAGCGCGTCAGAATGTTATTTCAGGACTAGTCGGAATAGCTCTCTTCTCTTTTATCGTGCTTCCAGAAGCAACTATAGCAGGATGGAAAGCTGTACCGTCAGTTCCTTTCCACATCCTTGTCGGAGGTGGAATCCTCGCGTGCTTTGTAGTTGTATTCTCAAATACGATTATTCCTAAGATTCCTGCAGCTGACTCCTCAGTACTGATGTCATCTGGACAGGTACTGACAGCGGCCATAATCGATGCACTGGTCTACAATTCCATCTATCCCGCATTGATTATCGGGGCTGCCGTAATGATTCTCGGGATAATGCTATCTCGTCATTCATGAATCTCCGGCATTTCGATATCATCATGAGCTTCCTCCTCATGATGCTTCTTCTTGCGCTTGAGCTTCTCGAATCTTTTCCGGTAATCCCTTCCCTCAGATAGCATAATAGCAACAGGCTTCAGAGAAGGAACATTCGCACAGATTATCTGGATTATCGAAGTGAGAGGAACGGAAAGGAACATTCCCGCGATTCCCCAGATATATCCCCAGATAGCCAGGGATACAAGAATTACAAATGGCGATATATTGAGCTGAACACCCTGAAGTCGTGGATCGATTATATTCCCCAGCACCATCTCTATCGAGATCATCAAGAGTGCGATATAGATTACATATCCCCAGTCTGGTGAGAACTGGATTACAGCCATGATGATAGCACCTGCTGTACAGACAATTGATCCGATCGTCGGTATAAAGTTGAGTATCAGGGCAAGAACACCCCAGACAAGGGCAAAATCAAGGCCTGAGATTACAGAGGCAAGATAGTAGAAAACTCCGGTTATGCAGCTTATCACAACCTTTATGAGAAGGTACTTCGATACCTGCCTGTTCATTCTCGATACCATCTGCCCTGCTCTCTGCGCTTTACCTCTGGGGAATGCTTCAAGCAGCTTTGGGAAGACTGTCTGTCTCTCCATGATGATGAAAAGAAGATAGACATAGACAAGAAGCGCATCTGAAAGAATGCTGATGAATTTCCCTGATATCGAAGTAAGGGAAGCCATGATGATGCCATACCAATCTATGTTCAGATATCTCAGAATCGAGAACGAAGCCGGGTTTGCATCAAGGTATGGAGCTATCATTCCTGAAATATATCTGTCAAAAGACTGGACTCTTGCGGCATATGCCGGGATACCATCAGGCTGTATCAGCATATTTACCATCAGGAAGAAGACATAGACAAAGAGGACAAAGACTACGAGGACAAGAAGCATCACCAGTATCAGTGAGATAACCCTGGGAATCCTCAGTTTATCCATGCGAGAGAGAATTGGACTCACAAGGACAAAGATGAAGAATGCAATGACTATCGGAAGAATAAAGTCAGCACCTATCTTGAGTATAAAGAGTATAAGCATTGCAGCGATGAATGCTAAGATATTCCTCGTTTGCTTCTTTAATGTGTCTTGTGGCCCCGGATTCATAGAGGGATTGTATCTCACTATGGCAAAAACTGGCAATATGCTGTACTCTCCGCGATATGGAAACAGAGGGTTATCTAGAGCGTATACGCATAGTACTTGTTGACACCCAGGATGGTGCGAACATCGGTTCCGTATGCAGGGCAATGAAGACAATGGGAATAACAGATCTCGCGATAGTCGGAGATAGGGAATATGATGAGGACAGGGTCAGAACGCTTGCTCTTCATGCCTCCGATGTCTGGGAGAAAGCGAAGAGATTCCATACTCTTCAGGAAGCACTTGAGGACAGTATCTTCACTGTCGGAGCAACGAGAAGGCGTGGAAAATTCAGGAAGCTCAGTGCCTACTCCCCCGAGCAGCTATCGGAGAAGATATCACAGCTTCCGGAAGGAAGAATCTCTATTGTATTCGGAAGGGAGTCGGATGGACTGAGAGATGATGAGGTTGCCGCTTGCTCCTCAATTGTCACAATCCCCACATCGGACAGCTTTCCTTCCCTCAATCTCTCACAAGCTGTTCAGATCATCTGCTACATACTCTTCAGAGGGGCTCTTGTCTACAAACAGGGCATGACAGCTGTTCCACATGAGAAAGTAAGGGAGAGCGCTGATGAGATGACGGAGCATCTCAAAGCCATGGGATACTTCAAGATGGCTGATGAGGAGAAATGGACGAATCAGCTGCTCTCTGACATCATCGAACGCGCCGCACTCTCCACAGAAGAGCTAAGGAGATTTGAAAAGATCTTCAGAAAAGCAGAGCTTATAGCTATGCATAAGAGAGGTGAATGATGGAATACGGATTTCTCTCACCACTGCCACGCATTGTAGCACACAGGGGGGACAGTGCATTCTTTCCTGAAAATACACTGGAAGCTTTCAGATCAGCTTACGAATTAGGCGTAGATGTTATAGAGACGGATGTCCATCTCACAAAGGATGGAAAGATAGTAATCTGGCATGATCCGACACTTGAAAGGAATACAAACGGATCTGGCACACTCGAAAGCCATACCCTTTCAGAGCTAAAAGCGCTGGATGCGGGATACACTTTCACACAAGACGGAGGAAAGACCTATCCTTTCAGAGGAAAGGGAGTTCAGCTCGCAACGCTCGACGAGGCTTTGAAAGCACTTCCAGATGCAAGATTCAACATTGACCTCAAGAGCCAGGAAGAGGAAATTGTCGATAGATATATAGAGGTAATTAAATCAAACCATGCTGAGGACAGGGTCTGTACTGCCTCATTCCATCTGGAAAACCTCAAGAAGCTCAGGAAAGCAGCTCCGGAGTTTCTTACATCCATTTCCACATGGGAGGTGATTCCGCTTCTTATAAAGCAGAAGCTTCACATTCTTCCGAAGAGATTCCAGAGGAGAATAATCTTCCAGGTTCCGGTCAAGCAATGTGGGATTAAGGTTATTACCCCCTCGTTTGTACGCGATATGCATAAGCGTGATGCAATCGTGATGGTATGGACGATAAACGAGAAGAAAGATATGGAATATCTTTTCTCCATCGGTGTTGATACTATAATGACAGATAATCCAAGACTTCTGCTGGAGACGGCAAAAGAGCTTGGTATAAGGTAAGGTTATGGCAAGCGATGTTTATTTCACGAATCTCAGAACGGGATTCAATAACTCTCTTCTGGACAAGCTCAGGAGAGTAAAGGAAAAGGCTGGTTTCAATACCATTGATTTCACAAACCACTACGTGGCTATCAAGATGCACTTCGGAGAGCCAGGTAATCTTGCCTTCCTTCGTCCGAACTGGGCAAAGGTAGTAGCTGACGAGGTGAAGAAGAGAGGTGGAAAGCCATTTCTGACAGACTGCAACACACTCTATGTCGGAGGCAGGAAAAACGCTCTCGATCACATGGATACAGCTATGGAAAATGGCTTCTCCCCTCTTTCCACAGGTTGCCAGATAATAATCGCAGATGGTCTTAAAGGTACCGATGATATAGAAGTACCTGTAGATGGAAAGTATGTCCATGAAGCGAAGATAGGAAGAGCTATCATGGATGCAGATATCTTCATCTCTCTTTCCCATTTCAAAGGCCATGAAGCAACAGGCTTCGGTGGTGCACTGAAGAATATAGGAATGGGTTCAGGTTCAAGAAGAGGAAAGATGGAAATGCATGCAGCTGGAAAGCCTAATGTAATTCCTGAGAAATGCATCTCATGCCATCGCTGCGAGAAGATCTGTGCACATGGAGCTCCCACATTCACATCTGGAAAGTGCGTTATTGATCACGACAAGTGCGTGGGCTGCGGTCGCTGTATCGGAATCTGTCCGAAAGATGCGATTGTTGAAGGAACCAGCAACTCAAATGATATCCTCAACTGCAGGATGATGGAGTATGCAAAAGCAGTCCTTCAGGATAGACCTTCATTCCACATCTCCATAGCTGTAGATATCTCCCCTAACTGCGACTGCCATGGCGAAAACGATGCCCCGATAGTACCGAATATCGGAATATTCGCCTCCTTCGATCCTGTCGCTCTCGATCAGGCTGCAGCAGATGCAGTGAACAAGATGCCTGTAAATCCAGGAACGATGCTCTCAGATGCAGAACATACACATCATGATCATTTCTCAGATGTTCACCCAGACACGAACTGGAAACAGGGACTTGAATACGCAGAGTCTATCGGTCTTGGAACAAGGGAATACAATCTGATTGAAGTAAAATAAACAAACCACTAAACGGCATGGCTCTGATCATGCCGTTTTTCCTTTCCAGATCCGAAGCCTCCTGCTGACTTGTCTGCGGCGCCATAGATCAAATTCTTTGAAAACCCTTTGAGCTCCTCGTGATTATCACATCGCAGCCAAACGACTTTGCACAGGTTGCAAGGAACCTGAAGCTTTTAGTGAATAAGATCGAAGGATATCCTCATCTGTTACAGAAATGATTTTAGCTATATCTAGGACTGCTCAACGATAGCTACAAGCTTCTTCTGCAACAGGATTATTAGCTCTGAAAATTCAAAATCTCAAACCATCAGTTTAAATTTTATAATATTTTTCAAAGCATTACTTTGAATTTAGGGGAATATAATGATACAATTTCTCATGGAGAGGGATACCATATGAAGCATTATATTGAGAGATTTGTAGATATTAATAGCAAGTTGGAGAAAAAGTCACTATTCCTTTTCGGGCCAAGGCAAACGGGAAAATCTTCATATATAAAACATCAGCTTTCTGAGCCAGAACTTTCCTGGACACTTCTTGATAACGAGCTTTATAGAAATCTTTCCATAAGACCATCTCTTCTTAGGAATACTCTACGTGCCAATGGGATAAGCGAGGGCATTGTAGTGCTCGATGAAATACAGAGACTTCCAGAGCTTCTGAATGAAGTACATATGCTAATCGAAGAGACAGATATACATTTCCTTCTCACAGGCTCAAGTGCTAGGAAGCTGAAAAGAAAGGGTGTCAATTTACTTGGAGGGCGGGCAAGTCTACTCAATTTTCACCCCCTTGTCTGGCCTGAAATAAAAGAGTCTGAACCTGTTTTATCTGATATATTCAAAAGGGGACTTCTTCCTTCTGCATTTACAGGAGAGGATTTCGACTCTCTGCTTTCTGATTATATCGGACTCTATGTGAAAGAAGAAATTGAAGCAGAAAGAGAAGTAAGGAATCTTCCTCCATTCTGGGAATTCATGAGGATTGCTGCTACAACAAGCGGAGAAATCACAAACTATGAAAATATCTCAAGAGATGTGGGTATAAGCGGAGTAAGTGTACGGCAGTGGTACAACATTCTTGTAGACACACTCATAGGATTTGAGGTCCCGCCTTTCAGGAAGACAAAGATAAGAAAACCTAATGCCTCCAGCAAGTTCTACCTTTTTGATGTTGGAGTTACAAGGAAGCTGCAAGGACTTAGCAAAATAGAGGAAGGAAGTGCGGAATTCGGAAGATACTTCGAGAATTACATTGCAATGGAGATACGAAGTGCTCTCGATTATTCAGGATGTGACAAAGATGGATTATACTATTGGCATGCCCAAAATGGTCAGGAAGTTGATTTCATAATCAATGAAAGAATTGCAGTAGAAGTTAAAGCAACAAAGAGAGTATCTGCAAGGGATTTGAAAGGTCTCAAAGCTCTTATGGAAGAAGGGCTCTTAGAGAAATACATTCTTGTATGCAGGGAAGATTATCCACAGCTTCTTGATAATGGAATTCTGATCCTCCCCTACAGGGATTTTCTTGATCGGCTCTGGAAAGGCGACTTACTGAAATAATCCAGGAATCTTCAGAATTCATCGCATACAGAGTATTAGTTCTAAATCTCTTCAATATAGATATCAGGGGAGATTGTTCGCATAAGCTTCAGCATCTCAGTATGCTCCATTCTTTTCACCCCTCGAAGAGTACATATAAAGCAAAACCTACCATCCGAGCCAGTTTCTTCCTCCATCTGGACATTCCTTATTATGATTCCTCTCATTTTTGATTCATGAAGAAAAAAACTGAAAGTCATTTTCTCTGGAATCTTCACATATACCTCAACATCCTTAGCTCTGTTTCTGATGAAATAATCCCAATGATTAAGAAGAGTAAGTACGATAAAAATCGCAGCACCCCCGACTATTGCGACTTCATAAAGCCCTATTCCAATTGATAACCCTATACAGGCAGAAGCCCAGAGACCGGCAGCGGTAGTGAGTCCTTTTATCTGATTTCTGTTAGTGACAATTATTGTGCCTGCTCCAAGAAAACCTATGCCGCTTATTACCTGAGCAGCCATTCTAACAGGATCCCCTGTATCATATACCTGATACACATACTGGTTAGTCATCATTACTATGCAGGACCCCATGCATACAAGAATGTATGTTCTGAGTCCTGCTGGCCTATTCTTAAGTCCCCTCTCCAATCCCAGGATTCCACCCAGGATAAGAGAGAAGAGTATTCTGAATACTATCGCAGAATCCGTAAGAAGACGAGCCTCATCCATCAGTCTCTTGGAATCCTCACCTTGCTGAAGAAAAGCATGCTATCGAAATAAGTCATAGATGCAGAAGGCACAGTAAAGGTGAATCCTTCTTTTCTGCATTTCTCGTCAAAATCATTTTTGAATGACTCAAGAAGCTGCATCTCCCTCTCGTTTGGCATGCTTATTCCATAACCTAGACTTATATGGAATCTGTATCTGTCATGACCTGGAAATCTCAATCCCATAATTGAAGATACAGTATCACGCCAATCTCTTATCAATACATCGTCTTCATAAGTATCTGGATAAAGTCCAATGCATATTCCGCTCGAAATCCAGAGATTATCGAAACGCATCTTCACATCAGGAAAAGAAGGAACTTCCTTCCACTTTTCCTCAAAGAGATCATCAACTTCTTTCAATGGAGCATCCAAGGGAAGAAGAGATGTCCAGTACTCCTTTTCCCGGACACTATCGCAAACACCTTCAATAGCTGTCATATGAAGACTCTCATCAGGAAGGGATGAGAAGACAGTTCTTGGTAAGGCTGTCGCTATCAGGTCTCTTTCCTTCACAGTCCGGAGAAAAACCTCCGAACTATGATCAAGCAGACAGATCATGGTATTGCCAGTGAATTTTCTCGCACTTCCATCTGCATTGAATTTCTTCCCGACACTCTGTCCAAAACAGATATCATCTTTCCACATAAACAACTCCTCCTATTTGATGGCGCTATCCATAGTTCCTTTTATGAAGTACTTCTGCAGGCAAAGATATATGATTGCCACTGGAAGCACAGAGAGCACAGCTGCAGCAGCAGCTGCAGGCATATTGCTGTTGCCTTCTGTAAAGAACGAGGAAATTGCAAGCGTTATTGTCCTAAGCTTAGGCTTCTGCAATACATAAAGCTGGAAGCTATAATCATTCCAGATTCCGACACCTGTAAGAATCAGTACAGAAGAAATTACAGGAACCATGTTCGGAAGTATAATGCGTGGGAATATCATGAATTGCGAACAGCCGTCGATAAGAGCAGCCTCATCAAGCTCCTTAGGTATTCCTCCAATGAAATTCGTGAACATGAATATCGACATTGGAAGATTGTATGTAACAGTAATAAGTATGATTCCCCAGAATGTATTGATACCACCTAATGCGACAAGTTCCTTATAGATAGGAACAAGTACAGAAAGAGGCGGAACCATCATGACACCGACAAAGCAAGAGAGAATGAACTTATTCATCCTTGTCTTATGACGTGAAAGCGGATAAGCCGCTATAGCGCCGAATATAAGTACAAGAATAACGGAGAAAACCGTGACTATAAGCGTATTCCCTATAGCAAGCCCAATATCGCCCTTATCTAAGGCATAAGCATATGCATCAAATGTCGGTTCTTTCGGAAACAGCCAATAGCTTGTCCTGTCAGTTCTTGATTTGAAAGAAAGAGAAAGAATTATGTAGAAAGGTACGAAGAAGAACACAGACACAGCAATAGCCGCTATCGATTTGAGCCAATTCCATCTTGTCTTCAGTTTGCTCTTACTATTAGCCATTGTATTGCACCTCCTTTCTCTGCAGATATTTATTCAGAAGCACATTGACCAAGACAATAAATACAAAACTAAACATACCGACTGCGGCTGAATAACCAGCTTGCTGATTCCCAAAATACAGAGAGTTTATCAATGACGAAAGCGAGTGAGAGGCATAGCCTGGACCGCCATTCGTCATAGCAACAACAAGTCCGAACATCTTTAATCCACCAATAATGTTCAGTACAAGGCTTGTAGTGAATGCAGGAAGCAGCATAGGTATTGTGATATTCCTGAACACCTGCCAGCTATTAGCTCCATCAATGCTTGCAGCTTCCCTGTACATGTCAGGAATGGCCTGCAATCCTGCTATGAAGATGATCATGGTCTTTCCACAGTATGCGATGCTGTTTATTGCTGTTATGATAAGAACAGCCCTCATTCCCTTACTCATCCAGTCTATCTTCTCTATTCCAAAGAGCATTATGATGTCATTCAGAGCACCTCGCTCATATGTCACTATGAAGTACCAGATATAACCGATAATGAGCTGGGCAACCATTGCAGGAAGATAGATTATCGTTCTTGCCGCGCTTCTGAAGAAGAACTTGTTGCAAAGCAGCATAGCGAAAGCAAGACCAAGTATTGTCTGGATCAGAGTGGAACCAAATCCATATATCAGTGTATTCCTGAAAGCTGTCCATACCTGTGGATCTGTAACCATCTTTCTGTAGTTATCGAAACCAACATATGAATAGCTCTGGGAGTAACCATTCCAGTTTGTGAATGAGATGTTTATACCTGAAATGATAGGAACTACAACAAAACCCACGAACAGGATAACAGCAGGAATCGTTAGCAGTGTAAGAGCTCTTGGATCTGAAGAAAGGAAATGCTTCAGATTCTGATTCTTTTTTTCCATTTTACCTACTCCTATAACGTAAAGGAGCTGCCGAAGCAGCTCCATGTTCATCACTGCTGAGCCATAAGCGAAAGATAACTATCCCTCATTGTGTTGCAGGATTCCTCTACGCTCATCTCCCCTGCTGTAAGTGCTCCACCGATAGTTCTCATTGTTGCCCACATACCTGATGGTAGCCATTCACGATCAAAGTATGGATAAATCTGAAGATCCGCAAACTGTGCATAATCCTCAGCAAGCTTCTGCTCCGAATCGATATCAATAAAACCTGCAGGCATTCCAGCCATATCACAGACATACTTAACATTCTCAGGACGAGCCATGAACTCAAGAAGTGCAATTGCAAGTTCCTTGTTCGGGGAATCTTTCCAGATTCCATAGCATTCGCGTTCTCCTCCAATCCAGATCTGCTCATCATCCTCATGGAACGCAGGAACAGGCATCATCGAGAGGTCTGCATCCGGGTTGAGTTCCCATGCTGAAGTAATCATTGCCTGATTATTGTAATTGAACATGGCCTCTCCAAATGCAAGCTTCTCCTGTGTATAGATTGGATCTGCAGTCGTCGCATCGACATTCATTAGACCTCTATCCCTGAGTTCTGTGATGAATCCAGATACAGGAGCCCATTTAGACCAATCGAATGTGCCATTGTAGAGGGTCTCTGCATTATCACCTGCATCATTGCATGTAATGAGCATTGATACTGCCATAATATCCATCATGTTAGCCTGGATTCTCGTATCTTTTCCTGTAACATAAACAGGAGTTACACCAAGAGCCTTAACATCTTCACAGCACTGGTAGAACTCATCGAGAGTACGAGGCACATGGTCCCATCCTGCCTCCTTGAGAATTGTCTTATTGTAGATAATTCCACTCTGCTCCATCGTGATAGGCATAGCAACGATGCTTCCATCATCTGTTGTAACTGTATTTATGACAGATGGCGCAATGCGAGATGAAAGCTCCAGATCATTGAGAGGCATAAGATACTCAGCATATCTGTTCACAGCCCATCCATGGGTTGCAAATACATCTGGAAGATCATTTGCAGCCATTCTAGCCTTCATGAGATTCTCATAATCACTACCATATGTTGTATATTCAATTTCAACTCCTGGATTTTCTTCCATGAAGAGTTCTATTACATGTTCAACAGCCTCAAATGTAGGAGAAGTTGCATTTGTCGCAACAGTAAGCGAACCATGCAGACCTCCATCCTCTGTATTTTCACTGGAACCACCCGCAATAACCGGGAGAAGAACACAAAGAGAAATAAGCATAAAAGCAAGATATTTTTTCATTCAAAACTCCTTTCTCTTTTATTTTTCAGGGAGCCAGAAGTTTCGTAAATAATACTTTTTTCAGATATGATAACACTTTGTTATCATGATGCAATTCTTTACATTGAACTAACTTACAATTAACATCAATAAAATGATATAATAGAAATATGGTAAGGACGATGAAATTGCTGAACAGACTTACAAAGTATTTCATACTAAGTACTGCGTTGCCGTTTCTGGCCATAATAATACTTTCTGCAAGCCTTCTTGACAGATATTACTCAAAACAGCTTATCAACCTGATGAATGGCTATGTCGATAGCACAGCAGAAAACATCTCGATGTATATAGGCAATCTCGAGCAGGTTATACTGCTTCCATATTTCGATGATGAGGTAATTTCTCTTCTAAGCCAATTCAGCAAGCAAGAAAATGTCAGCTTTGTTGAGCAGACGATTTTCGAGAATACCTTTGGAAATCTAATATCCTCTATCCGATATGTGAGCAACAATTTCTATAGCACCCTCATAGTCCATAACGATGATGTCATTTACTCAAGCTCCAATTTCACTTTGTCAAAACCATTGGATAATCATAATTGGAGCGAGGAAGAATGGTACCAGAAAGCAATGGCAGCTGATGGAAATATCATATTCATTCCACCTCATAAGACAGATTACTACTCGCCTTCAGACAGTGCGACTAAACTATCACTCGTATGCACGATCAGAAATCTTGTTACTAAAACGCCTTATGCCGTTATAAAGATAGATATCCTACCCTCTTCATTCGAATCATTTTTCATGAATCTTGACTTTGATGTTCCTTATACCGCCTATATTGTTGATAACAACAGCAATCTCATATTCTTCACCTCCTCAGACCCCTTCATGAGTGAGGCTTTGATGTTATATGAAGAAGATGGGCAGA
This sequence comes from uncultured Spirochaetales bacterium, assembly GCA_949283235.1. Lineage (GTDB taxonomy): Bacteria > Spirochaetota > Spirochaetia > Sphaerochaetales > Sphaerochaetaceae > Ornithospirochaeta. Next base: position 6,356 of record CASDRY010000132.1, on the reverse strand, counting down.
CAAAAGTTGGCAATCAGGACACAAGAAGAGTCAATCATTTAGAAATGGAAATAAAAGACACTCCATATACTCTCAATATTCTCCTCGACAAGACAACAATGGCAAAGCGAAGAATCGGAATATATGCAATAGGAATAGGATTGTATTTCATAGCATTTGTTATAGCCCTGCTGCTTAACAGAAGGCTTACAAAGCGTATCGCAGAACCTATAACAGCTATGAGGAAGGTATTATCAGAAGTTGAGAAAGGTAACTTCAATGTCTCCTATGAAAGCAGAAAAGGATGGGAGCTTGAAGAGCTGGGTGCAAGCCTTAATCATGCAATTGACGATCTCAAGGATCTTATCGAGAAGAACTACATTGCAAAACTTGCAGAAGAGAAGGCTGAGAATAAAGCTCTCCTTGCTCAGCTTCAGCCACATTTCCTATTCAATACTCTGAACACGCTTATTGCGTTAGTGTACGAAGGCAAATACAAAGAACTGGAAGAAGGATTGTATAGCCTTTCAGACCTTCTAAGATATGTACTCAGAAAGGACAACCTTGTTCCTCTTTCAGATGAAATCAACTTCATAAAATCATATCTGCTGCTACAGAAAGATAGATTCGGGGATAGACTCGATTACTCTGTAACGGCTGACGATAAATCGCTCCAATCACTTGTGCCAAGACTCCTTATACAGCCATTTGCGGAAAATGCTGTAATACATGGAATGGAACCAGACAAGAAGAAATGCACAGTGACCATCACAGCAAAAGAAGAAGCAGAAAGGATAAAGATAACAATAAGAGATGATGGACGAGGCTTCAATATGAATAGCACGGATATTATGTCATCAATTGGTATTTCGAATAGTTTTGACAGAATAAGGATTCTTGATTCCGAAGCCTCCGTCTCCATAGTCTCTAGCCTTGGTAACGGATGTACAGTAAAGATAGATATCAAGGAGGTTTTGTCGGATGAAAGTTCTGATTGCAGATGATGAGATGGGTGTGAAGACTCTATTGAAGCATTTCATCGAGCAATACCCATCGCCATACATCGAATACAAGATGGCAAGTTCCGGGGAGGAAATGAGAAATCTATGTCTGCAGAAGTCATTCGATATTGTCTTTTCGGATATAAAGATGCCAGGACTATCCGGACTAGAAGCAATATACGAAATCAAGCATGCTTCTAAAAATGACAACACAAGCTACTATATCATCTCAGGATATGGGGAATTTGAATTCGCTCAGCAAGCTATAAGACTTGGTATAAAAGACTACATTCTGAAACCTGTAAGATACTCTGTAATAGAGAAAATCCTAAGGGATGAAGAAGAGCAGCTCTTTCTGGGACTTTCCCTTGAAGAAGCATGGCGAATAAAAGATGAGGAGAAAGCCATAAAGCTATCAGAAGCTATCCAGAATCTCGCAACTTCGTATGAAGAAAGATATAAATCATTCTTCTCCGCGCTAAATAGCTGGAAGGAGAAAGCAGAGGAAAGCGAGGTTCCTATCGATAAAGCATACTTCAGGAAATGGTTCGGAAAAGAACTTTCGAACTTCAATGAGCAAAAAGCCTTTCTTGATAGCACGACACTCAATACAAGGGATGGATCATATTCAAAGGAACTTTTGTTCAAAATCATGAGCAGTATGGACGACAACTATTCCAATCCATCATTCGGTCTCGATATGATAGCAAATCAGCTGGGATACAGCACCCAATACCTTAGCATGCTTTTCAGCAAGGAAATAGGGACTCCTTTCTCATTGTTTCTCACACGGAAAAGAATAGAAACTGCAAAGCATTTATTACACACAACGAATATGAAGGTAAAAGATATTGGGAAGATGTGCGGCTATTCCTATACAAGTTATTTCATCAAGGTATTCAGGAAGGAAACAGGACTTTCTCCTATGGAATGGCGAGGAGAATAAAGAAGCAATATAAAATATAATCTTCTGTAATATGCATGAGACCGGAATCTTTACGACCCCGGTCTCGTTTTCAGATGCTTATCGAGTTTTGCTCATTACTCTACAACTGCACCATCATAGCAAACATCGCCATCTACTCTTGTGTAATGGGAGAAGAATTCATTCCATATTCTCCAGGATTCCTCTGGGAAGTATGAATGAGCAGAATCTGTTACCATTGTGAACTGCACAAGAGGAACTCCGTTCGGACCTGGGTATGTGGTTGTTGTAAAGAGTCCATCATCACTCTGAGTTACAGTGGAATTCTCTGTTCCGATACCATTCATAGCTGTCCAGTAATTTGTAGCAAGTACAACACCATCTGCATTTACAGCACTATCATACTCACCATAGTAAAGGCTGAGAGGAATGATTGTATCGATGGAATCTGTAAGACCTTCAGCTGCATAACCAATTGGAGCAATAGCTGCGAATACCTCAGGAGCAACAGAAGCAAGAGCTAGTGTCATTGCACAACCATTGGAGTGACCTGTTCCGTAAACTCTTGTCTCATCGATATTATAATTTGCCTTTGTCTCATCGATTACATGAAGAAGGAATGAAACATCATCTGCACCTTCTGCATCTCCGAAGAGTGCTGGTACCATCCAGGATGGAGCTGGAATATTTGCAGGATTAGCATCCGGGTTTGGATAACCCTGTGCGAATACGACTATCAAGCCTTCCTTCTCTGCGACATCTGCCCATCTTGATTCTTCAGCGAGAGCATACATTGTAGCTGTATAACCATGAAGGACAAGCACCATTGGAGCTGGTACAGATGGATCATAAGACTCAGGAACATAAGTCATATATCTTCTGATAAGACCACCATACTCCTCTTCAGTGAAGATATAACCGGTTCCGTCCGGGCGCTCTGCAAAGTTCATAGCAAATGCAAGATGTCCACCAGCCTTTCCAAGAGGACGTGTATGTGTACCTGCAAACTCATTCCAGATTACTGCAGGAGTAATGGAAGCGTCGGAAGCAGTTGTCCATACTGAGGAAACTACATTGTCAGAATCATATTCAACACTCGCATAATCATTATATGCATAAGCATCAACACCATTGATCGCTCTGAAATAATCCTGTGTACCCTCATCGTCCGTTCCGATGAACCATACTGGCATCTGGAGCGTATTAGCAACAAGACCGACCTCTTCCAGACCTCTCATTCCATCAGCTGGGAATGGATAGCAGAAACCTTTTCCAAGTTCTTCAATATAAGCCTCATCTGGATCTTCTGCGTTTATAGCTACTACACCACAGAAAGCAGCAGGACAAGCGGCAGCTGCTGCCAATGCCATCTCACCACCCTCTTCATAGCCAACAAGAGTTACTCTTGATTTATCCATCGTGAATGGCAGATAGAGGGATACGCTCTTGCTTCTCATCTGTGTATAAACATCTTCTATAGCCTGGACATCATTTCTCATGGAAGGATCGCCTGAAACATTCCATGTTCCGTTCTCACTCTCTGCAAATCCAAGAGCAAAGCCAAGCTCATCTGCAGTGCTCATCCATTCCCTTCCAAGCTCAGACATTGCAAAGCCTTCTGCTGTCTCTCCATCTGGAACGATGATGATAACACCAGGTGCCCATGGATAGAGATCGGAAGGAACATAAACACTATACACAGCACCATTTGCCACCATATTATTGGCAAGACCTGAAACAGGTGGCAGATATGGAGAAGCTGGATCGAGAGTATAGCCCTTTTCAGATACTGGCACTTCTTCCACGATATTGATGTCCTCAACTGCTTTCGGAACAGCAACAACAAAAGACAATGCTGCGAGCAAACATGCAAGCACTGCTACGAATCTTTTATGATTCATAAAACCTCCTAAAAGAAAACTACTGGAAAGAATAATCCCCCAGTAGTTTTCAAGAATAAGTTTACTCTACTTTTCTCTGTTTTTGTACATAATTTGTGCTAAATCATAATTCAGAGACATGACCACCATCTTATAATTTGCACAGAGAAACAATAAAAGCCTGTTTATGCTGCTAACAACGAGCAAGCTACATGTTACTTGAAGAAACATCAAGAATATCGAAGATGGAACCATTGCTCATTATGGATCAGCAGGACGCAATAAGATGATTTCAAACAAAGCCCGTGAAAAATCTTTGAAAAAATGGATTTACTCCACAAGAACATAATACTGCTGCAACAAATGTTGCCATTCTATATGAACACGGGCATAAAATCATAGATCGTCCTGATAGGAAAGGAAACATTGATGTACGAATAAGATACTATGAAACCTGCATTGAGTTTTATCCTTCTGGAAAGCTTGGTTATGCTCAGATAATGATGAAAAAATAAACAATCTTGAAGGTAACACGCTCTATACAATTGAACTTGTTGAGATAAAAAACAAGCCTGACCTCATTGATGAACCACTCTCCGTAGAGGCGATTCGAGCGTCAGACCCTATAATTAAATTACCATCAGAACCCTGAAATTTCAATTTAACAACATAGAATCTCAATGTTTCCAGGTATTAATCGGGACAACAAGAGAACTTCAGATAAAAGACATAGCCTTCGTCTCCTCCAATGGCTTCAGCTTCAAATAGGAAAAATGGAAGCTGTATTCAGGAGATGATATGTATGCTATCAAAGGAATATAATCACTCCTCTGCTGCATCCTTTGTCTTCCAGTTCTTCATAAGAGTGAAGAAGTCTGTCTTCTGAAGCAGCATCTGCTTCTTCTTCACTTCATCATTCAGAACTTCCTTATCTACATAAGGCTTCCATTTCTCTATCACATTCTTACCAGCTATACGTCTTATTGACATGGCTTTGGTATAGAATCTGTCAGCACCATCGCAAAGAGATCTGTCCTCGATAATTGAAAGTCTCTTAGGAAACTGTATTGCAAGTGACTTTGTAGTAAAGATCCTATAACCAAGCAGGAAGCACCTCACACCGAAATCCATTGCTTGATAGAACTCTCCTGATATCAAAGTATCGTAGGATCTGAGACGCTGGAAAAGCGCCCTGTCATAGAGGCCAAGCTCCATTATAGGATAGAGATTAGGCTCCTCTTCATCTGTATCAAGAGATGGTGTGAAGGACATTGGATCAACCTGCCTGCCCTTTATGAAAGGAGCACGAAGCGTCGGAAGCACCTCCAAGGATGATGAGATCATAACAGGTGTGATGATGGCAGGATGATTCTTCTCCCCCATCGCGCTCATCAGCTTCTCGCCATCGAAAGCTATAAGCACAGCATCGGTACGCATTACAAGAAAATATGTCGCATAGCATTCATCCGCAAATGCATTGATATACTCACCAGTAGTAGCAGGAAGCTTGAAAACTATGAAATTGACATCGGGATAGAGCTGAGACCAATCCTCCTCATCCATTCTAGACTGGAGAGTTATGACATATATAGGATTGCTCATATTGGCTGTGAACCATTTAAGTGATTCCACAAGATCTTCCTTTGAAGAAAGGTCAAGAAGCCCTACAGCAAGCTGCTGCTGCCTATATAATGATGATATCCTGATACCGACATCCTGGCGTTGATGCATTACCCTATAATTAGACACTTTCAGTAAAGACGAGATCCTCTGGTCTGAAGATCACATCCTTCCTCCCTTTTCCCAATACAGATTCTATCTCCGAGCTCTTGTGACCCTGAAGCTTTTCGATTTCCGTGCTATCAAAATAAGGCACAGCCTTGGCAAATACATTGCCATCTACATCTATTATAGCGGCAACTTCGCCCTTTCCGAAAACACCTTCTATACCTTTTATTCCAGAAGGCAGAAGGCTTTTATGTGCAAAGAGCGCTTTCTTCGCACCATCATCCACGATGATGCTTCCACGCGGAGTTGTGTTGAGTATCCACCTTTCTTTCTGAGAAAGCCTTTCCTCAGGAATGATATATGACCCAAGCTCCTCTCCCCTGAGAAGACGGACAAGAATATCCTTTTCATATCCTGATGCGATAACAGTACCGCAGCCTCCTTTCTGAGCGATTCCAGCAGCAAGGAGTTTTGTCTTCATGCCTCCTGTAGCAAACGCAGAGCCAGCCCCCTTTGCATACGACATGATTTCAGGGGTTATCTCATCAATGGTATGGATAAGCACAGCGTTATCATCGCTGCGAGGATTGCCTGTATAGAGCCCATCGATATCTGTAAGAAGCACAAGGAGATCCGCATCAATCTTGGAAGCAACCAGAGCGCTCATCCTGTCATTATCTCCGAAGACATCCTTAAGCTCCGCTGTAGAGACAACATCGTTTTCATTGAAAATCGGGATAACACCCATCGCAAGGAGCATCGATACAGAGGAACGGAGGTTGTTATAGCTTTTCCTGTTATTAAGTATCGATTTGGTTATAAGCACCTGAGCACATAGCATAT
>CASDRY010000131.1 GCA_949283235.1 uncultured Spirochaetales bacterium | reverse complement strand
GGATGAGAAGGCGCCAACTTTCCGAAAGGAAATGTATCCAGAGTACAAGGCAAACAGGGATAGTGCTCCAGAGGATCTGCATGCTCAGGTTCCAATGATCAAAGCAACATTGGAGAAGATGAAGATCGGATGCCTCTCCAATCCCGGTTTCGAAGCTGACGATATAATTGCGACCCTTGCAGATATTGCCTATAAAGCTGGAATCGAGACTGTGATGGTCACAGGGGACAAGGATCTCTTGCAGCTTGTACACGATCATGTCTATGCGCTCCGTCCACCACGTAAGGGAGAGACTCAGTATAGATTATTCCAGGCAGCAGAAGTTAAAGAGGAATTCGGAGTTGCTCCTGAGCAGATTGTCGATTACCTCTCCATCATAGGTGATAAAGCCGACAATGTTCCTGGTATAAAGGGACTTGGAGAGAAAGGAGCTGTAAAACTTCTTTCAGAGTATGTGACGCTGGAGGGAATCTACAGGCATATAAATATGCTTCAGAAAGGAGTGCAGAAGAAGCTTGAGGAAGGGAAAGCGGATGCGGAGCTTTCAAAGCAGCTTATAATCCTTCGTAAAGATGCCCTCCCGGATGATTTCTCCATCTCCACGCTCGATACTTCATTAATGGATGCTGCAGCGGCTGCTCCTGATTTTGAGGAGAAGGGATGTAAATCCCTCCTAAGGAAGGTGGGGGCTCAGCCTGCCAAGAAGGAAGATGTGCCTTCCAGAAAAGCTGAGGAGCGGGGTGAATATAGTGCAATAACAGATCTCGATGAAGTAAGAAGGCATTTTGATAGAGCTATCTCTGATTTCGGTTCGATAGTTGCTCTCGACACAGAGACCACAGGACTTGAGGAGAATGCTGATCTTGTTGGTTTCTCCTTCTCCTATGAGAAAGGAAAGGCTTATTATGTTCCTCTTGTAGCAGAAGGGAAGGAATACAATTCCAGAGAAGCTGTAAAGCAGCTTTTTGATGAATACCTCGCGTCTGGCAAGCTGAAGATAGTCAATCAGAATATAAAGTATGATCTGAAAATCATATGGCGACTTGGTTCCGATATAAAGGAAATAGCCTTTGATACAATGATTGCGGCTTGGCTTCTTGATTCAAATTCCAATGTCTACAATCTTGATGAGCTTTCTTCGAGATATCTTGGTCTCACTACTACGCATTATGAAGATGTTGTAGGACCGGATGAGATCTTTTCAGATATCCCTCTTAAAAGAGCTGTCCCTTATAGTGCTGAAGACAGTGATATGGCATATAGGCTTTACCTGCTGTTCTCTGAGGAATTGAAGAAGCGGTCGCTTCATGATGTCTTTGTTTCCCTGGAACTTCCACTTGTGAGGATTCTTGCCAAGATGGAGGTAAATGGTATCCATCTCTCATCTGAAAGAATAAGCAAGCTGAAGGAAGATATAGATGGGGAAGTTGCTTCCCTTGTCGAGAGAATCTATGAAGAGGCAGGGCACGAGTTCAATGTGAACAGCACTATGCAGCTTTCCAAGGTTCTCTTTGAAGAGATGGGAATGAAAGCTGGCAAGAAGACCCATAAGGGTTATTCCACCGACACTGCTACCCTTGAAGGTCTGAGAGGAGAGGGCGGGGCTATCATTTCAGATATCCTTGATTACAGACAGCTTTCAAAACTTAAGAGCACTTATATCGATGTGCTTCCGGCTCTTGCTGATGAGAATGGAAGAATCCATACATCTTTCCTGCAGACCGGAACAGCTACAGGAAGGTTATCATCGAGAAATCCTAATCTTCAGAATATTCCCGTGAGAACAGATGAAGGCAGGCTTATAAGAAGTGCATTCACTCCTTCGGAAGGAACCTTGTTCCTCTCTGCTGATTACTCCCAGATCGAGCTCGTGGTCCTTGCGGATGCTTCTCAGGACCCTGGCTTGATGGAGGCTTTCAATACAGGTGTAGATGTTCATAGATATACTGCTTCCATGATTTTTGCTCACCCGGTTGAGGATGTAACTGATCATGAAAGGAGAATCGCTAAGACAATCAACTTCGGTATCATGTATGGAATGTCCGCATTTAGATTGTCTAATGAGCTGGGAATCTCTCGTAAGGATGCCGCTTCTTTCATTGAAAGATATTTTCAGAGATACTCTGGCGTCCAGGCCTTTGTCGAGAGAACGGAGGAAAGCGCCAAGGCAAATGGATATGTAAAGACTAGGTTCGGACATATAAGGGAAGTCCTGGGAATAAACAGCTCGAATAAGGTGGAGAGAGCCGGCGCTGAGAGAGTTGCTGTGAATACAGTGATTCAAGGAACGGCTGCGGAGATAATGAAGCTTGCCATGATTTCAATAGACAAAGCGCTTACTGAGAGAAATCTTGAAACAAGAATACTTCTTCAGGTTCATGATGAGCTCATCTTCGAAGTTCCTTTCAAGGAGAAAGATGAAGTGGAGGAGCTTGTGAAGAGCTCGATGGAAGGGGCTGTAAAGCTGTCTGTTCCACTCAGAGCTTCTCTTGAATTTGGAGAATCCTGGGGAGATATGCACTGATGATAATCGGTCTGACTGGAAAAAGCTGTGCGGGAAAAGATACCGTTGCCTCGATGCTTCCTTCGGATAGGTTTTCCGTGATTGATGTTGATGGGCTTGGACATCAGGCTCTTGAATCAAATCATGAAAAACTGAGAGCGGCATTCGGAGATGGTATCTTCAGGGAAGATGGAACTGTGGACAGGAAGATTCTAGGCCCGATAGTCTTTTCAGATCCCGAGAAGCTGGAAACCTTGAACTCTATTACCCATCCATGGATGGTGGAAGAGGCAATCAGGGAGGCAAGGGAAGCTGAAAAGAATGGAAAGATTGCTGTGATAAACGCGGCGCTTCTTGAATCTATGGGCTTTGTCCAGTACTGCAGCATCGTGATTCTTGTTGTGGCACCTTACGAGATAAGAGAGGCTAGGGCGCTGGAAAGGGATGGCATGACAAAGGAGAAATTCAGAGCCCGCTCTGAAGCCCAGAAAGATATAGGTCTGTCATTGTTCGATTCGGGGCGCCAGGTCATTACGATAATCAATAATCAAGATAAAGATAGTATTTCTCGACAAGTGACATTTCTGTGTGCTAAAATTTGAGAGAAGAGGCTTTTTATGGGAAAGAAGACAAGAATCGTCTTACTGTCGATTACAGTAGCTATAGCAGTATTTACATTTTCTATGATGTGGATTGTAAGACCTGATTCTCAGAGCTCAGTTCTTGATGCTGCTAGAGAAAGGCAGAATGAGCCTCTTCTACACGTCTCTGAACCGCTTGAGACAGATGTGGCAGCGCTCAGTGCAGATGAGGAGATGGCTAAACGGGTCTCTGAGATTCTTTCATCAGATGATGATTTCATCTCAGCTCTTGCAGCTGCTATCGCAGGGAATATCTCTCTTGATGATTACATTCCGGAAATTGTCGAGACTGTTTATGGAAAGGTTTCCGAAGACTATGATGCCCTCGTTGCTGATGTAGTCTCCAAGGTTGATGAGAGCTTTGAGGGTAATGTCCTTTCGCTCTACGATAAATATAAGAACCAGCTTGTCTCGGATATCGTTCTTGCGATACTTGATGAGTATGATTCACTTACAGTTGATGAGAAGACTGACGTTCTCCAGCTTGAATCGCTGATAAGAGAACTTTATAGCAATAATCGTGAGGCTATTGCTGCTGATCTTGCTCTTGAAGCTTCTTCTGATATCGATATTGAAGCTGCGATTCTCAGTTTCTACGAAGGAAGAAAGGATGAGATAGCAAAGAGCGTTATTGATACAATCCTCTCTGAATACAATGCCCTTTCAGATGAAGAGAAGGCTACAGTTCTCGGTCTAAGTGGTATCTATTCATATTACCGCGATCTCATTCTCAGCGATATCCTCTCGGAGATGCCGGAAGCTGGAATCACGGAAGAAGAGGCTGAAGAGCTCGCGATAAACCTCTATGAAAGCTACAAGGATAGCATTGTAGGAGATATCGAGAGCGCTATTATCGGAGATTACTCTTCGCTTTCCGATGAAGAGAAAGTCGCTCTTCTCGCACTTCCTGAGCACGATATTACAGATGAAGTGCTCTCACTCTATGATGAAAACAAGGAAACAATCATATCCGATGTCGAGAGCGCGATTATCGCAGATTATACTTCTCTTACACCGGAAGAGAGGGCTGAGCTTCTTGGCCTTCCTGAGGCGGATATCGAGGAGCAGGCTGTTGCTCTCTATGAGAAGTACAGGGATGTGATTGTTGCTGATATCGCGGCAGAACTTGCTTCGATGGCTGCTGTTCCTGCAGAGACTTCGCTTGTAGAAGAAACAGCTCCTATAGAGGAAACAACACCTGTTGAGGAAACAATTCCTGCTGAGGAGACAACCCCTGTTGAGGAGACAGCTCCTGCAGAAGAGACAACTCCTGTTGAAGAAACAACTCCTGCAGAAGAGACAACTCCTGTTGAAGAAACAACTCCTGCAGAAGAGACAACTCCTGTTGAAGAGACAGTTCCTGCTGAAGAAACAGCTCCTGCTGAAGAAACAGCTCCTGCTGAAGAAACAGCTCCTGCTGAAGAAACAGCTCCTGCTGAAGAAACAGCTCCTGCTGAAGAAACAGCTCCTGCTGAAGAGGTGAAATCCACTCCAAGACAGCAGATAGTTGCACCATCATTCAATGAAGGTGGAAGGATCTCACCAGATGCAAGTGCCGAGGATTATCAGGCGGCAAGATCCGAGCTTAGGAAAGCCGAGATAGAAAAAGCATTGCAATTCATAGCAGAATGATTGAGAGGGCTTCGAAAGAGGCCCTTTTTAATGACTATCCGCCAATCATTGTATATGATTCCTGTCTAATATTCTCTCTGATATTTCCTTTTAATACAGTAAAAAAAGAATTTTTTCTTAAAACATTATGAGAAGAGAGTGTTTATCTATTGTATGATTATGCAATTTGCTGTATAAGGTATGTAAATTTTCCTTGTAATATATCCAGGAGGTGGATTATGAGAAAGGCTATAGCTCTTCTGCTTGTTGCTTTTGTCTGTCTTGCAGGCGTAACAGCAGGTGGTTCTGGAGAGAGCTCTGGTGATACATATAAGATTGGTTTCATCGGACCACTCACAGGTGACAATGCTAATTATGGTATCAGATGTTCCAATGCTGCTCGTCTCGCAGTAAATGAAATCAATGCCGCTGGTGGTGTTGATGGAAAGATGCTCGAGCTTATTGCAGAGGATAGCGAAGGTACTGTTGATAAGGCTCTCGCTGCATATGAGAAGCTTGCATATATGGATGAAGTCTGCGCTATTATCGGACCTGTATTCACTTCTCCTGCTCTTGCTGTTGCACAGCGCTGTCAGGAAGATGGAATCGTAATGATTTCCCCTTCTGCAACACACAAGGATGTTACAGCACAGCCAGCTACAAATCCTGATGGACTGAATTATGTATTCAGAACAGTTCCATCCGATGCTCTTCAGTCAGAGGTCGCGGGCCATTACTTCTATGAAATCCTTGGATATAGAAAGCTTGCTTCTCTTTATGCTATGAACGATTACAGCCAGGGCCTTGCTCTTGGTATGAAGGAGACATTCGAAGCTCTTGGTGGTCAGGTTGTTGCAGAAGAGACTTGTATGGTAGGTGATAAGGATTTCAGAACTCAGCTTACTGAAATCAGAGCAGCAGGTCCGGAAGCTGTATATATTCCTAACTATACAGTAGAGGATGCACTTATTCTTGAGCAGGCATCACAGCTTGGCGTGAATGTTCCATTCCTCTCCAGCGATGGATTCTCAGATCCTGAGATCTACAACCTCGCTCCTGATTTCACAGATGGAGTTATCTATGTAGGTCCTGCACAGGCTGAAGCTTCTTCCATCCTTGCTGATTTCCAGGCTGCTTATTCTGCAGCTTATGATGGAGATTCCCCAGACTCATTCGCTACAAACAGCTACGATGCCACATACATCCTTGCAGGAGCTATCGATAGGGCAGGATCTGCTGATACAACAGCTATCCGCAATGAAGTTGCAGCAACTGATGATTTCCAGGGTGCTAACGGAACAATGAATTTCGCAGCAAATGGTGATCTTGTTGCAAGCCAGGGTGTTTACAAAGTCGAAGGAACAACACCTGTATATGTCGGTGCTTTCCAGGTTGTTGATGGACACATCGTACAGGTTGACTGATTCAGTTTAATCTAGAAAAATACTGTCGGAAGGCCCGTGCTTTCCGGCAGTTTGCTGTTTAATCAAAGCATAATCCGGAGGAGGAAGTGGGTACATTATCACTCTACATGCAGTACATCGTGAACGGTCTGACGCTTGGAGCTATCTATTCCCTGATTGCTCTTGGCTATACGATGGTGTACGGCATCCTCAAGTTCATCAATTTCGCTCATGGCGATATCCTCATGGTAGGAGCATTCATTGGTCTCATTATTTATAATGCTCTTACAGGCGGCGAAGCTGCAGATCCTAGTTCATGGACGCTTATCGCATTCTTCATTGCTATGATCATCAGTATGGTAGCCTGTGCTGTTCTCGGTATGGTTATCGAGAGAATTGCATATAAGCCGCTAAGAAACGCAAACAGACTTGCACCGCTTCTTTCAGCTATCGGCGTTTCATTCATTCTTTCAAATGGAGCCGCATGGATTTTCGGAACACAATCACGTCGTTTCCCTTATCCTTTTGATAATACCCCGATTCATATCGGAGGGATTTCCATCACACCGCATCAGATCGTAATGGTAGTTGTCTCGGTTGTGATGATGCTTCTTCTTACATTCTTCGTTAATAAGACAAGAATGGGAAAAGCTATGAGAGCTTGTTCTCTTGATCAGTCAACAAGTATGCTCATGGGCATTAATGTAAATAGGGTAATATCTCTGACATTCGCAATTGGAAGCGCACTCGCAGCCGTTGGCGGTATGCTTGCTGCTTTCGATTTCCGTGTATATCCATCAATGGGAACAATGACCGGACTTAAAGCATTCGTTGCTGCGGTTATCGGAGGAATCGGAAATATCCAGGGAGCTATGATAGGTGGAATCCTTTTAGGAATCCTTGAAGCTGTCGGTGCTCCTATACTGCATATCCCGAATGGTATGCGCGATACAGTCGCGTTTGCTGTTCTCATCATCGTCCTTCTGGTAAAACCGGATGGTATTCTCGGCAAGAACGAGAGGGAGAAGGTCTGATATGCTTAATTTCTTTCAGCTTATCCTGATTTACGCAGGAATATATGCAATCATGGCAATTGGTCAGAACTGTATCACTGGATACACTGGCATGCTCTCGCTCTGCCATGCAGGATTCTTCTGTATCGGAAGCTATGCAACAGCTATCGTATGCAAGACATTCGGTCTTTCATTCTGGCTATCTCTTCCAGTCGCAGCAGTTGCAGCAGGTCTTGTAGGACTTCTCATTGGTATTCCTACACTCCGCCTCAAGGGAGATTATCTCTGTATAGCTACCCTTGGATTAGGAGAGATCATCAGAAATATTGCGACAAACATAAACCCTGTTGGATACAATAGCATTCCTAGAGCAACACTTTTCGGTTATCAGTTTGCTTCCAGGAACAAGATTGCGTTTATCCTTCTTATCTGGGCGTTTGTCCTTATCTTCTACATTCTTTTCCAGCAGCTTGCACATAGTCGCCTTGGTCGTGCGATGGTCGCAGTAAGGGAAGATGAGGTAGCCGCTCAGTCCAATGGTATAAATGTAACGAAATACAAGATCAGCTCATTTGTTCTTGGTGCCGCAGTAGGTGGTATTGCTGGTTGTCTCCAGACTGCCTATACACTTACAGTGCAGCCAGGTTCGTATACATTCATGGTATCTGTAATGGTTCTCTGTACAGTAGTACTTGGTGGAATGGGAAATGCCAAGGCTGTAATTCTCGGTGCGTTTATTATCCAGTTCATCTCATATCTGCCACAGCTTACAGGGCTCACAAATGTCATCCCAGCTCAGGCTAAGCAGCTTATTTATGGACTTCTGCTTGTTGTCATGATGCTCTGCCGTCCTCAGGGAATCCTTGGGCGTGACAAATATCGTTATGGAGATCCAAGAACAAGAATGGAGAAGCTTCATGATTTCTTCATCCGTCCGAAGAAAGCGAAGGGAGGTGAGGTATGAGAATTCTTGAAACAGAACACCTCACCAGGGAGTTCGGTGGTGTCATTGCTGTAAATGATGTGGATTTCCATGTTGAGAAAGGTCTTGTTACAGGACTTATCGGGCCAAATGGTGCTGGAAAGACCACTCTTTTCAATCAGATTACCGGAATAGATAAACCTACAAGCGGAAAGATCATTTTCGATGGAAAGGACATAACAGGGCTTCCTGCATGGAAGATAAGCCGCTTAGGTATTGCACGTACATTCCAGAACATCAGGCTGTATAAGGAGCTTACAGTTGTTGAGAATGTTATGATGGGTCTCCATTTCAAGGTGGGGGAGAGCCCTTTCCATCATCGTTTCTCCCAGGCTATTAAGAGCTATATCTTTGCGGCAAAGGAGAACAGGGAAGTGTATCGCCGTGCGATGGAATGGCTGAGATTCTTCGAGCTTGAAGGGTATGCTCAGGATTTTGCAGGAAGCCTTCCATATGGAAAGCAGAGAGAGCTTGAGATTGCAAGAGCTTTGGCGGCGGATCCGAAACTTCTCTTCCTTGACGAGCCAGCTGCAGGTATGAACCCAGCTGAGACAGCTCACCTCATGACTGTTGTCGATAAGATAAGAGGACTGGGGGTAACAGTTGTTCTCATCGAGCATGATATGAAGCTTGTTATGAATATCTGCGATAGTATCACTGTTCTCAACTTCGGTATAAAGATCGCGGAAGGTACACCTAATGAGATCAAGCATGATAAAGGTGTTATCGAGGCATATCTTGGAAAAGAGGAGGATGAAGAGTAATGGCTGAGATTCTTAAAATCAATGATATCTCCGTATCCTATGGCAGTATCAGGGCTCTTTCCAATGTCTCGATGAGTGTTGATGAAGGTGCTGTTGTCTCTCTTATCGGAGCAAATGGTGCTGGAAAGTCCACACTGCTTAAAGCAATTGTGGGGCAGGAGCCTCTTAAGAGCGGAAGCATTTCCTTCGATGGAGAGGTCATTGCTCAGACAAAGCATCATGGAAGCCTTACAACTGATCTTATTGCCAGACGCGGTGTTGCGCTCGTTCCGGAAGGAAGACATGTCTTTGCTGACATGACCGTTGAAGAGAATCTCGATATGGGCGCATTCATGGTTCGTGATCAGGCTATCATAAACAAGAGGAAGGAGGACATGTATGAATTCTTCCCGATTCTTGGTGCCAGAAAGAAACAGAAGACAAGATCGCTTTCAGGTGGAGAGCAGCAGATGATGGCTATTGCAAGGGCTCTGATGTCTGCACCACGCCTTCTGCTTCTTGATGAGCCTGGACTGGGACTTGCACCTCTTGTTGTTCAGGATATCTTCAATAAGATCAAGATCATCAATGAGGAGAATAAGGTGACTGTATTCCTCGTTGAGCAGAATGCACGCCTTGCACTGCGTTCCTCGAGTTATGGCTATGTGCTCGAGAATGGTAGGATTGTGCTTGAGGATAAAGGTGAAGCACTCCTTCAGAACGAGAGAGTGCAGAAAGCATATCTTGGCGCATAATCGATTCATAAATAATCGGGCTATTTCAAAAGCCTGTACTTTTGGAATAGCCCTTAGCAGAGAGGAAAGCTTTATGCAATCAATGAATCTGCAGCTTTCTTCAAGGCTTCGATTGCCTCATCATCTGGCGCTTCATTTGCAGTAACTGGAGCGGATGTTAGAATAGCTCCGTCTGCAAGGCATCTTTCCTCCCAGTTTCTCATCCATTCACCATCACCCCATCCATAGGAGCCGAAGAGTAGGATCTTCTTCCCTGATAAAAGCCCCTCTATCGAAGCGAACATAGGTTCGAATACATCCTCTTCCAGAACTTCT
Source organism: uncultured Spirochaetales bacterium (assembly GCA_949283235.1). GTDB lineage: Bacteria > Spirochaetota > Spirochaetia > Sphaerochaetales > Sphaerochaetaceae > Ornithospirochaeta. Next base: position 2,534 of record CASDRY010000131.1, on the reverse strand, counting down.
GAACCCATTGCAGGGCATCCGAATGCAAATGCATCGTATGCTGAGATATCTCCAGAACCAAATACCGCTGGATCGATGATATCCACATCAGCTTTCCCTTTAAGCTCATCTTCAATGGCATTCGCCATTGCCTCTGTATTGCCTGTTCCTGAATAGTAAACAAGTGCAATCTTCATTAATTCCTCCTCAGGCTGTTACGCACAGCCTTGCTATATCTGTTCCGCTTAAGAAGCACTCAAGGTATTTCCTGCGGCACTTTGCCCATTTCTGTAGAATCCTTTCCGCGTTTTCCTTGTCGGAGTAGACTTTCCACAACCCTGAATAGATGGCCCCCTGTCCTTTGTTCTGAATGAATCCTTTCACATCATTCGGAGGATAACCAAGAAAGATTCCGACCTCATGAGGACATTGGGTAGATTGAAATCGCTTTTTCAGAAATGCAAGTCTTTCCTCAAGGGATTCCGGATATCCAAAATGTTTCAGTATCTCCTCTGCACGGGGTGCGGATAGTACCTGTTCCAGTTTATCCTTCCGATATACAAGCAGAAGGCTCTGTCCTTTGCTGTTGTTTAGCTGAAAGAACATCAAGCCACGCTTTTCGAGCTTCTTCAAGCACTCTTTTCCCTGAGCTGTATTATTCATGGATATAAGTGATGCCGGCTTCAGATTTGCCAATGTAGGGGAGGCATGCATTACAAGAAGCTCCTCAAAGCACATGGTTCTATTCTCCTTTAGTTGGTTATAGCTAACTCATTGATTCTAAATTTCGGATACCTCAAACAGCAGGGGAGAAGGACTGAAGACCCTGTGTTCTGGTATCCATGGAGATATCATAGCATATTAAGTTAGCAATTGCTAACTATATTTTATAAAATCTTTCATTTCCTGATATGAATGAAAGAAAAAGGTATTTGCAATGCCTCTGACTATGAGGAATGTATGAATATTGACTAGTATATAACATTGTAATATAACACTGTTATCTATGAGTGCGACTGAAAGAAGAATACTTGAAATAGCCAAGAGCGAATTCCTTGAGAGAGGATTCCAGGGAACGTCAATGAGGCGTATTGCTGCTCTTGCGGGTGTTACTACGGGAGCTCTATATGGTTATTTTGCCTCAAAGGAAGATATATTCGATTCGCTTGTGAAGGAGGCATATGAGACTGTAATGCTTGCCTATAAAGAAGCACATGAGGAATTTGCTGCACTTCCATATGATACCCAGATCTCTGGAATGGGGGACATTACAGCCAGATGTGTTGAGTGGTGTCTGGAGTACATTTATGATCATCTGGATGAGTTCCGTCTGATTCTGATGTGTTCTGAAGGGACTCGATATTCGAACATGGTTGATGAAATGATGAAAGTGGAGGAAGAATCCACGGAGGAATTCATCGCGCTCATGAGAAAGAACGGGAGAGAGATACCTGAGATTGATCCCCTTCTTGAGCATATGGTTACTTCAGGTTACTTCACTTCTTTCTTTGAGATAGTAAGGCACTCTGTTTCCAGAGAGGATGCCAGAATATATATCCATAATCTCCAGGCTTTCTACAAAGCTGGATGGGAGAGTCTTTTCGGCATGAGGCAGTGATATCTTTTTTTGAATATAATAGTTAGCTATTGCTAACTAATTTGGAGGTTTTATGAACAGGAACAATGATCTTGATCGTTTGTTGCAATATGCGGGCAGATATAAGACTCTGACGTATCTTTCGTGGGTACTGTCAGCACTCTCAGCAATACTGGCTTTGCTTCCATTTATCTGCATCTGGCTGATAATCCGTGATGTGCTTGTGTCAGAATATACGATGATAGCTTGCTATGGAGGTTATGCTGTAGCTTTGGCTATCATCTCGATGCTTGTTTATATTGCAGCACTCATGTGTTCTCATGTGGCTGCATTCCGGGTAGCTGCAAATATGAGAAAGGAGATGCTTTCCCATGTTATTAGCTTGCCTCTTGGTGTTGAAGAGCGTTTCGGTAGTGGCAGAATGAGGAAAATCATAAACGATTCAGGCGCAGCTACAGAGACATATCTTGCGCATCAGCTGCCTGACAGAGCTGCTGCAATCGCGACTCCGATAGGACTCATTATCATGCTATTCTGGTTCGACTGGAGACTTGGACTTCTTTCTCTTCTTCCAGTCGTGTTAGGTTTCATGATCATGATGCGGATGACCGGAGAGAGAATGCAGCAAAGAATGAAGCAGTATCAGGATGCGCTTGCTGATATGTCGAATCAGGCTGTCGAGTATGTCAGGGGTATACCTGTAGTAAAGACATTCGGGCAGACAATATACTCATTTCGCCTTTTCAAGGATTCGATCGACCGTTATGAGAAGTGGGTGATTGCGTACACGAAGGAACTGATGAAACCGATGATTATCTACACAGGTGCTATAAACAGCTCCTTCGCATTCATAATAGCTGGAGCATTCATACTTGCTTCTGGCAAAATCACCCCGGAAATCATATTAAATGTACTTTTCTATGTAATCATCACACCTGTCATCTCGATAACGCTGACT
>CASDRY010000130.1 GCA_949283235.1 uncultured Spirochaetales bacterium | reverse complement strand
TATCTACTGTGATCTTCACGTTATTCTCATTGAAGCCCGGCATCTCAGCCTTTATGATGAACTCCTTGTCTGTCTCCTCGACATCCACTGCCGGTACTCTTGCTGAGTAGTTATCCCATGCTCCAAGCATCGAGCTGAAGAAATCATCGAACAGGGAAAGATCCCTTCTTCCGCTTCTGTCATTATATCTAGTTACATCATTTGCCATTTTAGGGCCTCCTTAAAACTTCTATCTGATGTTCCTTATCGGAACACAAACAATATTGCAAAGAGCGTGCCAAGTTTTGTAATTACTTACAATCTAATAAATTATAAAAACAAAGCATTTTCAGCATACCGAGTCAGAATGTTCCCTTTGGCTAACAAAACAAAAAGACAATCCAATAATGAGTCAAAATGACCCACCACCTCCAGATTCTGGAAAAAAGAGGGACAGATGAGTAGAATCACAGCATGTCACTAGAGAATGTAAGGGAATATCTTAAGAAATATGGCAAGGATCAGGATATAATCCTTTTCGATCAATCAAGCGCTACAGTAAAGGAAGCTGCCGCGGATCTAGGTACAGAAGAAGGAAGGATAGCAAAGACAATGTCATTTCTTCTCGCCTCAGGTCCTATTGTCATTGTAGCAGCAGGCGACGAGAAGATAGATAACAGGAAATTCAAGGATACATTCCATGAAAAAGCCAAGATGATAGGACACGACGATGTCGAGGCTCTCACAGGGCATCCTGTCGGAGGTGTATGCCCCTTCGCTCTAAAGGAAGGGGTCAAGGTCTACCTTGATGAATCTCTCCGCCGTTTTGACTACGTCTACCCCGCTGCAGGAACACCGAATAGTGCTATAAAGCTGACAATCGAGGAGCTTGAAAAGACATCGGAGTGCGATGGCTGGATAGATGTCACAAAGCTTCCCGATCAGAATCAGTAAAAAGCTGACTACCCTGGAAAAGCAGATCGATTGTATTTTCTATCCTGTCCACAGCTTGCTTAACAGCTTCAGGAAGGAGTTCTGTTGATACTGAGTTTCCAGGAAGCGATGCTAACATCTCTCCGTAATCACTCATGGAATGAATATCTTTAGAGAAATCCTCAGAGGAAACAGGAGAAGATGATTCATTGAAATGACATCCTCTGAATTCCATCTCACCATTTTTTCCAGTGGAAGCACATGAATAGAACATTCTGCAGACAAGAGGACGGACAGAATAAACCATGCAATGATGAGTACTCCAAGGATCATAAAATGGACAGACTATATTTGACTCAAACTTTGCAGAAAGCCTGTATTTCAGAAGATCCTTCTTTGTTCCGAACAGAACCTGAGCTCCTATTATAAGAGCTTCAGACTGGGTAACATCTGGAATGAAATGAGCACAGCACTCCCCACACCCAGAAGGACAGCAAAGACTATGCTCATCCATGAATGCTTCAAAATCTGGCTGAACAGTATTATAGAAGTCATATATTGCTTTCAGCTCTGATGCTATTTCAGTATCGCCAAGCATCCTAATCGTATCTTCGATATATTTCACAACCAAGCTATATAAAAAGAATCAAAGATTTGAGCAAGAGGGGAATAATAACAAGAACTCCCTAGGAATTGTCATTTCGTGAAGTAGTATGTGTCACCAAGCTCAGAAGAATACTGAACAAATGTCCAGCCATTGCTTGCTATATAATTCATAGCAGTCCCAAGTGTATAATGGTATCCATCAGCATTTGCGGCTCCATAATACAAATATGATTGCCCAAGTGTATTCTCTAGCCAATCATTGTCAATTTTAATTTGAATCATTCCTCCATCCTCAAGTGCGTTACCAACTTGAGTGGAATCTGATAAAGACTCCTCACTTGCCATATTACTCAGGACATTCACTATAAGGATCTTGGGAGTTGAATCAAAAGATTTAGTCTCCTGAAACTGAACGAAGCACAGATAACATATTCCAATAGCAATAACAAGAAGCAGAAATTTGATAAAAGATGATGGGTCCCTATTATTTTCTTCCATTCATCTCCTCCAAACGCAATTATATCAGCTTCCATTTTCATGCATAGGAAAAGATAACAAAGTGACAGACCACCATTTCAAATGATGGTTTCACAATGCCCCTCCAGGGCGGATTAGACGATTCCGCCTAAGGGCGGCTTCAAACATGGACTAGTGCCTGCAGCCTCCCCTAGAGGCTACATCTCATTCTTATCCCTTTCCGATTGTTCCTGGATATATTTCATAATCGTCTCTTCATTGACATTCCCGACCGTTGCAACATAATAGCCGCGGGCCCAGAAATGCTTGTCCCCCTCGCCCTGAACTCGGGGTGCCAATCGAACAGCATCAGCGTGCTCTTCCCTTTCAGATACGCCATTACTCCCGCTACGCTTTCCTTGGGTGGAATCGATACGTACATATGCACATGGTCACGCGCTACAGTCCCTTCCATCAGCTCTATACCTTTCATCTCGCACAGCTTCCTCAGTATTGTACCGACATCCTTCCTCAGCTGCCCGAACATCACCTTCCGCCTGTACTTGGGGATGAATACTATGTGGTATGTGCAATTGTATCTCGTGTGTGATAAGCTCTGATCATCCATTTGGATACCTCCTTTGTTGTCTCTGTCCATGTTTGAAAGCCATGTTCAGAATACAACTCTGGAGGTCTTTCTGTTACTCCGGGCTTCGCCACGGCTCATTCCTTTCTCCCAACTTCAAGTTGGGGGGTTAGGTTCTAGAAGCAATTACAAAGCAGTCACATCAATATAAAAATAGCTCTAACAATATCACTTATCTCTTCATCCAAGAATTCCATACGCTTGAGGAGCATAGAATAAATCAGAATTTCTAGGAATCTGATATATTCAGAGTCTTCATCATCAAGCGTGGCTGTGGTATCACCATGAGAATATTTGTTTCGTAAATCAGAAATCTTTGAGGAAATCTTATTGATATTGTATTTTGACTTGTCTGAATACTTTATTGTTCTGAAAAATATCTCTGGAATATTATGAAACATCACATCCTCAAGACATTCATAAGCTTTAATTATTTCCTGTCTCAGGCTAAATTGTGTATATACTTGTGATATGATTGATTGTATCTTGCGCATATATGCAATTTCCTCAGGATTCATAGCTTCACCAGCAACTTCTTCTATTCTACTTTTAACCTTGCTTTTGATATTCTGAATTGGTGTTAAATCAATCTTCCCATATACATCCTTATTAGCTTTATACTCAGCTTCAAAAGCAGGAAATATACAAACACAATCAGAAAATTGATAATCTGATCCACTAAAACGAATATTCTTTGAAGGATAATGAATAAAAGAATAATTTTGCATATTAGCCGCAAATTGAAAGAATCGTCCTATATAAGGCTGGAATACGGTACTATTTACATCCATATCTCTCTTATGAAACAAAAGTCCTGTTGTAAAATCCAAAAGCCTACCACATTGTTGTTTATCGCTTGTATATAATGCAACTGTCAATTTCCCACATTCTCTATCATATCGAATCAATTTCAGGAATCTGACAACTATCGAATAAATCTTATAGATATATTGAAAATCATGGGTTTCTGGAAATCTTACACGAAGAATAGGATGTAATTTCTGATCACCCAATAAGCCATGCTTGAGAGGTTCTTGGAAAAACAATTCAACAGAAATTACGGCTCCTTCAAAATTAATAATCCATTTTTCTGAGACCCCTTGAGTAATGTATTTATAATTATTCTCATAATCCGGATTGCTGAAAATAAGCCTTACAGGATTGAAGAAATCATCAATAACATCACCTAATATTTCTAAATAACTGCATTTATCATGACAAACCCCTTGAAAACAATATTTAGGATGTAGAACAACAATATTCGGGAATTCATGATTGACTTTTTCAATGTGCGCTACAGAACAAAAATGAGAATTAGTTTCGTAAGTGAATATAAAATCTTTATCTTTGAAATGCTCTCTGATTTCTTGTATCGTATTATCGTTATTCTTTGGGATGAGATAGATAGGTTCATCTTTATCAATAACAATGAAATCGTGTCCCCAGTAATTTATATATCCAACTTTGTTCACAGTCTTTCTTAGCTCTCCTATTTGCTATTATTCCTTTATCTCCTCATTAGGATGTTCTTTGAAAAACGTTACAAGGATTCTTTCCAGTGTCATTGTCATAGTCTACCCCTTGATATCAGCCCATTCCTTCACCTGAGCATAAAGGTCAGCTGATATCCGCAGATTGATAGTCTTCCATTCTCTTGATCTCTTAGGCAGTGGCATCAATGGCCTCCTTCATGGAATCGCACAAAGGTAGCAAATAATCAAGCTTCTCAACAATGCGCTTCTGCTCGACGAGAGGTGGAAGAGGTAATACCAAATTAAAGAATAATTCCTTTTGCAGATGAGGAATTGCAGCACCTTTTTTATTATCCCTAAGAAGG
>CASDRY010000129.1 GCA_949283235.1 uncultured Spirochaetales bacterium | reverse complement strand
CGGTAATGACAATTACGCTATAAGCTATATCCGCCGCTGTGTTGATACGCAGGATAATATCAACAGGCTGAATCTTACCAACTATCTCGAACTTGCCGAGCAGCTCCATGCAAGAGGCTGGAACGCTTCGAAGAGAGCAAAGGAACTCGACAAGATGCAGGATAAGTACAACGCGGAGACAGTTCCTACCGAGAAGATGAAGTTCTATGAAGGAAGAGACGGCAGGAACACTCAGCCATTCTACTCCACTCTACCGCTTGGAGAATTCTCCGATGAGCAGGAAGCTATCATGGTATGCCAGTATGCACTTGCTGTATATGCAACAAAAGCGGATCCGCTTCCATCTGAAATAGAAAGAGCTGGAGAAATTGAAGCTTTCCTTGCTTCAATGATGGGCTGAAAAGAAGTCAGGTGATGCCCTGCAGAACGCAGGGCATTTTTCACACTGCCGTGACGAAGATAGTATCAGATGATTTAGCAACTTCGTAGCCAGTATAATCTCCTACCGGAGTTTCCTCCGTGATAGGGGGAGCTGGCACTGTCAGGGTTATCGTCAACGTTGCAGTGTCTATCACCTTCCGACACCAAACTGGGCTCAATTCAATCGCAAGGAGCGCGATGAAAAGCAGAAAAGTAAATAACCGCTTTTTCATATTGCTTAATGCTTCTAAACATCGCCCACCCCATAGACTAAAGAAACTTTCCTCCATCTACAGAGACCTGCAATGATGCATCCAGAGCCAGACTTACCATCGCAAGCCGAGCACATCACCCATGCACTGTCTACAAATATAATTAAATTTCCCTGAAAGTGAAGAGAAAGGACCCCCCTTCCGTCTGATTTTTCCTCATTCAATTACATAAGAAAGCAATGCAAGAATTGAAAGAAGAAGGAAGTTGAGAACGAGGAAGAGTACAAGATAATGTCCTTTCCTTCCATTCTGACGTCTGAAATAGAATTTAAGTGAGATAAGGGACGCAAGAGATGCGATAGGAGTTCCGAGTCCTCCTATATCTGTTCCGATAAGCACCCCTTCGAAGCTTTCCGCGAATGGAGAGAGAAGAATAGCTGCCGGAACATTGCTTATAACCTGAGAAACTATTGCAGAGGAAGCTATCGGGTGAGTTAGCATCGGGGCTGTGATCAGCTCTCTTACCACCTCGATATTCCTCATATTCTCACTGAAGATGAAGAAGCAGACAAAGGTCAGGAGAAGGATATAGTCAATCCTTTTCAGTATCTTTCTGTCAAAGATGGCAAGGAAGATCAATTCCACAGCGAAAAGAAGCCATGCGGGAATTACATGGAATACTGTAAGAAGCGCAGCAAGGAGGAAAAGAAGGTAAATCACAGTCCTGGTCTTTTCAGCTTTTCTGACCTCTCTTTCATCTACATTCAGACTTCTGCTGCTTCTAAGGAGTACCATGAATGAAGCGGCAATCAGAACAACAGAAAGAAGCGAATAAGGGAGAATAGTCCTAAAGAATGGGAGAGCCTCTACAGAGAAGTATGAAAGAATGTAAAGATTCTGCGGGTTTCCTATAGGAGTTGTCATCGAACCGAGGTTCGCGGCAATCGTTTCCAGAATCACCAGCCTTATTATATACTTCTCATCTTCCCCTTCCCTATCAAGAATCATCATCGAGAATGGGACGAACATAAGAAGGGCTACATCGTTTGTAAAGAACATTGAGGAAATGAAGACAATGACAAGCAGCAGAAGTGAAAGCTTTCGTGTATCCCCCGCTCTTTTCATCATCACACCAGCGGCACTATCAAAGAGACCAGAGGCTTTAAGCCCTTCTGAGATGCCCATAAGCGAGAACAGCAGCGAAAGAGTCCTGAAATCAATAGCATCAATCCAAGCCATCGATGGAGGATTGAAGAATGCAGTTACAGCAGCAGCTGCCAATGCGATAACGAATACAATTTCCCTTCTGATGAAACCAATCACGCTGATGATAATATCCATCTTAGCAAAATCAATCCATTGGATTGTTCTCCTTCTTGGATTATCATTGAGTTATGATAAACATAGGCAATGACTGGCAGGAGCTTTTCGATATAGAGCAGCATAAACCTTACTATCTCAGTCTCAGGCAGTTTCTGAAGAACGAGTATTCGACAAAAACTGTCTATCCTCCAATGAATGACATCTTCAACGCTTTCAAGCTGACACCATTTGCAGATACGAAGGTAATCATAGTGGGACAGGATCCCTATCATGAGGAGGGGCAGGCTATGGGACTCTCTTTCTCAGTTCATGAAGATACAGAAGAACCTCCATCACTGAAGAATATCCATCAGGAGATACTCAATGAAGGAGTTGAGCAGGGGCCATGGTCTAAGGATCTTACTAGGTGGGCAAAGCAGGGAGTACTGCTACTGAACAGCACGCTTACAGTTGTCGCTCATAGGGCAGCATCTCACGCAGGTATGGGATGGGAGGCATTCACTGACAATGCAATCCATGCGCTGGGAGCTGATCCAAGACCTAAGGTATTCATGCTCTGGGGTAACTACGCGAGGAGCAAGAAAGCCCTGATTGAAAACAAATCCCATCTGATACTGGAATCTGCGCATCCAAGTCCGCTAAGTGCTTCCAGGGGTTTCTTCGGAAATGGCCATTTCAGGAAATGCAATGACTTCCTGCGTCAGACAGGACAGGAAATAATAATCTGGTAGACATTGCTTTATCTCTGTTCATAGCCGTGTAACAGGGAGTTCTGTTATACTTATTCCATAGGAGAAGATGCGGTGGATATCATCAAGCAATTCAAGGAAGTTGTCATCTCAGTTCTGCCAATCGCGGCCTTCTCCTCGATTCTTTCAGCCATCGCGGGGGTCATGGATGGTCTGGAATTCCTGCGCTTCATGCTCTCCTGTACTCTTGTAATAATAGGGCTTACCCTCTTCCTGACAGGTGTCGAAGTCGGAATAACACCTCTGGGAGGAAGAATCGGAGGAGCACTGACAAAGAGCAGATCGCTCATATTGATGCTAGGAGCCGCAGCGGTTCTTGGCTTCATCATAACAATCCCTGAGCCCGATGTGCAGGTTCTTTCCACGCAGGTTCATCAAGTGAACCCAGCAATACCTGTAACTACCCTGATAGCAGCAATATCTGTCGGCGTTGCTGTCTTCTTCGCTATCTCGCTTGCAAGAACTGTCCTATCATGGCCACTGAAGATAGTAATCGCTATAAGCTATTTCGCGATATTCGCAGTAGCTTTCTTCAATGATGATTTCTTTGTTTCAGTGGCATTCGATTCAGGAGGAGCTACAACAGGACCGCTATCAGTTCCTTTCATAATGGCACTTGGTGCAGGTGTCGCTACAATGAGAAAACATAGCGATGAAGCAGAATTCGGCTATGTCGCACTATCATCGATTGGACCGATACTCACAGTGCTCATTCTCGGTATTGTATTCGGAAGCTCATCCCAGATGGGTGCCATAGCAAGCGAAGAGGAGGCAATTTCATTCTGGCCCCTTCTCGCCTCAAAATTCAGTGAGGTGGGAAGTTCATTATTACCTCTTGTAGCTGTATGCATCCTCATGCAGTTTCTGGTACTGAAAATGCCACGCACCGAGGCAACGAGAGAGTTCTCAGGCATAGCTTATGCATATCTTGGAATCGTCATATTCTTTACAGGTGTCGAATACTCATTCTCCGATGTGGCAAGAGAACTTGGAAGCGCTTTGATAGCTATCAATCCAATCATACTTTACGCATCAGGTTTCATATTCGGAGTATGTGTAGTTCTTGCAGAGCCCGCTGTAATGGTTCTCACAGGACAGGTCGAGGATGCGAGCAGCGGGAGAATCTCCAAGCGTCTCATGCTATTTACTCTAGCTATCGGAGTCGGGCTTGCCGTTGTGCTTGCCTTGATAAGAACTGTGCATAATCTTTCAATCTGGACATTCCTGCTTCCAGGCTATGGACTTGTCATGCTTCTCATGATCAAGACACCAGGCTTGTTCTCCGCAATAGGTTTCGATTCCGGAGGAGTTGCAACAGGACCGATGAGTTCCGCATTCCTTCTACCCCTTGCGATGGGGGCAGCTTCCGGAAATGCTTCATCATCCCTGACAGCATCTTTCGGAATGATCGCGATGATAGCCATGATGCCTGTTCTTCTGATAGAAATACTCGGAATCATCTACCAAGGCAGACTCAGAAAAGCTGAGAGGGGGAAGAAATGAGCTGGTGCACTATGATTGCTATATCCAGAAAAGGAGAAGCTAAAGAGATAATGGCGGCTGCTAGGGAGGCAGGGGCTCCGGGAGGAACTGTGTGCCTTGCTAAAGGAACAGCTACAAAGACAATACTTGCAGCTCTCGGACTGGGAGATACAAAACAGGAAGTCCTCATCAGTGTTATCAAGGCAGAGGACAAGGAGAGGATTCTTGATGCTGTAAGCGGTGTCAAAGCAAAAGGTGTTGTCATGACCATTGATTCAGGGAGGGATAAGACTATGGAGAGAAGTGATATTGATTCCGGATGGGTTCTGATAGAAGTCATCTCTGAAGCTGGATACAGTGAGGATATCATGGCTACAGCGAGAAAAGCTGGAGCTGAGGGTGGCACTGTCATAAACGCTCATGGAACCAGCACCGAGGATGATATCAAATTCTTCGGCTCCCCTCTTGTTCCTGAGAAAGAGATCCTGATGATAGTCATATCAAAGGACAAAGCTGATAAAGTAATCGAGGCTATAAGCTCAATGGAAGTGCTGAAAAAGAAAGGAATGGGTATTGTTTTCAGCATTCCTGTACAGAGCTTCATGAATCTCGGAAAGAAGTGAAACAATACTTTGCAGACACTCTGTAAAGAGCTAAACTCCTTTGCCAGGTGCTGCAATGAAAAGGATGACAGAAGCTGAGTTCAGGACTTACTCGATAACAGGAAATCTATATAAGCTTATAATCCAGGTCGGGACTCCGCTTGCTGTCTATGCGTTATTCAACTGCCTGTTCTCCATTCTTGATACGTTAATGGCAAGCCATCTTGGGACTATCGATGTATCATCGGTAGCCTATTTCAATCAGCTGAGAATGATACTTAATTCAATAGGCTCCGGGCTTATCACAGGATCCATGATCCTTATAAACCGAGCTTATGGTGCGGGAAGAAATGATAGAGCTGGGGAGCTGATGAATATCCTCATAAGACTTATTCTCATCATCTCCGCGGTTTTCCTTCTCATCATTCCATTCTCTCCCGCTCTTCTCACTCTAATAGGCACTCCCCAGGAATTCATCGAAGAAGGAACTTCCTATTTCAATGTCATGATTGTCGCGACAATCCTCAATTTCATAAACCTGATTTACATCAATGTTGAGAAATCGAGGGGAAGAACCAGTGTAATAATGGCTGTGAACATGGCTTCAATGATCCTGAAACTGGTACTTACAGCTATATTCATCTATGTTCTGGACAAAGGAATCCTGCATATAGCACTTGCGACACTTATAACCTATGGAGCTTTTGCATTCTATTCAATCACTCATCTATCAAGGAAAGGAAGCATTTTCCGCATCCGTCCTTCCCTCATTATCCATGGAGGAAAAGGCGCTAAGGATATCATTAATATCTCATACCCTGTCGCTATAGAGGATTCAGCATTCTCACTTGGAAAGACTGTTGTAAATTCCATGGCAGCTGTCTATGGAGCTGAGATGATAGGTGCACTTGGGATATCAAACAATGTATGCGGACTTGCCACTACATTCGAGAATGGCTTCTCGGATGCTTCCAGTTCCATAATCAGCCAGAACTATGGAGCAGGAAGACCTGATAGAGCTGTAAATGGATATAAGGCAAATATCGTGATAACACTTTCAGTCAGCATATTGGCAATGATATTCCTCTTTATTGTCGATGACTTTCTTTTCCCTATCTTCGCGACCAGCAGGAATGGAATCGATGAAGCTTTCATGGATATGATAAAGAGAATCTTCATCTTCGATATGACAAGCTGTCTTGGACTTGCCGTGAACGGCGCTGGCATGGATTTCCTTCTGGGACTTGGAAAGACAAGGATAACGCTCATCATAAATTTCCTAAGGATCTTCGTCCTCAGAATTCCTGTTCTTTATATTCTCCAGCGCCTTATTTCAGATGGAGCGACAGCGCTAGGTGTAATGATGATGATCTCAAACTGCGCAATAGCTGTGATAACCACGATAATCTGCTTCCGCCTCTCCTCAAAGCTTCTAAGAGAAGCTAAGATTAAATCATGAACAATATAACAACATCTGCAGATCTCTGCAGTTTCATAGAGAAAAGCCCGACCCAGTTCCATGCAGTCAGGAATATGGAAAATGAACTTCTCAGCGCAGGTTTTGAAAAGCTTGACGAGAAGAAAAGATGGAACATCAGAAGAGGTGGTTCCTATTTCGTTACAAGAAACAGTTCAGCTATCATTGCGTTCAGGCTGAATGAAAATGAGGAAGGCTTCTCGATAGTCTCCGCGCATACTGATAGCCCAGCATTCAAAGTAAAAACAAATCCAGAAGTAACAGCTTCAGGTCTGTACACGGAGCTTAATACCGAAGTCTATGGTGGCTTATTGATGGCACCATGGTTTGATCGTCCGCTTTCAATCGCAGGCAGGGTTTTTGTAAAGAACGGAGATGAAATCGAGGAAAGACTTGTTGATTTCAATCGTCCTCTTGCGCTTATTCCGAATCTCGCAATTCATATGAACAGAAAAGTCAATGAAGGCGTGAGTTACAGCGCTCAGAGCGACATGCTTCCGCTTTTTGCAGAGAGAATAGAGAAAGGAAGATTCAGAAAAGCACTTGCAGAGGTTGCAGGTTGTGATGAAGAGAATCTTCTTGAGTATGAGCTCTATCTCTATCCGAAAACACCATATGCATTCTGGGGCCTTGATAACGAATTCTTCTCCTCCCCAAAGATTGATGATCTGATGTGTGCTTATACAGCTATGAAAGCATTAATTAACTCGAAAGGAGATAAATACTCCCCTATTGTTGCCCTCTTTGACAATGAAGAGACTGGAAGCGGAACGAAGCAGGGAGCGCTTTCAGATTTCCTTCCAGAGACAATGAAAAGGCTTCTTAATATACTTGGCTGCGATGAAGAAGAGAAGATAATGAAGAAAGCATCCTCCTTCATGATCAGTGCTGATAACTGCCATGCACTTCATCCTAATTATCAGAATAAGTGCGATATAACAAACAAGCCTAGAATGAATGACGGAGTTGCGATTAAATTCAGTGCAGCACAGAAGTACACAACGGATGCCGGGAGCGCAAGCTTCCTTCGAACACTGATGGATAGGAATAATATCCCTTACCAGTACTTTGCAAATCATTCAGACATCCCAGGAGGTTCAACTCTCGGCAACCTCTCTGCTCAGAAGCTCTCAATTCCGACTGTAGATATCGGGGCAGCACAGCTTTCAATGCATTCTCCTTATGAGACTGCGGGGACAAGGGATACGGAAGCACTCTCAAAGCTTTTCAATGTTTTCCTATCGAGATGAATTAAGCATAGAGCCGGCTTATTAGCAGCATAGCTCTATGAATCTTCTGAAGAAACCAAGCATCTCAATGCTGCCAGCTGCTGCCATCATCTCAGGATGCCATTGCACTCCGATGATACTGAGTTCAGAATTCTCCACAGCTTCTATAATGCCATCTGTGGAGACAGCAACGGCATTGAGACAAGGTGCAATGCCCTTGACTGACTGATGATGGAAGCTATTTACATTAGCCTTGCAGCCAAGAACATGGAAGAGAAAGCTATTCTGGTTTATCTTGATTTCATGGCAAGCTTCATGCCTTGGAGATTTCTGAACATGATTAGGAATATCCTGGTAAAGCGTTCCACCGAGAAACACATTCAGAGCCTGCATTCCTTTGCAGATTCCAAGAATCGGTTTATGCATCTTTATCGCAACCTCGATAGCATCTTTGTAGAAAAGATCTACCTCCCTGAGTGTGAATCCAAGTTTTTCATCAGGGATCTCTCCATATAAATCAGGGGAGATATCATAGCCGCCAGAAAGAATGAGGCCATCGGATACAGCGATACATCTTTCAATGTCCTCGAGACCGCTTTGCGGAGGAATTATCATTGGTATTCCTCCCCCATTTTTCACAGATACTGAATAATCCCTATTAACGTAATCCCTTGGAAGACCTGGCATATCGCCACCTTCCATGAATAGTATATTTCCAGCAATCGCAATCAAAGGCTTTTTCATACAAATAATCTTTAACAGAGAATGAGACAAGGAAAAAGAGATAAGCAGGAATGTCCTAACCTATCTCTTTGCAAAACAATAATCTTATCTCAGATTACGTAGTTTATATCTTCCTCTATCGGTATCGGATAGAGAGCTATAGTCTCACCCTCGCCCATTGCCTCGAGAGCGTTCATAACGTTATAAGCGCTTATGCGTCTGTTCTCAGCTGGGGAGAAGTAATAAGTTCTGCTTTCAGCGCACATCGCTGTCGTGCAGAGAGTTCTTTCATATTCGTCATGATCAGCACTCTCCTTAAGCATTCCATCTGGAACATAGACAACGGAGAATGTATCGAACATCCTTGTGATTCCATCAATTTCATTCTTTCCAAGCGGAGCAAAATTCTTTGCAAATGCGAGACGAACGAAACGATCTGGAGAGGAATAGCTACCAG
Organism: uncultured Spirochaetales bacterium; assembly: GCA_949283235.1. Lineage (GTDB taxonomy): Bacteria > Spirochaetota > Spirochaetia > Sphaerochaetales > Sphaerochaetaceae > Ornithospirochaeta. The sequence goes on along the minus strand of CASDRY010000129.1, from coordinate 19,053 downwards.
GAAGACCAAAGCTTCCGCCTGTTCCATTTCCGAATGTGGAAACAGTCTCTCCGAGAAGCTCACGAGGTGGTGTATGCACGTTTGATACAGCGACATAGTTCTTAAGATTAGTATGCTGCCAATCATAACCAGGAGCGTTTGTCATTACTCCGATAGTTGAACGATGAACAGTAATTCCATCCTCATCAGGCTCTATGATTATTGCCTCGCCTGTCTCATCGGAGAAAATATAATGCACAGACATATTAGCTCCGAAGATAAGCTCATCTGTCAGATTCAGATGTGTTACAGCTTCAGCCACTTCCTCCACACTTTCGCATGTTCCAAGCATATAAGGAACGAAGAATGCTGGATGGAGGTTGAGGTTATCATCACTTACCTGAGTATTGTAATGACCATAACCAGGGAAGTTCTGGAGTGTTCCCATCAGACCTTTCTCATTTATTCCATCTGTAAAAATCGGGGATGCAGAACCCTGGATAGCATTACCAACAAAACCATATTCCATCGTTACAGTCTCACCTGTGCCAGATGGTGATGTATGAAGTTCATAACCCGGTGCAATGACAGTTATGTTATTACCGCTCAAATCTCCAAACATATCATAAGTTCGGCCAAGAAGATGACAGCCATCCTCTGTATGCCATGCAAATCCAGAACATCCGAAAGCAGCTGCAGCCGCAAGTGCCACCGCAGTTAATGTAATTGCTTTTTTCATTTTGTTCTCCTTCATTACACTCATCGAGTGCAAATGTTATATTTGATTATACCATCGAAAGATGAAGAAAAGGGAAATAAATAGACAAGTTATGTCTTCTGTACAGAGACAGGTAGACAAAAGCTGAAAAAGTTCTCATCGAGAATAATCAAAAGTAAAGTTCTGAGGATTAAGCATTCCCTATTCAGCCTTCTCTTCCATCAATGAGCGCATATTCAGATGAACTGGAATCAAAACCTTCCAGTGAGGCAAACCCTATCTTTCAAGTCTTATCAAACACATTGCAAACCTTTCAATAAAGCATGATTTCAAATGAAATCAGTAACAGATACATATTGGCTTTCTATTTTCTATCCATATGTTTTTCCTGATATATAATAGAATTATGACAAATATAAAAAAGAATGGACTCTGCATCATCGTGATAGCTTGTATAGTTATTCTCCTTTCAGCATGTGACCCATCATCTCCAGCAGTTAAGTATCAGATCAAGTTTGATGCGAATGGAGGAGAATGGGATACAGGAAGAATAATCACGATTGAAGCATCGGCTAATACTCCAATCTGGGATATACGTCCGTCAGTTCCACACAGAGCTGGATATAATTTCAGGGGATGGTTTTCCGATGCAGCGGCAACAAAGCCATATGATCCTGATTCTCTGATTACAGACGATACAGTTCTCTATGCAGGATGGACTACAAACAAGGTATATAGAATTACATTTGACACCAATGGAGGAAGTGAAATCGCACCTGAACTCGTACCCTCTGGCCATCATGCAAGAGGTCCTCAGAATGTGCCTGTAAGAGATGGATATGAATTCATTGGGTGGAGCATCGACGGAAAGGAAGATTCCTTGTTCGATTTCGCTCATACGATAATCAAACAGGATATGACACTGCATGCAGTATGGAAACAGCTCTGGAATGTATCATTTGCCTATTCACTGCCAGCCCTTGGAAAAGAAGCGGAGCTGAGCGAGGTTCCAGATTCCATCAAAGTAAAGGATGGAAGCATTCTGAATCCACCTGATGTTACATTATCATATAACGGCACAGCTTTCCGTTTCCTTGGATGGTTTGAAGAAGGCTCCGCTACCCCATTCGATTTCTCAGCAGGAATAAAAGGAAATACCCTGCTCACCGCGAAGTGGGATGATACAGCAGTATCTGGCAATGGAGAATTCATCACATATACAGAAGAGGGATTCTATGAATGGGCAGAAGATCATTCGGCCTCCTCGCTCACGCTTATTGCTGATATATCGCTCTCAAAGCCTTGGGTTCCAGTAGGTTCTGAATCATATCCGTATAATGCAGTATTTGAAGGTAATGGACATACAATTTCAGGCCTCGTTGTTAACGGAGACTCAGACCATCATGGTCTTTTCAGTTATACCGGAGAGAATGGAACTGTCAGAAATCTGACTATCAGGAATCTGAACATTGCAGGTACAGAAGCCGCAGGAGGCATAGCAGGAGATAACAAAGGAACTATTGAGAACTGCCATGTTTCAGGCACTGTGAAGGGTTCAGGTATTGCAGGAGGCGGAATAGCTGGCAGAAATCATGGAACCATCACTGGCTGTACATCATCGGTCACCGCCGGAGGTTATGGTGATGTTGGGGGAATTTCCGGCATAAACTACGGCAGAATAAATAACTCTAAAGCAGAAGGAACTGTGAGCGGAGAATATGCTGTAGGTGGAATTGCTGGTCTGAGCACCAATGGCGGTATGATAACACAATCAACATTCTCTGGAATGATCTGCGATGGATACTATGCTGGTGGTATCGCAGGATGCAATGATAGTTCCAGCAGTATATCTGGCTGCTCATTCAGTGGGACAATTCAGGATATGGACTATTATATCGGAGGAATTGCGGGGCTGAATTCACAGGAGTCCATAATTGAGAGATGCACTGCTTCCGGCAATATAGAAGGAAAGGAAGAAACTGGCGGAATCGTTGGATACAACTTCGCTGCATATGTCTATGCATGTTCATTCTCTGGAACCATCACAAGCAATACAATTGTCGGTGGAATAGCAGGCATCAGCATGGGACCGCTTGAAGCATGCTTCTCTTCAGGAACTGTAAATGGAGGCAGTACTGCTGGAGGAATTACGGGAATAAACAGATTCCATGAAATGAAAGCCTGCTATTCAACTGGAATAACAAATGGAAATGATGGCTGTGGAAGCATAACAGGACTGAACGAGAATGCAGAAATCAAAGCATGTTTCTGGCAAGATACGAAAGACCTTCCCGGAATTGGAAAGAACATGTCTTCTAAAACAATTGATCTCAAGGAAATCAATGACCAATGCACATGGAATGATGCTATGCAAAGCATGAACAATGCTCTTTCAGGCAGTCCATATACCTATATTGAGAATACAGGTGATGATTCCACCCTATTCCCGTTGATAGTCATAAACAGATAGCAATAACTGTGGGCACGTAGCAAAGTTATAGAAGCTACGTGTCCATCTTTCAGAGGGCTTTCCAGAACAGCATGCTATCAGACATAACAATCTCAAGCTCACCTTTATCCTTCAGCCAGGACAGGTATGACCTTATAGTGCTTCCGATAAGCACATACTGCTCAGCACTCATCTTCAGATCATAACTCTGGAAGATCCGCTGAATTATATCATCAGAAGAAAGAGGTTCCCTGCATATTGAAAGAATACGTTCCGCAGTCTCATGAACCTTGCTGATGTTATATTCTGCAAGCTCTGAAACATCATCAGAAGCGGTAGCGTGGGCTGGGATAAATACAGCCGCACTCATCGCTTTCACAATTTCCAGGATTTTAAGATACGCCTCTACATCGTAGATGAAAGTAATACCATATTTATCAAGAGTCTCTCGGCTTGAAAGGCAATCCGCAAGATAGACAACATCATCTGATGTACGGAATCCGACCATATCAAAGAAATGGCCAGGAAGAGGGATTATCGACATTCCTTCAGGAAGGACTTCCGCATTAAGATATTCCGCATCACTCTCTCCCGCCATAAGGAATTTATGTCTTAGATCGCTGAATGGATAACCTCCATACAGAAAGGATGGTTCAAGAACTGGATGACGGGTAAAACTGCACTCAATTCCAGGCGCATAGATTTTACAGCCAGTCTGACGCTGTAAATAACTATTTCCACCAATGTGGTCAGCATTTGAGTGAGTATTGAAAATTGCTTTCAGCTTCCAGCCATTAGCATCAAGTATCTGCCTGACCTTGCGTCCAGCATCCTTATCACTTCCGCTGTCTATAAGACAGACTTCATCATCCATTATTTTCACAAGCCCTATCTTTGCAGGGCTTTCTATGTAATAGCTATTCCCTTTTGCTTCTATCAACTCATACATAAGAAAATTCTAACAGCAAAGAAGGAAACAATAAAAGAAGGGATTTCCCATCTCTAAGAATATCAGCACAAATTGATTATCTGAAGATCAGGAATCCCTTTTATATCATGAGAAAATGTTATCTGGTTTTCATCCCTGCTTGATAATTCTATATCCGAGCTCGGTCAGCATCTCCATATCTTTAGCTGCAGTGATTCCAGCTGTTGTCAGCATATCGCCAGAGATGGCGGCATTAGCTCCTGAAAGGAAGCATGAACGGCCGTTATCTGGAAGAAGCGCGCGTCCTCCAGCCATTCTGATCGCTGCCGCAGGAATAAGAAACCTAAAAACAGCAATTATACGGCGCATATCATCTGAAGTTAGCTTCTTATTGTTCCCAAATGAAGTACCAGGAATAGGATTGAGCATATTCAAAGGTATGCTCATGATACCAAGCTCCCTGAGTGTGATAGCCATATCTATACGATCCTCAGGAGTCTCTCCCAGTCCCATGATACCGCCGCTGCAAACTTCAAGCCCTGCTCTCTGTGCCGCTTTTATCGTCTCTATTTTATCTTCAAAGGAATGAGTCGTGCAGATATAAGGGAAATAACGCCTGGAAGTCTCAATATTACAGTGAACTCTTGAAACACCTGCTTCTCTGAGCTTTCTGAACGCATTCTCATCAAGTAATCCAAAGGAGACGCAAAGCGATATACCACAACGCTCATGTATGTCATGCGCGGTAGTACACATCTCATCAACTTCCCTTTCAGAGAGTTTTCTTCCTGAAGTCACGATAGAGAAACGCTGTATTCCATGCTGTGTGGCTTTCTCTGCTGCATCCGCTATCACATCGGAAGAAAGCAGAGGATATGATTCCACTCCTGTATCATTGAATGCAGACTGTGCACAGAAACGGCAGTTCTCAGAACAGCGACCGCACTTTCCATTCACGATTGCACAGATATCGAAATGATCTGAACAGAAATGGCGGCGAATCCTATCAGCCTCACTGCAAAGAGCCTCAAGCGGCTCCTGATACAGCTCCATGGCCTCTGAAGCGCTGACAACATATCCATTAACTACCTTGTCTGCAAGTTCTCTTATGCTCATATCATCCTCACTCATCACGCTCAAGCAATTCCATGATACGAGGCCTGATAACAGGCGCTATTATTGCGGAAACAATTATCTTAAGAGTATCTCCGATGATGAACGGAACAAGACCTGAACTCAATGTTGCGGCTACAGAAAGACCTCCCATCCTGACCGAAAGCCATGGCAGTCCGACAACATATATGAATATCGTTGCAACTATGGCAGAAAGAAGAGAGGCTATCCTTATATGCTTCTCCAATGCCTTCATTATCAGAGAACCGAAGATAACCGCAGGTATCAATCCTATAAGATATCCTCCAGTCGGACCAAACAAAGCAGCAAGTCCTCCACCCGATGTAAATACAGGAAGCCCTATAGCTCCAAGGAAGAGATATACAATAACACTAGCAACAGCCAATGACAGAGGAAGACATGACCCCGCAATGAGCGCAAAGAGTGTGCTCAGTACAACAGGAACGGGTGCAAGAGGTATTTTAATATATGCACCGGCAGTAAAAAGCGCAGCGAAAAGCGCAACAATAACTATCTTCAAGATCTGCTTTCTTTCCATGATTGTAAACCTTTATATGAATAAAAGTTTACAAAATATCCTGCAATTCTGTCAATCTGTCAGAGAATATGGGAAACAACAACAGCAATGACTATTGTGATAATATCGAAAAGAATAACCACAACATCCAGGGCTCTATATTCGGGAACACTGCGACGCGCAGAAGCATCATAACCTCTCGCATATAGTGCATCCGTATATATCTCCGCTTTGTTCAAAAGATCGGAAACAATTGAAACAGAGTACTCTGAAATAGTGCGGACAGGATGGTGTACAAACGAAGCGCCTCTTGCACGGCGTGCTTCAAACATTCCGATAGCGCTATCTACTATTATGGGAATCATGGAAATCGTTATCTCCACAGCTGCAGCGAGAATATATGCCCGTCGTCCTACCACATGTGATAACGCAGATCCAAGTGAACGTGAGAGGTCATCAGGCATCGTGCTGTCGGTAAGCAGCATTGAGGCCAGAACCATCGCAAGGAAACCTATTCCTTTTGAAGCAGCAAGAACCGCATTATGTGTATCAACAGCAGCTGAAAGGACCATACAGGCTGCAATGATAAGAAAAAAGATGCTTTCCTTTAGATAACGAGCAAATGGAAGCCTGATAGCCATGGCCAACATGAGAGCAAGCAGTGACATGATAAACACGACACAACTACCTGCTGATGAGACAATAGCTGAAAAGACCAGCACTGACAGAAGCTTGGCATTTGGATTCATCTTCGAAAGAATATTATCATCATTGCGATAATGGAATATTATCCCTTCAGCCATGTAAGATCTCCAAATGAACAGGATTTCGGAAGGTATATATCGTAATCGCGGAGCCTCTCAAAGACCTCTTCCGATTTACCAGCTACAGCAAGACTGCCTTTATCCATTATGAAAAGCATATCAGTATGAGCAAGGAACTTCTCAGCTTCATGTGATACCACAAGAATGGTATAACCTCGTTCATGCATTGCTATAAGTGCCTTGATCACAGCAAGAGTCGATGGGTAATCAAGATTTGCAAATGGTTCATCAAGAAGAATTACATCAGGCTGCATCGCAAGTACTCCGGCAATTGCAGTTTTCCTAAGCTCTCCTCCTGATAGTGTCTGAGGTCTCTGCAGTCTCTTCTCCTCAAGATTCATGATGGATATCGCTTCATCGACACGACGCTGGACCTCTGTCTTATCGAGGCCAAGGTTCTCAGGACCGAATGCAATATCTTTCTCAACACTCTGCTGCACTATCTGCATCTCAGCGCTTTGGAATACAAGCGCTATTCTCTTCATTCTCTCTTTGGGAGAAGAAGGATTACCATCAATGAGAATATTTCCGGAGGTAGGCTTTCTCAGTCCTTTAAGGCATCTCAGCAACTGACTTTTACCAGCTCCATTTCTACCACACAGAGCTGCAAAAGTTCCCTTTTCCAAAGATAACGAAACATCCTTGAATATTGCTTTCCCATTGATATCAAGACAGAGATCTTCTGTCCTAAGCACTGCATCCATAAACGAAAGAGTAGCATCATAGCCCTATTTATGTAAACCTATTTAATACAAACGGTTTACTAAATCAAAGTCTAAAGGTAAAAGCTTGGATGAGTGGATTTCCGATTTCTCCTTGGCGACCGGCTGTTGAAACAATAAGCTATAGTTACGGCATCGGAAGATGTTTGTCAGCGGTGGAGTACCAATATAATTTATGTTAAGCGTATGATAAGTACGTTGGCCACCGCGAAAGCCTCCATACTTGATGAACGGGACAGGAAACTGTTCTATGCCATATTCAAGGATACAATGAAGTTCGCTGTGGTTATTCAGGAGAAAAAGCTGCCCTCAAGTATCTGTAAAGACATCAAATCAAAGCAACGTTACCTTGATTTTGCATATGGGCATGCTCTAAGAAAGGCATTTGAAGAAATCGTACTCGAAAGAAAAATAGATTCAGGGAAGTCTATTTTGAAAGAACTTTCTTCTGCCATGCCCTCTTTCCGCACGAAGAGTATTTCATCCGGCGGACTTTACTTATATGCATTACAATGACGACGTGTTGAAATCCGGAACGTATCCATGATGGCAGAATCTGCATTCGTAATATCCTGCATCACGCTCGATATTCAATGCGAAGTGAATCCCCACAAAGAGTATCAAGAGCTCAATCAAAACCAGGAAAGAGATAAGTACGATTCCAGGAGTCAGGAATGCTGCACAGATTCAGCATTATTGATGAATCTGGAAGTGCAAGTTCTCTTTCCCATTTTGGAACGGCTCTTCTGTTATGCCCAAACTCTCTGCAACTTCAGCCCAAGTATGCGATTTTCTTTCTTCTTTCCCTTTGTTGCAATGAATTATCCTATCTTTATCTGATTAATCATTTGTTCTCCAAGGGAACATTACTCCGTTCCTCGATTTCAATATTGTGTGTTTTGTCATTTGGATTAAACAAACCATTGGTTTAGTTTATTTTTGCAGTCTCTCTCAGAACGACAAATAATTACAATTTTACAGACAAAAGAATGCAGCTATATCTCACAACCTCACCATATCTCCAAGTAAGTGCATCTTCATTTCTGGTTCTTTGTTGTGCCTATTTGTCATATCTTTGGCATATGTTATTCGCTCAGAGCTTTCCGTCAATCATTTTAACCAGAAGTGCAACATATTCCTCTGGCTGCCTAAGACTCAGCTCTCCATGCTTGTATCCAGGGAGTATTCTAAGCTTGCTTCCTTCTATTATTTCATTGAGCTTCCTAGCAGAACGCCGCATTATTCTTCTTTCTCCAGAACCCACTATAACAAGGGCATCTATTTCCTTTATGTAGGGAGCAGGCATAAAGACCGCGTTCTCCAACAGCATCCTTGAAAGGCTTTCCCTGCTTATCTGAATTGATGATTCGTAATACATCTCAAACAGATCTGCAGGAATTCCAAGTGTTTTCGCTTGTAACTTTGAGAACCATTTATGCTTTATGAGGGGATAACTGAGAGAAACAGAAGAAGGGATGAATGCTGCTAAAACCCGCCTGGGGATTACCAATGTACTTTCAAAGATAAAGAATCTGGATATTTTATTTCTTCTGACAGTAATCTCAAGAAGAATCTGACCACCGAGGGATAAACCTCCGATAGCAAGCACAGAACCGCCACAGCAAGTATCAATGAATTCTATGATTTCCTCGGCTGCTGATTTTATAGAAGTAAAAGGCCTATCGCTACCTTCATGTCCATCCAGAATAGGTAGTATAACATGGAACCTACTAGCAAGAAGTTCTGCCTCTTTCTTGTAATTCCACCAAGAAAGTCCTGCTCCATGCAAGAGGATTATCGTATCACTATCTTTCTTGCCATATTCTATGAATTTCATTGTTCTCCAATTGTACAATATCTTTTCAAATCTTTCATAAATCGAGATTGCTGCTTTTTCAGATAGGCTTTCAGAAATAGCTTAAAAATGATCTTTTTCACAGATATGGCTTCAGTGAATTCCACTTCAGTCCCATTTTCTGTTTCATACAGCATTCCAATCCAATGACTATGAATATTCGCAATATCGATATCAAATTTTCAGAGGAAGAGTTTCTTTCCTTTGTTATTAAGAAAGCTGTTGGAAACAACCCCATTCCATATTCAATAAATCTTGTGCTGTCAAGAATTTCAACGTTGAATACATCACTCCTCCACTGTGGATAGACTTCGATATTCCTGATAACACTCCAGACTGTATTGATATCGTAAAACAATACTTCTTTGATTATGAATCATCTTTTTCTTTGTGTTTTCCACTGCTTGAAAATGAATATTCCCAAAGTAAATGATAGTATTCCAAGTATGATGAACAACATCCATAACAGAGTCCAATAAGAGGCTGTTGTATCAAACATCATAAGGAGAATTTCGTTCCAGACTTCTAATCCTGTCGCAATGGCGAAAAGATCGAACAAGACATAGGAACCACCTAGGATATATATCCATCTCCACCAGTAATTCTTGTGAAAGTTTTGAAAGAACGTGACTATTCCGAGAATACAGAGACATCTGAAAAATGATGAGAAGTATTTTCCTGAATACCTTTATCTTCTTAAGAACAAGCTTCCTTATCTTCCATTTCCTCTTGGTGATGCATGGAAGGGAAATCCTGACTGCATAATATGCAACAGCTTCATTTCGTTCGGGATATACGGGGAAATGGCAGCAGATGAATCAGTTCCGGTTTATGCTTTCCCTCCAGATCTTCCCGATCCTGTAAGATTCTTCCCTGCGCCGCCAGAAGAGGATGGCATCTACATCCTGATGAACCTATGATCAATCTATGTTGATATTTCTCATTGTCTTCGATGCCCATTCAAGAAGCATGAAGGCAGCTTCTTCTGTACTTGGATTCTGAGTTTTAAGGATTGCCTTTTCTTCCTCATCGATAACAGCAGTGAGTTCTCTGAATGCAGATACATAAACACCAGTCAGAAGATAATGCTTAATCCTTATTGTGAATCTTGCACTTTTATAGAGTTCTGGAAGAATCGACCAATCCCTTGCATGGAGTATATTGTGAGAGGAAGCATGATAGATTGCACAAGCTCCCTGCTGTACAGCTCTTCTGATATCATCCATGGTTATCGGAGGACAAAGCTCTGCAAGATCTCTATAAACTGGCTTTGTATCAAGAATGAGCTGTGCCCTGTCAGCGCTTTCCCATGCTCGGAGCTCATCTATGGAAGAGACAAAGCCACAGAGGATATCCTTCTCAGGAAGAGTATCTATATATGCTCTGTATCTCAGAAGCTCATCTTTTCCACAATGCTGGAAGATTATCACGGGATCGATATCGCTAGTTTCCTTTGCTTCTCCTCTTCCATAGCTACCCTGTATTCCAAGGAATAGAAGATTATCTCCGAATAAACAAAGAAGATTCTCCTTAAAAGATTCCATGAATAAGCTTATGTCCATTCATTCCTCCAGATTAATGCGAAACCTTCATTGACTTTCAGGTAATCACTATGTCTTATGCATTTCAAATGCTTCAAGATTTTTTGAGTCAAATCAGTGGCAACTATTTGATATACACAAATTCAATTCTCGATATTCTTGAGTATTCTCCAATATCCATTCTTTGAATTTCCTTTTCTACTTATATAGCCATGTTCTTTCAGCCATGATAGATCTCTATCAATAGTACGTTTTGCTACAGTCATGATTAATGCAAGCTCTGCAATTGAGATAGAAGCATTTGAAGAAATCAACTCTATCAGTTTCCTTCGTCTGTCATGCACGCTCAAAACATGATTGTCATCAACGACATTATCGACGACATCAGCGACATTATTAACGACATCTGTATTTTGGCAAGTGTCATTAGCGTTTCTTCCATACAGTTGTTCGACTAGCAACATGTATTTCTCAGATGGTTTCAGGACAAGAGAAATACTTTTTTCATAGACCTTATATTCTGGTTCTGGATTTCCATCTGCCTTACATGCATTCAGCATTTTCGGAATTCCTGTACCGAACTTCTCCACAAACCCCGCATATCTGAATGTATTCGATATGAGTGGATTTATGTGCATTGAATCATGATTCTTAATTGTCCAGCCAGAAGGAAGAACAGATCTATTGCTAATTTCCATCTTTAGATCAAAGACTTTTATTGTTATTGGCTGGCATGCTGACCAGTCATTATGCATCAAAGCATTGTAGACACCCTCTCTGACAGCAACATCAGGATAAGGCTGTGTCTCATGTCTTGTTGTCTTATCGTAGGAGATGAGATTGTACTTGTAGTTAGTATTCAATGCCCTGATGATTGCTTTACAAAGTATCATCAAAGATCCTTTTATCTCATCTTGATAAAGAATGTCGGCTTCGCTTGCAAAGCGTCCGATCTGGACATAGGAACCAGGAAATACTTTGTATGGTCTTGCATGGAAAAGCAGGACTGCAGCTCTTGTGAGTTTTCCATCTTCAATCAGTTCAAGTTCCTTGAGGATGGAAAGTCGGTCATCAAGATTCACACCAGACAGTATATTGGCCTTTGTTGCTTCCTCTCTGAATATTCTGAAACTTTCTTCATCAAGATCATCAATACCAACACCTTCAACTGTGTAAGCATCCCAAGAAAGCTTGCCTCGGCTCAGGACAGACTGACGGAAAGAATCTCCTTTCATTGTCTGAAGCGTCGTACCAATTTTTATATAAGGAACACCTTTGTAATCTAGAACAATCTTGCTTCTAGGAATTACTATCTCGATGTACTTCTTTTCACCATTTCTCAGAAGATTGACTTCGACATCATACATACCAAATGCACTGACAATCGCATTCGGTATATCTTCCATGAGTTTCTTACTGTTGGAAAGACCAAGAACCTCCCCATCATCTCTGACCCCGATATACATCCTACCACCCTTTGCATTTGCAAAACCACAAACCCACTTCAATAGTTCTGTACTGCTCCAGGATTCCTTGAATTCTATATTCTGATCTTCTTCATCATATATTTTCATTTATCACCATCCTATAAAAATACCCAACTTAATTACTGATATAAATTCAACTCGATAAAATAAGATTTTACTCATATCGATCAGCTTTCTGTTCACGGACAGCATAATCTTGATAACTTGAAGATGCGCAGTCCAATACACAAGATAACTTTGGATATCTCTCCAGAATTTTCTGCGACTCAGTTTTCAGTTTATTAGCAATCTCATTCAGGAAAACACCTCCATCACATATATGAGAACTACCTTCACTAAATATTGTCAAAGATAGCTGACGACGAATCTCGTCAGTTATCTTTTCGATAGCATAAGCAACCTCTTCTATCGGGACATATTCAAAGCCATCTTCTTTTGGAGCATAATATAGCCAATATGCTATGAAATGATATGCGTACCATTCTATGTCTTCATTTTTTACTAGACGCTCTACCGTATTAATCCAATCTAAATAATCTTTTGTGATTAAGCATCTCTTATTATTCAGCAAATCATATAAAGGATAACCTGATTCCCTCTCATCATTTTTCAGAAGTTGTATAAAATATTCAGGATATATATTCAGATAGAGCGTGTTGATAGATGTTTCAGTAAAGACGTATTCAGGACTCAAATACCATAATTCCAATTGCATTACAGTCTCATATAATTTTGGCTTGGAATAAGCATATTTTCGTATCCGCCCAATAACACTAGTCTCTTCATCAAAATAATCCAATGAACGTTTGGTCTGTTCATCACAAGACTGCATGGCATAATTCAATATATTTATCATATCCATAACATCAAAATGCTCTGGATTGTCTTTTAGACATTGTATTGCTGCAGAATGAAACCCACCATTCTGCATCATACTTATAGACTCTTTTTCCTCTTGTTTATCCATCAAGCCATTATCAATCCACTTTATTCTTAACAGCCTATAATAATATTCTTTGGAGCTATCATTACTCAAATTTCCAATATAGGTTTTTGCTTCCTTATATGAAAGAAAAGAAAGAATAGAAGCCAATCCATATTCATAAAATCTAGCCTCTGATTTCATCAGCAAATCAGATATAATTACACGAATTAAATTTGAATTTTTCTCAACAATTGCTTCAATGTATGAATAAGAACATGGACTTCTATCAATTAATGTATACAAGAAATCCTTACTATACTCCAAATCTGTATATTGCAAATATATACTTATTATTCCTTCAATATCTTTAGCGTTTTCTGAATTCAATATATCAATAAGAATATTTGAATTGAAATTATCATCTAACTCCTTTTTGATTTCTTGTACCCTATCCTTTGTCTTATATATATTTCGTACTGAACAATCTTTTGCATATGGTGGTATATCAGGTAATGAATATGAAAATAGCCAAATATAATGATACCCCCACTTCTGATATCTAATCGAAGAAATAAAAGCTTCTATTTTCTCTTTTAGTTCTGTTTGTTTTTCAATCCTTATAGCTTTTTTCCTAAGAATTAATTCAATCTCAACTTTCTGGTCATCTGTAAATCCATCAAAATGTCTAAAAATACTATTGAAAACAGATAAATCATAATCTAAAACATGGCTTTCCAAGACCCTTATAAGTCGAGAGCTATCAATACAGTTTTCTACAACATATTTAATATAAGTACCAATCAGACATCTCCTTTCCTCGTCATCTATATTATTGCTCAAAGGAGATATACCTTCATGCTCCATCCCTGATGTAGATTTGAAAATAGGATAAATATTACTACCCGATAAAAATCTTATGGATAAATCAAAAACATTATCATCATCTTCATATTCATTTAGGAAATCAGTTACTTCCTTCGGGCTGAACAATATCATCTCTTGCCATGGATTTAGTATTTTAACAGTGAAATCAATCAATAATTGCTGGCATCCAAACCTTTCAAAAATTGGCATTAAATCATGCCAAAGCAAAAAGAGCTTATGCTTGTTGAAATAATCAATAATGAACTCCAAAGCCTCATTCCATCTAAACCATACCATACGAAAATCTTGAATAGAGGCAACAACAGGTAATTTTTTGATTTGATTATAAAATGCATCATAAACGCATAAGTAATCTATCCTTGCCAGAAGTTTTAAACAATACGGATGTTGAAGTCGGTGAAGGTATATAACATTTTCTACAAATGAATGACACATCTGCCATGACTCATAATCAATATTTTGCTTATATCGTATCCAAGTACTTAATATACCTTTGACAAGAGTATCAGAACCATCAATCTCTTCAAACAACGAATCACTTACCTTGTGATATTCCTGTACCATTATATCCACAGAAAAATCAAAGAAAGCCTTCATGCAATCCCAATCTATAATTGCAAACTGAAAAAGTTTTTTATAATTATTATCATTTGGAACTATTCTCAGACTTTTAATTTCTTGCCTAAGTGATCTAGGTTCTCTCTCAATTTCAAAAAGCTTCTTATCCAAACTAGAATATTGCTCCAAAATAGGATAAAGCGCACCTTCCCTTATTCCAGAATATTTAGCAACCAAAGGAAAATCCTTCCTTTCAAACGCAGGCAATAAAACTAATTTTTTCAGAATCTCTATTTCGGAAGCAGGAAGGAAATCTATAAAACTATCATTACCATTCCATCTACACAATCCCTTCTTCAAAGAAGTGAATGTATGTCCATATTTAGTTATAAAATCAGAACCATTTTCTATACCTGCATTATATAATGCTATTATCATATTATGCTTGGACCTAGGCATCAATGGTGCAACCTCTCCCCTTCGATTCCCAATCTGAGTCTTCTTTGATTTTGGGATTATCAGAGTTCCATGAAAAAAGCCATCTGGAATAGACTCCTTACATGCATCATAGGCAAGAACACATATCATATTGTTATTATTAATGAAATCCAAATGAGAAGCACTTACTCTATCCTTTACAACAATTACTTCCTTTCTTATTGGCATAGTACTTAGTTCATATAAAGCGACATATAAAGACTCCTCCCAGTCTATTCCTTCAACATAGATATGCTTAACACCATCTATTCTTTTGGATATAAGATTTCTAAAACCATCTTTGAATCCCTGATCATCATAATTGAAAAAACTTAAATTAATATGAACCTTTTCATCGCTCCATGATATTGAGAGTTCTGCTTCGAAACTATCAAGACTATAAACTCTTCCTCGTGCAATTTGTAATAGTTCATCAAGTTTCTCATTGTTCTTCTCAACATAACTTCTTAAATTATCTTTGAATTTATCCCATTCAATTCTTTCAACAAATCTGAAATACTGTTCCCAAGCTGAATGGCTATATTTAATCAGATTATCAATAATTATCCTTCTTGAAAGGAACTCTCTCTCAGATGATTCTAATCCATCCGCAATCTCAAACTTATTTTTAATATCTAACTCTATTTTTTCAGGACAACTATCATCATTCAAATTTGCCAAATATTTCCCAATTTCCTCTGCTATTGCTAAATGCTGATCTTGCAAGCCATAAGATTTAAGAAGTGATGCTATACTTTGAATTATTCCTTTTGTTAATATATGACGTCTCTTATATTCAACAAAATTTTTCCAAGCCAGAATTAATATTTCTTTGAATTCCATACACCTATAATAATCCTCATCAGCAACGTTAAAATATAAATTCAGATTATCACAATTAAGATTGGCGCAATCCAAAAAATTATGAAATGGAATAAATATTTTAGAAAAATCTTTCCAAATTACTGCAAAATAGAAATCGCTGCAAACATTGTTATTGTCTACAGCGATTTTATTTTAACTAATTATTTATATTATAAATACTTGTTACTCCCACTCAATGGTAACATATGTTCTCACACTATATATAGTAGCTTTGATTCTCAGAAACTCCATATATTTCTCTCATTTCTCCCAATTATCTATATTTCCGAAGATTTTCTTCGTCAAAAACTAGTCAAATACTCAAAGTCAAATTTCTGTTTTCTTTGCAATACGTGTAGGAACAAGAGTGTAACCTATTGCATTCAGTATCTTGCATATTATTGCAAAAGAGGGATTATCATTTGGTGAGAGTGACTTGTAAAGCCCTTCTCTAGAAATCCCTGCTTCCTTTGCTATCTTTGTCATACCTTTTGCTCTTGCTACTGTATCTATCACTTTGATAAGTGTAACAGAATCATCTTCTTTTGCCACTTCATCGAGATAGAGATCTTGAAGCTTATCAG
This sequence comes from uncultured Spirochaetales bacterium, assembly GCA_949283235.1. Taxonomy (GTDB): domain Bacteria; phylum Spirochaetota; class Spirochaetia; order Sphaerochaetales; family Sphaerochaetaceae; genus Ornithospirochaeta. The sequence continues at coordinate 2,606 of CASDRY010000129.1, read as the reverse complement.
TATCAAGATATTCAGCTACATCACAAATTTAATCAGGTTCTCAATATGCTTCTTCCTATGACTTCAGATTCTCTCCCGTTCCAGCCGTCAGCCCGGAAGAATTCAACAGCCTTTTTCCCTCATGGCGAAGAGAAAGACTGATTGCAATTCCATGCATCATGTCTCTTCTTTGCAGATCAGGATGGTTGCAGGATACTCCTCGCCTGTCAGGTTCTCAGGTGCAATGAATCCGTAGTGGAGCTGGAAAAATGTGGAATGGTTCCTGAACATCGGACTGGCAGGCCATCCTATGACCCAATCCTTGAAGAATGGGAACATCTGCTCTGCGCTTGTGAGACCGGCTGGATCAGCAGCGTACAGGTCAAACGATAGTCCACCATCATCCTCTTTGACAATGAATGGTTCCATCGCTGTATATGCACAGACATCAACAGGAACAGGATTGATATGATCCGGATACTGGAGCCTCACCAGGTCGTACCCATCCTCCAGCAGGCTTCCCTTTTCGGTCCTGAGAAATCCTTCAAGCCTTTTGTTCGATTTCAGGAGCTTCCCTATCTCATCTGCATCTTGAAACGGTTCTGCAGCATTTCTGGCCATCGCGAATACAAGGCCCCTGGCTGAGGACTTGTTGTGATGGTTGTATATCCCAATGGCAAGCTCATAGCAAAGAGAAAGTCCAGGGCAACTGCCTTTTTTAAGCTCGGGATACCATACGATCCCGGTTTTCACCATCTCCATTATCTCTCTTTTCTGAATCGTCCAGACATCCATGCCTCCATAATACCATGCCTGCCCGCCACATCATAGCTGGCAGGCAATGCCGTCAGCCCAGCATCTCGGCCATTTCCTCATTAAGCCATCCCCCTGTCCCAGGTCTGCCGACAAGGTATTCCACCATGTCCTCGTCACTTATGGATAGATGTTCCCATCTATGGATTCAGAGGCAATAGCTAACTCCCCATCAATTCACATAATTATCCCATGGTCAATCTCAAGATGAGTGAATACTTCCATATCCTTTAAAGACTGTAATGTAGTTCAAAGCGGATTCCATTAGATACTCAAAATGAAGAGGCTGTGCACCTTCATGACATACATCATACTTCGTGCTACAGCCTCATAGAGTTGGTGGACTTCCAGACGATCTAAAAACGTCACGCCCGCGCGAGCGCGGAAATGCATCTGTTCGGAACTATGGCCAAGCCTTCGCTCCATTCGTCTCTTTCAACGGTCTCACCCGCGCAGACGCGGGACAATATAAACAGAGTCTACATCTAGAAGTTTAACCTGCATAAACAGGAGTTAATCTTCCTCCTTGCTTTATAATACCACAAACTGAAAGCTATGTGGCATAGTTGAAAAAATTTTTCTTTTTTTATTTTACTTCATACAGTTCTCTTTTCTTCAACAAACTGCAACAAGATAGAACCGTAATCATCATATCTTCTCTCACACCTCGGAAATCGTAATTGACAGCGTATAGCCCTGCCCATAGATTGGTAATCGATGGACGCATTGTTATATGAGAAGATAGAAAGATACATAAGCAAACACCGCACAGCAGATGGAGCAAGGCACCTCAGGATGCTCTGCGGATGCTACGATCTTGATACTATCGAAGACGCCATTGCCAATGCCAAGGAATCATTTTCCGAGATGCTATTCCGCCTGATAAGAGAAAAGGGGATCAGCGAGGTCGAATGTTACAAGAGAGCCGGGATAAGCCGGCAGCTTTTCTCCAAGATCAGAAGCAACAGCGGCTATAATCCTAGCAGGAATACCGCGATCGCGCTGGCGATATCCCTTTGCCTCTCGCTGAAGGAGACAGCCGAGCTTCTGGAAACAGCAGGATTCGCCCTATCCCATTCTAGCAAGGCCGATCTCATCATCGAATACTTCATAGTAAACAGCATCTGGAGGCTTGCCGACATAAACGATGCTCTCTATTCCTTCGGAGAAGAACCGATAAGCGTCTGAAAATGTCGCCTCAGAAGCAACCTCCGACGCCATTACTCAGGCTATGCTTTGCCTAGATGGAGGGAAAGAACCATGGGAAATGAAGCAAGGCTTACAGATATGGTATTCATACTGGACAAGAGCGGCTCGATGTCAGGACTTGAGAAGGACACTATCGGAGGATTCAACTCTATGATCAGGAAGCAGAGGACGCTTGCGGGGGATGCGCTCGTCACGACAGTGCTTTTTGATACGTCGATAAAGAGGCTATATGACGGAGTAAGCATAGGCAAGGTCACGGATATGACGGAGGAAGACTATGAAGCCGGAGGTAGCACTGCCCTCCTGGATGCCATAGGCTCGACGATCTCAGCCATATCAAGACGGCAGAAGCGCATGGAAGGAAGGCCAGACCATACGATCTTCGTCATCATCACCGATGGAGAGGAGAATTCAAGCAGGGAGTATTCCCATCAGCAGATACGTAAGATGATCCAGAGGAAAAGGAAGGATAAGGACTGGGAATTCATATTCCTTGGAGCGAACATCGATGCCGAGGAAACAGCTGACGGCCTTGGGATGGATTCGGAGATGGCCGTTAATTACCATGCAGACAGCAGGGGAACGCAATTGAACTTCGAGGCCGT
>CASDRY010000128.1 GCA_949283235.1 uncultured Spirochaetales bacterium | reverse complement strand
AGGGCATCCATAGATGAGATTGACGAATACCCTTCCTTTCCTGTCCATCCCTATGTTAGCTCCCTTGAGCTTCCATCCTTCCGTTTCAGGATAGCGTTCAGTGAAGAACTCAGGGATAGTGATGATTGTCTTTATCCTTCTGTCGCAGGTGCTGAATGTGAGCTGACTGCCTCTGAGTGTCACAGTGCGAACATCATAGCGCATAGTGCACTTTTCCTTCATCGATGGCCTTTTCATCCTTTCAGCTTTCTTTGGATGCTTCTGCCTCAGCTTCGTCTTCTTCACATTCCATGTCTTCACAGCTTCCACTGCGACATCACGGGCACACTGTATGAGTCCTGTAGGAAGAGAAGCACATTCCTCCTTTATCCTTTCATACTGCACCTTATGAAGAAATCTTTTGGATGTGCTGTTGTTATTGATAAGACACTCTGCAGACATGTTGAAGGCCCTTGCATACTCCTTCCTTGTCTCAACGACCATGGAGACTTCTTGGTCAGATAGCTTGGGGAAAACAGTGATTGACCTTCTCATACAGCAATCATACCATTCTTTATAATAGGAGGCAACATGATAAGCAATAACAATTCAGTTTCTTCGTTACAGTACCATATTGTCTGGTGTACAAAGTACAGGCATCCGATACTCACAGGAGCTGTGGAAGTTGAGACGAAGACCATACTGGCACAGACCTGTGCCGAGTATGGCTGGACACTCAAGGCCATTGAGGTGATGCCGGATTATGTCCATCTCTTCATTGAGGCTTCTCCTGATGAGGCCCCATCCATGATAGCACGTACATTGAAGTCAATTTCTGCCGTACACATCTTCACAGCATTTCCCAAGCTGAAGGAACGCAAGTTCTGGGGCTCCGGATTATGGTCCAGGGGATGTTACTATGGCAGTGCTGGTGCGGTTACTGAGGAAAGTGTGAGAAAGTATATCGAGAACCAGAAATCGAACATCGGAGGAACGGAGTAATGAGAAAGCGAAGAATCGCAGGCCTGATTGCCATTGCCACTATCGTGCTGTCCATCGCCCTCGACATATTCTTCACATTCGATTTGCCAAGACAGAACTTCCTGACTCACCTTATTGCTCTCGTCTGTCTTCTTTTCATTGGATGGTGTTCCTTTCCAACCCGGGGAAATAGAATCTCTGCCGCTTTCATCCGGCAGGACGAGCCTGCTGGTTTTCTCGCGGCGTACTTTATAAACTCTTAGGCAGCAGACTGCCTCCTTTTACCAGCAGTCTAGATACATACAAAGGTGTTCCCAACGAATACTGCTGATAGAGCTTTTCTATCAATCCAGCGCTTACGGATTATATAAATACTCTAGTCAGAATGTGGAGGATTTCTTATCTATACAGAGAATAATCATTGTTTTCCAAGATCAATGGATATACGATGTTAATACAAAGAGGAAAAACAAACATGGTCACAACAATATCAAAATGGGGAAATTCCCAAGGAGTTCGTATTTCAACCGATGTACTCAAATCTATTGGATATGCCCAGGGCGATGAGGTAAGTGTGACAGCAACAGAGGACGGAATCCTTATTCAGAAAAGAACGAAGATACCAAAGGAACTGAAAGCCGCGGGGATGCTGAAAGGATATGTTAAGAGGCATATCAGCGAAGATGAAATGAAAAATGCCTGGAAAGAGGCGGCTGTGGAGAAATGGCATGAGAAGAATAGCTGATACAAATATCCTAGTACGCTATTTAACAGGAGATGATCAGGAAGCTGCTATAAAGGCCACAGCAATCATCAAAAATGGAGTTGAAGTTCTTCCTGAGACAATTCCTGAGGCGCTGTATGTGCTAACCAGCAAAACCTTATATGCTATTCCACGGCTAGCCGCTACAGAGGCTATGCTCACCCTTCTAGACGATATCACCATTGAAAAGAAAGAAACAATCAGACAGGCCCTGAAAATATACGGAGAAACAAAACTGGATTATGTTGATTGTTTGCTGATAACAGAAGGATTATCAGGGACAGAAATCCTTTCATTTAACAGAAAGCTTCAGTATGAGATGAAAAGAAGAATGCAAACATCCTGAGAAATCAGATTTCTCCAATGTGTTTGCATCCATCGATTATGCTGGAGGTATCACAATGGTCACTTCAAGAAACCTTTTATGATTCTCTCTTCAGCTTCCGCTTCAGTAAGTCCGAATGTTTCAAGTTTCAAAAGCTGTTCTCCTGCAATCTTCCCGATAGCGGCTTCATGTATCAGAGCAGCATCAAGACATGCGGCATCAAGCTGCGGAGAGGCGCTTACCCTGCCATGTCCTGTAAGGATTGCATCGCACTCACTATGACCGGTACATCTAGCATTTCCCCTTATGACAGAATGGTAGGACTGTGCAGAATCATCTTTGGCAACAGATCTTGAAATTAAATCTACAGAGCTGCCATCACCCTGCATATCAACATCAAACTCAGTTTCAGCAACCTGGTTCTTCTCGGTAAGCAAACGTTCATGGATTATAAAGCTGCTGTTCTTTCCCACAGTGCCATTTGTAACTCTCTTTGCTTTGGTGACACCACCTATCTGGGAGGTATCCATCTCCATCACACTGTCTTCTCCAAGGAATACCTCAGTCACTGGATCTATTGATTTATCTCCACTGCCCTTTCCAAGCCCTACATGCGTTTCAAGATATCTTACATGAGACCTATCCTTGATAAAGAAGCGATGGATTCCATTGTGTCTAGCAGGTTCTCCGTTATCTGTATGAACACCACAGCCCGCTACAATCGTTACATCACAATCAGATCCGATATAAAAGTCGTTATAAACAAGATCATCAACATCACCATGTGTCACACATGCAGGAATAGATAGGCTCTCACCCTTCGTTCCATCATCTATAACGATATCAAGGCCAGGTTTATCTTCCTTAGGTGTTATGTGGATATGCTCCGTGCTCATTCTGGCAATTCCCTTGCCATCTTCCCTGATAGAATATGCTCCGCAGAAAGAGCCTTTCCAGTCAGAAACAATCTTGAGAATCTCTTCAGTCGTGCTATTCATATCAAGCCCTCCTTATAGTAGGAGTCGGACAAGCTGGACATTTTGAAGAAGCCACGAGATGCGGAAGGATCTCATCTCTCTCACCTTCCTCTGCAACCTTGCCATTCTCGATAACAACTATCCTGTCCGCAACTCCAAGAATCCTTTCCTGATGTGAGATTATTAGCTCAGCTCTATCAGACTGCTTTATTTCCTGGAATGCCTCGATAAGCCCTGAAAATGACCAGAGATCTATCCCAGCTTCAGGTTCATCAAAGATAGTAAGCTTAGTGTTTCTTGCAAGGACCGAAGCAATCTCTACCCTCTTGATCTCTCCACCTGACAGAGAGGAATTAACTTCCCTATCGACATAATCCCTAGCACAGAGCCCTACCTTTGAAAGAAGAGCGCAGAGATCCTTTTCACTGAGTTTATCCCCTGAGGCAATTTCCAGAAGATCACGCACAGTGATTCCCTTGAATCTGACAGGCTGCTGAAAAGCATAGCTTATGCCCTTTCTTGCTCTCTCAGTAACTCCAAGCTCGGTTATATCCTCCCCAGAGAAGAAGATCTTACCGCGCTCTGGCTTCTCTATACCTGCGATGATCTTCGCAAGCGTCGTTTTTCCACCTCCATTAGGACCGGTTATCACAGTGAGGCCCCTCTCCGGGATGGAGAGGGAAACATCAGAGATAATGCTTCTGCCCTCTGGAGTGCTCCAGTATATGTTCTTAAGTTCTAGCATCTAAAACTCCCAGACAGAAGATAAGTGATGCTGGAGGAAAAGAAAACTACTCTTTCTTTCCTTTGCACTGATGCTGCTTACGGAAACGCAGAGGTGAAATACCAACCTGCTCTTTGAAAACTCTATCAAAGGTTTTCACACTGCTGAAACCAGAAGCAGAGGCAATCTTTGAGATACTATCATTAGTCTTAACAAGCTGTACCTCAGCTTTCCTTATCCTGTAGATTGTAAGATAGTCATAGAAAGTCATGCCTGTACAGGTCTTGAACACCCTGGAAAAATATGTAGGAACATAACCTGAGGCTTCTGCAGCTTCGGGCAAAGACAGAGGATTCATATAATGCTCTTCTATATAGCGGAACACATTCGCAATCCTATCACGTGTCTTGGAGTTTTCATTTCTCACGCTAGTTTCTGCAATAGGATTATGACGCTCATCCCCTATAAGGACACAAAGACGGAAGACTGCGGCCCTGACAAGAAGCTCATATGAAAAGGAATTCTTCTCAAGAATCTCAAGCTCGGAGAAAATCGAAAGAAGCGCAGTCCTATCCTCGCTCTTCCATTCCAGTGTTGACTTCGAATTCCTCCCAAGCCTTTCCTTCAGTTCAGCGATAACCTTATCGCTCGTCGCTGTTCCTGAAAGCAGGGATGGAGAGAAAATAAGGGAGACTGTCTCCGCATCAGTGGGCACAGTATAATGACAATCTCCTGAGTTTATAATAACGGCCTCGCCAGCTTTTATCTCAAATGGCTCTTCATTGATGAAGATCTTCATCGCGCCGTTTTTAACAAGCGTGACTTCAATTTCATCATGCCAATGCATCGGAAAGGCTTCAGTCTCTTTCTTGTGTAAGAGGACATAATGAAGGTCCGTCTCAGAGGTGCTAAACAAAAATGGTGTATACATACTTCTATCCTCTCTCCGGAATTACCGGAAAAATGAATTCAGCACCTAATTTAACAGAAAAATAGACAATGAGCAAAATATTTTCATAGAATAGTCGGTATCTCCTTATCCAGGAAGGCTGAAAGGACATCAGCAATCATCTGATGATCCTCCTCGCTTTTCATTCCAGAGACAGTTATCGACCCGATAACAACCCCAGAGGTGAGAATAATCGGGAAGGATCCACCCTCTTCGGTGTAGTCAAGATAGGACAAGCCACGCTCTGAAAGCTGTCTGCCTCTTGCCTTGTTTATAAGGCCATCATGCATCGAGCTCTTTCCAGCAAGCTCCGAGGTATTTGCTTTGCGTCTAGCCCACTGAACATTATTCCCTGTAGTGCCATCCATTGCAGAGGCATAGACAACATCACCAGCGACACGGATCATTACATAAACGCTTCCACCCATCTCCCTGGCTCTCTTCAGAATACTTTCACCTATTTCATGAAGAAGACTGAAAGACACGCTCTCAAAGCGCAGTTCCTTCTCCTGCTTTTCAAGTTTATCAAGAATATTATCGCTCACCCTAGCATCTCCTCTCCAGCTACAGGGACTGCATACTTCATCCAGCTTGGATCGACTGTGAAGACAATATCCGTATCACTCCACTGCCATGCCTTGATGATATCCTTCAGCATCGCCTTCCTGATTCCATCAATGGTTCTTACAGAAAGGTCTTCCCTGAGTATTACATGTATTGTAGCAGAAACAGTGCGCCCATGCTTCGATGAATATATCTCATAATCCTTGAAGCCATAACGTGAAGAATATTCAGAGACTATCTCATCAAGTCTCTCCTGAACCTCCTTCGGAGGAGCAGCTTCAAGAAGATCTTTCGCACTGTTTATAAGCTGCTTCAATAGAGGTGGAAGAAGTGATAAAGCAAAGATTATCGTTATGATAGGATCTATAAGCATCGCGATATCTGATCTTCCTGCTTTATCAAGCAATGCCATCACAGCAAATGAAATAAGCACAGAAACACTTATGAGCGTATCATTGAGCCAGCTACGTGACTCAGCGCGGAGCACTGGTGAGTTAAGTACTTTAGCTTGATGCCTGAGAAAGATATAAACAGGAAGACACCCAACTATTGAAATCGCTGTAAAAGCAAGTGCTATCGTAGCCTCGACCCTTCTCCCTCCGGAAAGCAGTGACAGAATAGCTCCTCGGGAGAGTATAGCATTCATCGTAAGCAGAACCACAGTTCTGAGCATTATATAGAAAGGCTCGAAAGCCCCGTATCCGAACTGGTAATATTCATCATCCTTTCGTCCTATAAGGCGAACAACAAACCCTGAAAGAAGGATGAATACAGATTGTACCATCGAATACATTCCATCGAAGAGCATCGATGAAGATCCTGTGATAAGTGCAGCGGCAATACCGAGCACACCGAAAAGAAAGCAGATCAAAGTGACTGCTCTGATGTAGACAATTTCCTTTTTCATATTAATTTCAGGACAGCTCATCCGAGGCGAATCCCCGGTCCAGGCCGCAACCCCTCTTAGCACCACACCACCGCTGTGGGAGAAATGCCTTTATGTTAAAATAGTAACAAATCTGAAAACAAAAGGCAATAACCTATATAAATATGATATGAATTATCTATCAGCTTTCTATCTGGAAATATGCAGTATCATCAGATCTCCCAAGTGTTGATTTCCTGATACCAAGTGAACCTAGCCTACCAAGAAGCATATCTTTTGACTCATGCGAAACTCGATAGATTCATCATAAAAGACCCCTGCTGTGCAATCATTCTGGGAGAGGAAAATACAGGATTAACAAAGCCTCAATTCAACAGAACTAAAGAACTTGCTCTTATGCAAATAAACTAACTCCAAAATCTTGCCATCAGTATAAGCAAAATCAGCATCTCTAAACTCTAGAGATGCCAATACATCTTTGACAAAAACCAGTTCTCATAACAGCGCAGAAACATCATGAAAACCTGCACCAAAGCAAAAGAAAAATTCAATAGTCCAAAGGAATATCTGATGTTGTAAGATCATCTACAATGTAATCATACTTATCCAGCAAATAATTTATCGAATTGATTGCCTTCAGGTTATTCAATGTTGGTGATACTTTTATTTCTGAAATCAGAAGCCTACTAAAATCCTTATAATTCTCTTCTGTAAAAGTGTTATATTCATCAAATGGAGCGGGATAGAGATCCTTGTCATAAGAGAATCCAAACTCCACATAAGGAATAAACATCTGCTTCTTCTCTCTGATCTTTATAGCAAACAAATCTTTTGTATTCTCATCAAGCTTCAAAGATTCTTTGAAAACAGAATCATCCATGATAAGAATGAATCTGACTTCATTCTCTATGCTGAAACAAGCGTTTTTATAATAAAGGCATCTTAAATCCAAAAACTTGATTAGTTCTCTGGATATATGCTCCTTTCCTTTTTCATCCGATTTCTCCCATTCAGCATGCTGTTCACGGATTATATTTACCAACTCATTACAGCCAGCATCCAAATCATAATGAATATCACCTGTTGAGAAGAAACAACGATGTTTCTTAGCTTGAGCTGCCATAAATCTTGACAGGTAAAAATACTGAAATGCGATGGAATATCCTGTGAGGTCATTCGACTTCGTATATGAACTCCACAGGTGAAGATTATCTGGATCATTGGAAAAGCTGCAAATGAAATAATGATAAGGAAAATATCGCTGTTCATCAGAACTGATCCGTTCTCTCAGAATATTGATAAGAGGAACATCTACTCCTTCAATATCAATTTTAAAATCATTTCTCATCCAATCGGAGAGCTCATTATCATAATAAATAGTCTTGAATAACTTCTGATACAAAGCAATTCTTTCAGAATAATCATTCAGGAATGAATACTCAGAAAACCACAGAGAATGGGTTTTAAGAATATTCTTCAGCCCATCCATTGATGTGTAGTGATAGATATAAGCAGGTGCTTCTTTCAAAAAATACTCATCAATTTCCATAATTCATACCCCAAAATAAATTTGCCTCAGATACCTAAGCATCTGAGGACAAAAGAAAAACTTCGGAAGATAGGTCTACGATGAACCTCTCTTCAAATAAAAATGTCTTTGGGAGACTTTCACTCCCCTCACCGCATAAACGATGAATCTATATCATTCCCTCAGCGTCCTGAAGGAGTAATATCCTGTTTTTACAAATGCAATCACCACCAGTGGTTGCAGGTACTCTGCTTGTTTGCAGAAACAATCTTGGTGTTAGTTTTCAACCTGAAGGGCCACAAAGTTCCAGCTGAATTACACGAAGTGCACATTGGGACAATATAAACATCACCCCTACCATCACTTGCAGAAACTATATGTCCTCCAACTTCTGCTTCATGATTGCATCCTTCTACTGAACAAGTTCTTGGCCAATCTTCTCCAGTTCCCTTCATCCAATGATTTTTCCAGGAACCACAATTACAAGCTAATGGACTTGTACCTCCCTTGTTTTTCCAGAACCTACCATCATCGTAATAAAAAGAGTTCAAACTAGTTTTCCCTTTTCAAAGCTGGACCAGAAAACAATCCTGATCCAGCACAAATCTTTATTCTCAGACGGAAAGAACCTTCCCGCCTCTGTCCGCCCAGGAGTTATCACCGATGGCATATCTCCTTTTGTACTCTCGGACTGTATATGTGTTTAATCCTGCAAGCTGGGCGGTCTTTTTGTATCCGTATCCCTGCTCAAAGAGCTTCAAGCATTCCTGACGCTTT
>CASDRY010000127.1 GCA_949283235.1 uncultured Spirochaetales bacterium | reverse complement strand
GAGAAGGCCCTTTCAGTCTAAGACATACCCCGCATGCTACCTGCAAGAACTGGAACATGCGGGGACAAAATCATCAGTGAATCTTCATGCCTGAAATCATCTTGATGAACGCAGGATCTGAATGATCGACAATCTCACTGTGCCCGATATCGAGCTTCGAGATTTCTGCCATATCCTCATCTGTGAGAGCGAAATCCCAGATATCTATATTCTGCTCCATTCTCTCCCTGTGCGTTGATTTCGGAATCACAACGACGCCTCTCTGCACATTCCAGCGAAGGGCTACCTGAGCAGCGCTCTTGCCATACTTCTCCCCGATTGCTGTAAGTACAGGATGAGTGAAGATTCCATGCTTTCCTTCTGCAAACGGTCCCCATGCCTCCGGCTGGATTCCAAGCTCCTTCATATTCCTGATCGCTTTCTCCTGCTGGAAGAAAGGATGGAGTTCTACCTGATTAACAGCTGGAATGACATCTGCATGGATAGCAAGGTCCGTCAGCCTCTCTGGATAGAAATTGCAGACACCGATTGCCCTTACCCTGCCCTCCTTATAAAACTCCTCCATAGCCCTGTAAGCTCCATAGTAATCTCCTACAGGCTGATGAATCAGATAGAGATCAAGATAATCAAGGCCGAGATTATCAAGAGAAATCTGGAATGCCTTCTTCGCACCTTCATACGAAGCATCCTGAGTCCAGAGCTTCGTGGTGATGAAAAGATCATTCCTGTTCACTCCTGATTCCTTTATCGCCTCGCCTACTGCTTCCTCATTCATATAGGCGGCAGCTGTGTCGATAAGCCTGTATCCTGAGGCTATCGCATCAAGGACAGCCTGCTTACAGACATTTCCGTCAGGGACCTGGAATACACCGAAGCCCTCGAGAGGCATCTCAATGCCGTTATTAAGTCTTATTGTTCCAACGTTATTCATATCATGACTCTCCTTATCTACAATGAAGGATAAGGATGAAGACAAATGCAGAACAGGACAATTTTCATATAGTGGTATAATCTATTGTTATAGCAAAGAGGAGAATATGGAGCTTTATCAACTGAAGGAGCTTGCCGCACTTGGAAAATATGGGAGTATCTCGAAAGCCGCAGAAGCTGTGGGGGTATCACAGCCTGCGATGTCAAGATCAATGAAGCTATTGGAAGAGGAACTCGGTGTTCCGATATTCCAGAGAACAAGCAACACGATAACCCTCAATGATACTGGCATGGTAGCTGTCAGCCTCGCTGGAGAACTGACAAGTAAGCTCGACAGTGCTATTGAGGAAATAAGGGACTATGACCGCAGAAAGAAGATAATCCTTGTCGGATCAGAAGCTCCTGCTCCACTCTGGAGCGTTGTTTCGATGCTCTCAGACATCGAGAGGGAAAAAACAATTGCAGGAGAAATGAAAAGCAGGAAGATACTTGAGGATGGACTCAGAAGCGGAACCTATCGCTACATCATAACAACAGAGCCAATCAAGGCGGGAGGGCTCTCTACGATGCGGCTTGGAGAGGAGAATCTAATGTTCGTGCTACCTCTGAATCATCGCTATGCTGGGAGTAAAACCCTTTCATTCAAGGACCTGGATGGGGAGAATATGCTTCTATATGAGAACATAGGATTCTGGAGGGGGCTTCCAGAAAAGAAGATGCCATCAACTAAATTCATAGTTCAAAGCGACAGGGAAGCCTTTGAGGAACTGGTAATGAAATCCACGATACCATCCTTCGGAACAGATCTTCTGCACATTCCACTTGAAGGCAAGGTCTCCGTCCCGATATCAGATGAAGAAGCCCATGTGACGTTCTACATATCAGCAAGAACTGGAGAGATGCAGAGGCTATCGTATCTCACCAGACATTTCACAACTGAATTCAGGAGAAACCGAAGGTTTTCATTCTAAGTTTCAGTTAATCATCGATGAAGAATGAAAAGCTCCTCGGAGCTATATCCCTACCTTCATATTCCCTCTCATACGATGTGTGGTTTATCACAATGCAGCCATTCTCAAACCTCGCTATTTCAAGTCCTTTCATCGTCATATCGCCACCGATGAAAGAGGTGATCAGCTGTTCACGCTGAAGAGAGATAGGATAAATCGCACTGTTCTTCTCCACTCTGGGAACATGGGGAATGTGCTTTGACACATATTCATAGCCATAGTCAAATCCAAGCTGGATGAGAGAACCTTTTCCATAGGAGATTTCAGAAACAGCACTCTTTCCATTTTTATATTGAAGCAATGGCTTTCCTCCTGAAATGGAGAAAGAATCACCCACTAATATAGTCTCCTCCTCCATCATCAGGATCTTCCTCTCCTCACTCTCAAGTTCAATACCCAATGAATGGCAGAATGGATGCGATGATGAAGCAATGACTATTCCACCAGCTTCCATGAAAGAAAGAAGAATAGTATCGAAAGAGCCATCATAGAGACTATCTGCGGGGAGAATCACTATTCTATATTGAGCAAGACCGCTTCTTATATCCAGGACATCCGCATCCAGTCCTGAGTCAAGCACCATGCGAAGATAACCAAGGCTATCGAGTCTTCTTTCCTCATTGCCAGGGATAGCATAAGGTTCTGAAAGAGCCATGGCTGTCGGGAAGATTATAGCGATATCATTCTTTTTCTTCCTACCCAATCTCGAGGCAGCCTCATCAAAGAGGGAATTCGCTTTTTTGAGGTCTTCCAGGAAATAGCTGCTCATTCTATCAAGCATTCCACCATCATCGAGTCCATTCACACCATATGCCCTATACCCAGAAGCACCTGAAGCCGCAATCGTCCCGATTATTTCAGAAGCGCTTATCTCTTCATATACATCGCCATAAAGGAAACGGCCAATGAATATACCTCCAAGAAAGTCCTTTCCAGCATTCAGCGATGCCATGAATCTATGATGGTATGCGCTCACATACGCATCTGCACTACCATCAGGTCTTATAGGAACTGAGATGAAATTGATTGATGAAAGCTCATTCCTAAGAGAGTACAGATCGATTCCCCTGTTGGCAGTATCCCAGAGATCAGCAAGCCCCACACCAGGAAGATGGGAGCCGTCGAATGTCAGGAAAAAGCCCCACTGCGCGAGCATTGGAACAAGTTCGATATCAGGAAAGCGCCCTTTCATATCGTGGAAATATGAAACAAGCTCCTCGCTCTGCCATTCTCTGTTATCCTGAAGCATCGGAAGCTTCTCCTTTTCTGGAACCTCAATCCACAACTCGGCAAGGCTCAGTTCATCGAAAGAACTGAAAGAAGCTGAATAAGCCTCATTCAAAGCTTCGATACTTCCATACTTTCTCTTCAGAAATGAAAGGTATCTCTCTTCCCCATCTTCATCGAAGGATGGCGAGGCTATAGGATCCCACATCGAACAAAGCCGTTTCGAAGCACCTTTATAAACAGAGAGAAGACCATGGACATGACACTCCATAGAAGCTCTGGCCTCCTCTGCCCAATACCTGTACCACTGCTTCTTGCCGCCAGATTTATCAACAACAGCAGATCCGAGAATCGGAGGGCTTGTTCTTATATCAGGATAGAGATTGTCACCACAGAGATAGAGAGCGAGGAACGAGTATTCCATTCCAAGTTTCTCTGCAGTTTCCATCATGTATTCCTGAGCTTCTATGTACTGGCTTCTCTCCCCATTCCTGAAGCGAAGCGCAAAATCCTCCCAGGCTTTCGAGTCAAGGAGTACGGAATTGAACCCCACATCCTTCAATAATCCAAGTGTTCTTTCAATATATTTCTTATCAGAATATGCAGGTTCATAGAAATTTCCGAACCATATTTCTTTCACGCTCATGGAAAGATTATAGCAGTAGTTCACACTTCAATCTTCAGGAAAGGAGATGCAAGAACAACATCTCCTTTCCAATGTGCTTTTATATAGGAAAGGATATTCTCCCTGTCTCCATAGATAGGAAGATGTGTAACAACCAGCTTTCCAGGCTTAGCCGTTTCTGCCAGTTTCACAACATCATCAGCATCCATGTGACCCGCTTCCTCTCTTTTCATTCCAGGATAGAAGGAACACTCTGCAATCAGGAGAGAAGCAGAAGATGAGAATGAGGCAAGTTCATCTGTAAGGGAACCATCTGCTGTATATACAACGCTCTTTCCCTCATAGGAAAGCTTCACAGCAAGGCATGACGCAGGATGCTTTGTCTTCATATAGCTAACTGTAAATGGTCCGATTCTCTCCTCATCTCCATCTGTTACAACCTTCACACGAGAATATGGAGGATTCTCAAGTTCCCTACTCTCCAATGCATGGAAACAAAGCGGATTAACAGCGCGTCCAAGCTGCATCGAAATAAGCCTTGAATAAACAGCTACTCCTGCATCCGCTGTGTGATCACTATGAAAATGAGAGATTATTACATCATCAATTGAATCAAACGGACAAGCTGTCCCCAGCAATGACAGCGCTCCAGATCCGATATCAAGAAGGAGCCTATATCCATCAGCCTCGACAAGATAGCAGCTTGTTGCGCCTCCTGGAAGAGGTGCTCCACCACTCTCTCCTATTACTGTCAGCTTAATACTCGCCATATGCGTCCCGCAGTAGAATCCTAGTATATTCGCTCTTCGCATCTTCTTCCATTCTGCTGCAATCCAGACACTCAACAATGCGACCATGGAGCATGACATAAACCCTGTCACAGAAATAACGTACAAGATCCAGATCATGGGAAATAAACAGGAATGATGCTCCTGTAGACTTCCTTACATGCCTCAGCAGATTGATAACCTCTGCCTGAATTGAAAGATCGAGCGCAGATACGCACTCATCAGCAATTATAATTTCAGGATTAAGAAGGAGTGCTCTTGCTATCGCTATACGCTGCGCTTCTCCTCCAGATACCTCATATGGATGCAGATCCAGCATTGATGAAGGAAGCCCTACATTCTCAATCATCTCAAGAGCCATCTTCTCCATCACTTTACTGCTTTTTTCCGGGAAGTTTATTTTCAAAGGTTCAATAAGCACACGACGCAATGTAAAGTACGGATTCATCGCTCCTTTTGGATCCTGGAAGATGTACTGAACAGAACGTCTGAAAGCTTTTCGCGCACATCCTTTCAACAGTGAAATGTCAGCATCATGATAGAAAACTGTCCCGCTTGTTGGAGAATCCAATCCACCAATTATGCTTCCGAGAGTGCTTTTACCACTGCCGGACTCACCCACAATTCCGACAGACTCACCTTTATCAATCTTAATTGAAATACTCCGGAGAGCCTCAAAGCCATTGTCCGCAAAGACCTTCGATACATCGTGACAGGAAAGAACGCTCATAACACACACCTCACGAAATGGGTATCTGAGAGAGGGACATACTTCACATTCTCTGAGCATGATTCTTTGCAGAACGGACAACGAGAGCGGAATAAACAAGAGAGACTTGATCTATCTAAAGGAGACGAG
>CASDRY010000126.1 GCA_949283235.1 uncultured Spirochaetales bacterium | reverse complement strand
TTTTGGGACAAAAATAAAAGACTGTTCGTCCTCTCGAACAGTCTTTTCATGCCCCGGATTTCTGATTTTCCAATTGGGGCTGACGTATCTTTTAAGTCGTCTCCACGACTGCCCAGATACATTTTCGGGGGTATCTTAGAGCTTTTCCCCACTGGATCTTTCTTCCAGCTTTTTGCCACTCTCCTGTGGCTCCTTAGCAGCTTCAGGGTGCTACTAAGACTTTTTCCATGCAGGAGTTACCTTCCTGCCTTACAGCTATACGCTAACATTGGTTTTCTGAGCTGTCAACAAAAAAATTATTGAATACCAGCAATTGAGGCAAGCTGCTTCTTTGCGTTTGTCAGCGTTGCCTGATACTGAGCTTCAAGTCTTTCCAGATTCTGTCTAGCAGCTTCCATGAATTCTTTGTCGTTCTCATAGGAGAGATGCACTTCAGTTCCATACTGCTTTGACAGCTTCTCTGATTTCTCATCAAGAATCGGTTTGTACTGGGCTTTCATCTTCTCTAAGAGGTCTTTTCTATGAAATGGATACTGCTTCAGAAATGCCTCAAGCTCTTCTGATAACCCAATTGCTTCTGGATTGTTATCTGTTGCTATGGCTATGAGAGTCTTTGCCTTTTCCAGCCTTGTATTGTCACTATCTTCTGATTGAGGAAGTGAGAGATTTGCTTCCGCTGTAACTATAAGTGCTTCTTTCACAGCTTTCCTGTCGAGTGATGAAAGGCTGTCTCTAAGCTCCTTCTCATTGATAGGTTCATCGTCAGATACAAAGCGACCTGCTGCACGTCGAGCACTGTCCACATCAGCTTTGTACTTTATTTTATCCTTATCCATCTGGATGCCCTCTGTACGTTCAAGGGCTATTTCCCATGCGCTTTTGATTTTTCCCATACCATGAATATAGTCAAAGCAGTGTAGGGTGGCTATAGCCTAGTGGACGGAGAGTGATGAATTATGTAGGCTACTCGGTGTTATGGACAGCACAATTGTCTATGCTTTTGATATTTTCGGTACAGCCATCTTTGCAATAACAGGGGCTGTGAAAGGCGTCAGGAACAGACTTGATTTCCTTGGCGTTATCGTTTTCGCCATCACAGTAGGCTGTGGCGGAGGAATGGTCAGGGATACCATCCTGGGAATCTTCCCGATTGCAGTATTCAATGACAATGCATATATACTCGTATGCATCCTGATGGGTATCCTCATATTCATTCTCAGCCCCAAAACAGTCGGAAGGTGGGCTATCATTCAGTATCTGGATGCGATAGGGCTTGGTGTATTCACAGCTATAGGCTGTGTTAAGGCAATGGCACTTGGCCTGGGACCTGTCGGTGTAATCGCAAGTGGAGTGTTTGGTGCAGTAGGCGGTGGTGTCCTAAGGGATGTCTTCTGCCATGAAATACCAATGGTATTCACTTCAGATTTCTATGCCTCTGCGTCAATCCTTGGTGGTTTCCTCTTTATCTTGCTTGTTAAGCTGGGAGCCTCAGGGGATGTGCTGATGTTTTCGACAGCTATCTTCACAATGGGAATTAGAATGCTTGGATATCATTTCAAATGGAAGCTTCCTGTTGCAAGAATGGTAGGAGAAGAGAAACGTGGAAGATAAGCTTTACTATATAGATGGTTATCTCAGGGAAGCAGAAGCTAAGGTTGTTGCTGTCAAAGAGAATGGAATCATCCTTGATAGAACAATATTCTACCCTGAAGGTGGTGGTCAGCCAGGGGATAGAGGTACTTTCGATAACTATAAGATCATAGATACAGTTAAGGACGAAGAAGGAAATTCCCTTCACATAATAGAGGGAGATAAACCTGAAATAGGCCACGTTGGAATGCTCCACCTTGATTGGACTCATAGGGTTTTCTACATGACTGAGCACAGTGCTCAGCATCTTGTTTCATCAATTCTATTCAAGCACGGAATCGGTACTGTTGCTGTTCATCAGGGAGAGAGGTTCTTCACTATCGAGACAGACCATGGAGAGATAGATGAAGAAGTTCTTCTTGCTGTTGAGAATGAAGCTAATGCCGCTATAAGGGAAAACCATGAAATAAAGCAATGTGAGATGTCCCATGAAGAGGCTGAAGCGCTTGGAATGAGACGTTCGATAAAAGTCTCAGGAAGAGTTAAGGTTGTCTTTATTGAGAGTCTTGATGCGGTAGCTTGCGGCGGTGTTCATCTCAAATCTACTGGGGAGATAGGGGAGATACAGTACTGCGGTGCTGAAAAAATAAGAGGGCATGTCAGGACAATCTGGAAATGTGGTACACTCTCTGTGTCATACAGAAGGGAGAATAAAGCAATCGTTGATTCCGTCTCGTCTCTTCTCTCTGCAGAGCCAGAGATGATAATTCCTGCATTGAAAAAGCTCAAGGAGGATGAGTCGGAGCTGAGGCGTGAACTTAAGCTGTCCAGGAAAAAGATAGCACAGCTGGAGATAAGAGTTCATGGAACAGAAGTGCCGATTATTTTCCGTTCAGATGTAGATTCTGCATCTTTTGAGGATGCTTTTGATGAATCTGATGAAAGGACAGCCTTCATTGTTGACGGAGATGGACGTTTCATGTTTCATGGAACGAAGGATTGCTTTGATATCCTGAAGGAAAAGCTTCAGCTTAGAGGTGGCGGAAGGGGAAAGTTATACAGGGGATCGGTCGAGGGGGAGGCCGACGTTGTCCTTGATAATATTAGGAGTCTGCTGAATGGGAGAAATGGCGCATAAGATTGATACGGAGGATGAGAATAAACAGGAGGAGCATAAGGAAGCCCATCTTAATTGGAAGAAAATTGCATTGATCGGAACTGTACCGATTATCCTTATCTTCATTGGCTTCTTTATTGTTCTGAAGCTTATCGGTGGAGAGAATTATTCCCTTGCTGTTGATTGGTTTGATGAGAATTTCGGACTTACCGGAATCTTCCTTTATGTCTATGTCGTCGATACTCTGATTCTTCCTCTTTCTCCGGATTTTGTATTTCCTATAGTTGCTTCCATGAGCCCATGGGTTGTCATTCCGGTTATCGGAACAGCTTCCGCATTGGGCGGTATCACATCATATGCAATAGGGCTTCTGCTTCATAAGATTTCCTTGATAAGAAAATACACAGATAAAGCTGAAGCTAAATGGGGTGCGTATATAAGGAAGTATGGAATTGCATTTGTTTTGCTTGCGGGCCTCTTCCCGCTTCCATTCTCAACAATCTGCGTACTTGCTGGAGCGTTGAAGATGGATGCGAGAAAAGTTATTCCTGCAACAACTGTACGGTATATCAGGACAGCACTCTACTTTGCCTTGTTCAGGGCAGGCCTCCTTATTGTCTGAGGCACTCTCTCGCTTCTTTTATGACCATCTCTGTGCGGAGTACTGCATCTCCTGTGTAATCATGAGCATCAAGAAGGGAAGCTATTTCGGATTCTGAGAGATACTCCCTTATTCTCTCATCCTTCATGAGGTTGTTTTTCAGAGGATTTCCTTTGCCTTCCTGCACACTCTGCCAGGCTGCAAGGGATTCTTCTCTTATAACCTCATGCATCTCCTGCCTGTCAGCGCCTTTCCTGCCAAGTTCCATCAGAAGTCTTTCCGTTGCCGCGAAGATGCCGTAATCAGACATCAGCCGTTCGGTAGCTGTACTGTGAATGTTCATGCCTTTTACGACTTTCAGCTCAGTTAGCAGCATTTCATCCATTGCTATGAATGCCTCTGGAATGAATATCCTTCTGTTTGCGCTATCATCGAGAGTTCTTTCCAGAATTGAGGAGGAGGCATTCATCCAGGCTGCCTGATACTGGCTCTCGACTATTCTTGATAGTGAGCAGATCTTCTCCGAATTGATAGGATTGCGTTTGAATGGCATTGCAGAAGAGCCAACCTGCTTCTTCCCGAATGGTTCCGAGAACTCCCCGATAGGAG
>CASDRY010000125.1 GCA_949283235.1 uncultured Spirochaetales bacterium | reverse complement strand
GACTGTCAAGCTTTCTCAGTGCCTCAAGCACCGAGGCTGTATTCTGCACATTTCCCCTCACCTTGTAAACCCCTTTCACAGCTTTTTTCCCAAAAATTTTTCTCCCTTTCTGATATCTCCTTTATGCCAAAGCAAATATTTGACGAAAATTTTTTATCTTGAATCTCCATTCCATTTTGAAACAAGGAAATCCACATCACTTGATAACCTTCTGATAGCATCTGAAAGCTTCTTTGCCTTCTTTTCATTCGTAAGATCAATACCAGAAGCGGCTCTCTCCATTCTTGAGACAACCTCCTCAAGCTTTTCCCTGCTATCTTCAAGAATCCTGAAGGATGAACGAATATCTGAAGCGGTCTTTTCCTTGAGAGCGGTATCACTCTGAAGTGGGATTTCATCAGCAAGGAGGTCAAAACGCTCATAAAGCTTAGGAGCATATGCATGATAAGAAAACTCATTCTTCAGCTTAGAAGCAAAATACTGGGAGACATTATCCTCACCATGAACAACGAAAACAGCCTCAGGCTTCTTCTTGAATTCTCCTATCCATTTCACAAGCCCTTTCTGATCAGCATGTCCCGAAGTACCCTCAAGGACCTCGATCTTCGCGTTCACTGCAATCTGCTCACCGAAAAGAGTAACATGATCTGTACCATCAACAAGAGACCTACCCAATGTTCCTTCCGCCTGATAACCAACAAATAGAACAGTTGAATCAGACCTCCAAAGATTATGCTTGAGATGGTGCCTTATACGCCCTGCTTCACACATTCCCGATGATGATATGATGACCGCGCTTTCTTTCCTGCTGTTCAGTGCTTTGGAATCCTCAACATCTGTGATAGTCACTAGAGATGGGAAAAGAATCGGATTTATACCGCGCTCTATCATCTTGCGAGCCTCATCATCGAAGTAATCTTCCCTGAGGCAAGAGGAGAAAATCCTGGTAGCCTTCACGGAAAGAGGGCTATCAACAAAAACAGGAATCTCATATGGCAGAAGCTTCTTATCCATGATGATTCTGAAAAGATAAAGTATCTCCTGCGTTCTACCGACTGCAAATGATGGAATGATGAGGTTTCCGCCTCGTTTGAAAGCATCATCAGTGATTGCGGCAAGCTTCTTTGCACGCTCAAGAAGGATATCACATTCATCTCTATCAACCTGGTTATGCAGCCTATCCCCATATGTGGATTCCATAACAACGAAATCCGCTTCATGGAAATAATCAGGATCCTTGATTATTGGCTGGTCTATATTCCCGATATCCCCAGAAAAGACAATGCTTTTCTCTCCCCCATCTGTAAGGCAATGTATTCGTATAGTCGCGGAGCCAAGAAGATGCCCCGCATCCTTCATCTCAAACCACATCGAAGGAGAAAGCTCAACTCTCTCCCCATATTCAACAGCATGGAAAAGCTCCAGGGCACGAGCTGCATCTTCACCTGTATAAAGAGGTTCTACCGCATCCTCTCCATGCCTTTTTCGCTTTCTGGTCTTCCACTCTGCCTCGCTTTCCTGTATATGAGCAGAATCCTCAAGCATTATCGAGGAAAGAGATAAAGTTGCTGCAGTGGAATAAATCGGGCCGCTATACCCGAGTTTAGCAAGAAGGGGCAGCCTTCCTGAATGATCGATATGCGCATGGGTAAGTATCACAGCATCGACAGCTGCAGGAGAAAAAGGAAGGTCCTCTCCCATCTTCTTCTCATCACTTCCCTGGGGAAGTCCAAGATCGACAAGAACGGAAAATCCGTCATGCTCTAAAAGGAAAGAGGAACCTGTAACTGTGCGCGCAGCACCAAAGAATGTAATCTCCATCTCCGCCTCCTCCTTTGATTGTACCATCAGAGGAGGAAGATGACTGTGTTTTTCAGTCGAAGAATAACTGATACACGTCTTCCTTTGTCTTTGAGGAGGAAAGCATCCTCACAAAAAGATCGGAAGAGCAGACCTTCGCAATCGAAGAAAGAATCTGGATATGCTCTGCCGGATTCTCCTGAGGAGCAAGTACCAGAAAGAATATCGAACTAGGCTTAGCGCCTCCGAAATCTATCGGAAGGCGGGATACTCCTATAACAACTGAAGCACTTTTCAGCCCCTCGATTTTCGCATGAGGAATCGCTATGCCATTCTCCATTGCAGTCGAACCAAGCTTCTCCCTATCAAGAACATGGGTGATGATATCCTCTGTATCTGCAGGGAGAAGGCCATGCTTTGCAGCATAGAGCGAGACAAGCTCCTCAACAGCCTCTTTTCCGTTTCTTGCTGTCATAGGTACTTTAATCAGATCTTTATCAATAGCTTCAAGAAATGCCATTTAAACCTCCTCGAACTGCTGCCAGATATCATCATCGGCATCGCGGACAACAACCACAGGACATGGGGATGTACGGAGCATCCTATCATTCTCGCTTGTAAGCTCATCACGTCTGGAACGGATCGCATTCACAGAACCGAGCACAAGAAGATCGATATCATTATTCTTTATGTAGGAAATTATCTCCTTATGAGGAGAACCTTCTATAGAAGCTGTGGTAATAGCAACATCCTTGGAAGCAGCAAGACGCTCTGTGTGCCTGATATGCCTTGAAGCATCCTTCTGTAGATCCGCAAGAAACTCAGACTTCTCCTGATCAACAAGGATCCTTGACCTGACAAGATCCCCAAGTGCCTTGGTGTTTACAACATATACTGCATGAAGACTTGCCTTGCTCGAGGCTGCGAGCAGAATCGCGTACATAGCTGCAGTCATAGAACCTTCGCTTCCATCAAGATAGACAAGAATACGCTTATAAGGTGCATCCATTATCCTCTACCCTCCCTTTCCATTCTGTTTTTGACAGTCTTCATCTGTATCATCGACTCCCTCTCAGCCTCCTCGATTCTTCCAGCAAGGTAACGAACTGTAGCTTCCCTATCTGGAATTACAAGCTTCTCGAGGGAATTAACCTTCCTTATGGTCTTTCTGACTTCGCGAGCGAGACGCATTATGGAAACCTTGAGCTCTGACATCTGTCCCATCAGGGAAAGCGCATCGCGGTATCTGTTTACCGCGACTTCAGCAAGCATGCTCGTACCCTCCGGGGAGAAGAACGGACCGCTGCCTGCGAACTCCGTACTCACCTTCGGAAGCTCCACACCCATGACCTTCCTGGTAGAAAGGGATATGGATGATGTGATACTTACAGCGCCAGCAAGATTCGCAACCTTCAAGCGCCCCATATGCATGATAGCCTCTTCCAGCGCATCGGATGCGTCCTTAAGCGCCTTCTCAACACGATTCTGGTAATCCACAGCCTGATCGACGAGGGTGAGAAGCTCAGAGACAAGAATCGACCTCTTCTGGTCAAGAAGATCATAGCCTGTCTTGGAAAAAGCAAGCTCATCCTTGATTCTCATCAGATTGCTTCTCGTAGGTGCTATGTTAGTATTCATCAGCCCTTGTAATGCTCCTCGATTTCCTCATCTGTAAGCCTCTGAAGCTCTTCAGCAGGAAGAATTGAAAGCGCCTGCCAGCCAAGATCAAGAGTCTCCTCGATAGATCTGTCCTCATCGAATCGCTGTCCAACGAACTTCTTCTCGAAGAAATCACCGAACTCCATGTATTTATGATCAAGCTCAGTTAGCTCCTCCTCTCCGATAACCGAAGCAAGGTTCCTTACTTCCTGAACATGGGAGTATGAAGCAAAAAGCTGGTTAGACAGATGCGGATGATCTGCGCGAGTCATTCCCTCTCCGATACCATCCTTCATGAGTCTCGAAAGAGATGAAAGACAGTTGATAGGAGGATAGATACCACGACCATGCATATCACGATCGAATACAATCTGACCTTCTGTGATATATCCAGTGAGGTCAGGAATCGGGTGGCTTATATCATCATTCGGCATCGTCAGAATCGGAAGCTGAGTGATTGACCCCGTCTTCCCCTGTATCTTTCCAGATCTCTCATAGATCTCAGCGAGATTGGAATACAGATAGCCTGGGTATCCCTTTCTCGAAGGAATCTCACCACGCTGGGTTGAAATCTCTCTAAGCGACTCACAGTAGTTCGTCATATCAGTCATGATGACCAGAACCTGCTTACCCTTATCGAAAGCAAGATGCTCGGCAAGGGTCAGAGCTGTACGAGGCGTAATCGTCCTCTCCAGAGATGGATCATCTGCAAGAGAGAGGAACATGGCAACGTTATCGAGAACACCAGTCTCCTCGAAAGAGTCGATGAAGTACTTCGCGACATCGTACTTTACACCCATTGCTGCAAATACGATAGCGAACTCGCTTTTTCCTCCCCTGACCTTAGCCTGGCGTACAATCTGAGCAGCAAGCTGGTTATGCTCCATACCATTACCGGAGAAGATAGGAAGCTTCTGCCCCTGGATGAGAGTCATCATCCCATCTATAACTGAAATACCAGTCTGGATGAAATCCCTAGGATACTCTCTAGCTGTCGGATTCATCGGAACGCCATTGACATCCCTCTCATCTTCAGATGCGGGAACAGCGGCTCCATCACGGCTCTTTCCGAGGCCATTCATGACACGGCCAAGCATCTTCTCGGAAACACCAAGCGTCAGAGGCTCTCCCAGAAAGTGCATCTTCGTGTCTGGCAGGTTAAGCCCATCAGTTCCCTCAAAGCACTGCACACAGACTGCATCATCGGAGGTATCAAGAACCTGGCCTGAGCGCACAGTTCCATCTGGAGCAATTATTTCAACAAGCTCATTGTATCCTACCGGATGCGTGTTTCTCATATATACAAGCGGACCATCGATTCTGGATGCACCCGCATATTCACGTCCGGAAAGAAGGGTCTTATCTGTTTCTTTCAGAAGCGAATCACTCATCATATAAACTCCCTAGCTGCATCATCGAGCGCTCAAGCTTCAGCTCCAGCTTATCGATATCCTCTGTATGCTCGTTGGAGACACTGAACCTCATCTTAGTAATATCCTGAACAACCTGCATACGCCTTATCTTCACAAGAGGTACTCCCTTCTGAATAGCTTCAGTTCCAAGATCATAATACCTCAATATGATATCCAGCATCTTGGTCTGCTTCTCTATCGAGCAGTAGCGGTCTATCTCATCGAAAGCATTCTGCTGGAGGAAAGCTGTCTTAAAAAGCGAGCAGACTTCAAGTATGAAGTTCTGGGAATCAGGAAGGGCATCAGGACCTACAAGCTTGACTATCTGCTGCAGCCTTACTTCCTTCTGCAGAAGCTCCATGATCTTCTGCCTGTTCGTATACCACTTATCCTGGCTCTGTCCATTCCACCAGTCCTTAACCTCATCTGTATACTCCGAGTAGCTATCAAGCCATGAAATAGCTGGATAGTGACGAGCGGAGGCAAGAGATCTATCAAGACCCCAGAAAGCACGGACAAATCGCTTTGTGTGTGATGTGACAGGCTCTGAGAAATCTCCACCAGGCGGGGAAACAGCCCCGATAACCGAAACAGATCCTTCACCTCCTCCAAGCGTCTTCATATGCCCTGCTCTCTCATAGAACTGAGCGATACGTGTAGGAAGATATGCAGGGAATCCTTCCTCTGCAGGCATCTCCTCCATACGGCCTGAAAGCTCCCTGAGCGCCTCTGCCCAGCGGGATGTGGAATCAGCCATGATAGCTACGTTGTAACCCATATCACGGTAATACTCAGCCATCGTAATACCTGTATAGATAGAAGCCTCTCTAGCAGATACAGGCATATTGGATGTATTTGCAATGAGGATCGTTCTCTCCATCAGGGATAAGCCTGTACGCGGATCTGTAAGATGAGGGAACTCACGGAGAACATCCGTCATCTCGTTTCCTCTCTCACCACAGCCTATATATACGATGATATCAGCATCGCACCACTGCGCGATTGAATGCTGGGTCATTGTCTTTCCAGTTCCGAAGCCTCCTGGGATAGCAACTGTACCACCCTTGGAAAGCGGGAAGAGCGTATCAATGACCCTCAGTCCTGTTACAAGAGGCACGCTCAGATCCGCATGATCCGCAATCGGACGAGGAACACGTATAGGCCAGTACTGCAGCATCGTGACAGGAGTTGTCTTGCCTTTATCAGATGTAACAAGCGCAAGCTGATCGGTAACTTTGTAGTCGCCTTCAGCAACCATGTTCACAACCTTCAGCTCTCCCTCCACAGTAGGAGGAATCATTACCCTGTGCTCGACTCTTTCAGTCTCCTGGACTGTTCCTATAATCGAACCCTTATGAACTGTATCGCCAACTTTTACAGCAGGTACGAAATGCCATAGCTTCTCATGATCTACAGCTGTAGCTGCTATACCTTTGCCTATGAAATCCCCTGAAAGCTTTCTTAGCTCCTCGAGAGGACGCTGGATTCCATCGTATATATTCCCGATAAGACCTGGTGCGAGCTCCGCAGAAAGGCTCATTCCGGATCCATAGATGTTATCGCCAGGCTTGATACCTGTCGCATCCTCATATACCTGGATCGTTGCCTCTCCTTCACGGAGTTTTACAATCTCCCCGACTATACCGAGATCGCTTACATGGACAAGCTCCATCATCTGGGCATCCGTGATTCCGGAAGCTATCAGAACTGGTCCATTTACACGTTTTACCTTACCTACTATTCTGCCTTGCATTTTCTTCCTGAACTATCCGCCTGATATCCCTTGAATAGCGTCGCATCCTGACATCAAGCTGGTTGTTGTAAGAGACTTTGCCATCCAAGCTGGACAGCACCACTCCCTCCCCGGAAAGGCGCTCTGTGTCCAATGTGAGAGTAACAGTAGCGCCGGTTTCTTTTTTTACAAGCTTCTCTGCCTCGCAGAGCATCTGATCAGTAACCGGAGTCTTCTCAGAGAAGGAAACCTTAGCTTCCTTCCTATCAAGTCCGATTGCGGCTTCTGCAATCCACTCTACCAGAACAGATGAGAATGATGGATCCTCAAGCTTCTTCTTAAGCCTCAGGGAAACCTCATCCATTACTTCGTTATAAGCGGCATCAAGACCTTTAAGCTCTGCAAGTCTGTCGATGCTGCGCCTAGCGCTCTCCTCTCTGGCCTGAATCTGGCTAAGACGCACAGAGTAGCTGCGCTTCTCCATCTCAGCTTCCCTATCTCCCCTCTCTTCAGCTTCCTTGACAATAGCCTCAGCTTCCTTTTCTGCCGCTTTGGTTATCTCATCAGCTTTAGAGCGAGCCTCATCGAGAATGCCTCTGATAAGTGGATTATCCTCTGCCTTCATATCGAAACTCCTATAGCTTCGTTAACGAGCTCCCTCAGATCGGTACTACCCTTGCTGTTTCTCGAAGGGATTTCAACGACAAGAGGGAAACTCATGGTAAAAAGATATCTATCAACAGTCTCCCTGATGAATGCGGCACATTCATCGGTGATTATGATAACCCCATGCTCCTTGTCCTCTGTCGCTTTGTTCCAAGCGGCCTTCACCTCCTCTTCGGATGTGCAGGCAATACCGGAAACACCTACAAGGGAGAAGCCGAGGACTGTATCCTCGTCCCCGATAACGAAGTATTCCATCTTATATCTTTCCCAGGATCATCAAAGCTGTGATGAATCCGAAAACTACAAGACCTTCTGCAAGAGCAATGAAGATAAGAGCATTTGTAGCAATCTCAGGCTTCTCAGAGATAGCACCCATTGCAGCAGAACCTACATGAGAGATTGCCATGCCAGCCCCAAATGCACCGAAACCGAATGCAAGTGCAGCTGCGATACAAACCCATGCAAGGTTGTAGTCAACAGCTTCTGTCTCTTCTGCAGCTGCAGCGAGAGATGGAGTGAAGACGAATGCTGTAGCAACAAGAACTGCCACCATGAGAACAAGCGAAAGACGAACCTTGCTTCTGAATGCGTATGCGGTCATATTATGACCCTCCCTTAATTTCAATCGACTGTGGTCCTGCTTTTAAGTCCAACTGGCTCAAAAGCCATACCATGGCCGGTAAAATACTTTGTAAAGAACTCGTAATAGTTGAGACGCAGCGACTGGATACCAGCCGAAAGTCCTTCCAGTACGATAACCAATACATTCCCGAATATCATTATCAGGACCTGAACAACGATGTTTCCAGGCATTTCAGCTATCTGATAGAAAGCAGACATCAAGGAAGCATGCGCTATTCCGAGTCCCGCGACTCTCATGAACGAAAGAGTATTTGAAAGAAGTCCTGAGAAGATTTCAAGTACCTCAACGATAAAATCCATAATCGTATCGATTACAATTCTTCCTATTCCTTCCTTTTTGCCGTGTTTTGCGTTTATCACAGCCCCGATTGGTCCCTTTATAATGAACGCGGCAAGACAAGCTATAAGAAGCGGAGCGAAGAATGGAGATGAGGGGAATGACTTGTAGCCAGATGCCACATAACCCCATGCAAACCAGATTCCAAGTCCATATAAAAGACCACCGATCACTCCGTACTTATCGAAGACAAGCTCAAAGATCCTCTTCTTTCTCACAAGGTTGATCCAGTTCAGGATAAGGCCAAGATAGATAATGACAATACCGAACTTTATCGTTATTCCAAGTATGTCGTAGATACTCTGGATAAGCCCCTGCACAGGCTCACCTTCAACAACCCTGTCAAATGGGAACCAGAGAGCTGGAACCTCGAATCCGAAACACGACCCGAAGAGAAGTCCTCCTATCATGGAAGCAGGTCCCAGATAGATAAGGAGCGAGCAGAGATAGCGGGAGATTATACCATCCTTCTTTGTAGGATTCTTCTTATAGATCCAGGATCCTAGAAGACCGACGAGAAGAAGAATGAAGCCCTGCCCTACATCAGCGAACATCAGAGCGAACATTGCAAGATAAGCAATTGCGGTAAATGGTGTAGGGTTAATAGACCCATACTCTGGTGTGCTGTAATTATTGACCATTCTCTCGAAAGGCTTAAGAAGCTTCGGACTCGTCATCTCCACAGGAACTTCCTCTCGTGGCATCTCGTCCGCATCTGTCCATTCGATAATGCAGCGCCCCGCTGTCACAGAAGTAAGCAGTGCCGTTATATCATCCGAATACTCTGCAGGAACCCAGCCAGAGAAGAGCGAGGTATTCCTTGTATATGAGAAATATGATTCAACATGCTCGCAAAGCTCATGTACCCTGACATTCGTCCATATAGCTATAAGCTCTGAAGAGGCTTTCCTGACTCTCTCACGCACATCCTTTGAAAGCTTATCGAGTTCGATTTTGTAGGACTCCGTTTCAGCCTTTGCCTCGCCTATCGCTTCAGCAAGAGCGCTCTTCTGCGCATCGCTATCTGTAGATTCAGTCCAGCCGAACTTATCCATAACATCTGTGACACGAGCTGAGTCACGACGCAAGGTCAGGGAAATATAGGGCTTTGATGAGAAAAGGAACACTCCTCCTATCTGCTTAAGACGCTGCAGAAGGTCTTCAGATGTTCCATGGGTATTCACTCCAACCCTCAGATCAAGATAATCATTCTTCTTCTCTGAGGCGTAGCGGATTATCTCATCTATAGCATTTATATCCTGATTTATATTCTTCTGGCTGTCCCTCACGCTCTGAAGTGACAATGAAAGCTTATCAAGGGTTCTTCTGTATGTTTCCATATCGAGAGGAGGAAGCTTATCAAGAGAGCTGCTATCCAGCTCCGGAAGCTTTATTCCACCCTCCTTGAGAAGGCTTTCGATTCTCACTCTCATATCTGTAAGAGTAGCTTTAGGCACCGCTGAGGAATGCTCGGAGAGCTTTGCCATCTTCTCAGCAGGAAGGGATCCTATATGAACGAACTCCATAACCCCTTTCTCGAGAAGAGCCTTAACGACATTGTCCTTGTCGCTCTCCATCACAACAGCTGTCAGCATCCTCATCTTCCGAGTGAACATGCTCATAATCCTAACCCCTCCCTTATCTTCGCTTCGCTCTGGCCATAATACTTACCAGAGAGAATCGCACGGAGATTTCCATCTTCCTGCAGGCATAGGAAGAAGTATGCCAGCACAACACCGATACTGAAAGGATCCCCCATCAGTATCTTCTTATACTCCTTCTTCCTTCTCTCTCCAAGATAAGCTTCTATAAGAACAATCTCCCTATTGTTCTCTTCGACTGTAGTCAGATCGTCAGCTGTACGCCTGATCCTGGCTATTTCCTCAGAAATCTGAGGATAGTGATGCCTTACGATTCCTGAAAGCACTGCTATAGGATCTTCAGATGAAAGCGCTCCGCTTTTCTCCGCCTCACGAGCTATATAACCCATTGGAATCATGACCTTCTTCAGCTCTGCCGGAGAAAGATGATACGAATAGCTATAGCGGGTAATCATCAGGATATTCTTCAAATCAACATCAACTGTATAGATAGCCTCCGCAGTCTTCCTGTCCTGACCTGTAAGCTTCTTTATGCCCTCCCCGAGATGCTTAAACCACATATGATCTAATGCTATCTCAAGAGGGAAAAGACCCTCGCTTGCGATTGATTCAAGCGAAAATCCAGAAAGCACCTCCTCATAAGGTGTCCCATGGAAAGCTGAAACAAGCTCAGGATAAGTCGATGCGTTTATTGCTTTATCATAATCGATTTTATGAACAATACCTTTCTTATAGATATAAGAAGCTCGGTATGAGATTGCATGATGCCTCACAACATTGGAATACCAGAGCCTTATAGCATTCTTCACATTATCTACTTCAATCTTCTCTAGAAGAACAGAGACAAATGCTGAAGGAGCATTAGGAAGATACCCCTCGACTTCACGATAAAGGGCAATCTCATCCTCGAGCATCTGCAGCTCTACCTGCTGAAGGTCTCCTGTCTTTCTGTATACCTCAAGAAGATCCTGATGACGAGTGCCATCAAGCTTAGCGAAAGCCTCTGTCAGCGAACGGGATTTTATCATCTCATCATATAGAGACATGTCGCGCATTATACCAATGCGAGCTCTGAGCTTTGCATTCACAAAGGCGTAGTCTGAAACCTTGCTCATTTACTCTCCGAAATACTCCGTTCTGCAGATTCGGTCAACTATGCGTGAGGCAGCTCTTTCAAGAACACCAGGATCAACGGAATTATCCGCGCTCTCGATTCTCTCCCTCTCCTCTTCATACTCAGCAAGATGCTGCTGGAGAATAGCTTCTGCGCTCTCCACATCAGCTTTACCCTGAGCGCGCACAGCATCTACCTTCTCTGCGATAATCTTTGCAGCCTTCTCATGAGCCTGAGAGACCATCTCCTTGGCCTTATTCTCAGCATCGGTGATAATTGCCGCCGCCTGATCCTCTACAGAGAGGATATCATCAATAACTTCACTCTGCATCATTCAATGCTCCGTCAGCACACTTGTTACTTCTTTTTGGGAAAAAGGTCAAACAAAATCGTAATCAGCCCTGCTTGAAAATGCGTCTGAAAAGGAATCTTGTTACAGGACCTGCTATCACCATCTGTACAGGAAACGCCATAATGAAATTCCTACAATATGTCGTCAGGTAATCAGGAATGAAGTTCCTCGTGAAGCCATATGTATGGTAAACTCCTATAATGCTTGCAAATGCCACCATCAGGATAATCATGAATATCTGAACGCAGAAGATTATCACAATCGGTCTGTCATCTGGCCTTGCGATGCGGAACGCGAGCTTTGGTGCAATTCGTGAAGCGACGAGAAACGAGAACAGCCCGATTATCACATAATCGATCCACATGCTCTTCAAAGCGATAAGGAATGTCGAATTGGTGAAGTTTCCCTCTGCGATAACAATATTATAGAGCGTCATGAAGTAAACCATGATCCAGGCACAGATAATGGTGAAAACGATTGATTCCTTCAGTGTCTTTGGCATT
>CASDRY010000124.1 GCA_949283235.1 uncultured Spirochaetales bacterium | reverse complement strand
TTCACCACATCATAGAGATTGCCCAAAGAGGAATCACACCAGAGGCTGGGTAATCGATATTATCACGGATCACATAATCACTTTGTTTAAAGCTTTTCTTCTTGCCACCCAATAGAAATGTTCCTTCCATTGAAAGGTACTATATAATCCCCTGATTCTTCCTTGGGACTTGCAAATATATCATAACCAGATGTTCTGAAAACAAGAACTGTCAAAGCTTCTCTCAGCTTTCCCTCCCGACCACTGAGAACATGGTAAAGAGATGGATTTGACAGCAAGACCTTTGATTTGCTGAACCTCTCCTTATTATCTGCAAACTCTGGAACAATCATGATCAGCTTCAGCCATAAGCAAAGTAATCTTTCCCGCACCCTCTTGGTCCTACCAAAATAGTATGCCGCGGCAGATTATTCATCTCGCTTATCATTGGTCTGAGCGGAGCAGATAATTTAACACTCCGAATACGCTTCATTGTGACTTCTAGTTTTTCCAGTACAGATATATCCATAGAATCATCACATCGCACGACATTTATGCTGTAAATATGTAGTTAAAACTACACTTTTAATTGAATTTTACAGTGTGCTACTACATAAATTCCTTTTCAGAGTAAATTGAAACTACTCAAAACCAGTTAAGGCTTCATGATATTACCAGCAATCTTGTGCAGGAAAACAATGATGAGTTGATTTCTCTCCACTAGAAATCAGAACAAGATAGGGTATTATCATCTTTTACTGCCTTATACCCCCAATGCTGTAATAGGAATTACATTCACACCATCTTCCCTGCAGTATCCATAGGATGTTAAGCCACAAATGACAGCAAGGAAAGAAGCGCTTTTACCTGTAGCCTCTTTCAGAGCCTTGTCAGTCTTGAGCAGTGTCTTTGCAGCATAATCGATTTCACTAGATCCTAGTTTGATTTCCACGAAACCCCATGAACCATCAGGGGCTTCAATCACCGCATCAACCTCATTGTTCTTATAGTCCTGATAATACATTAGACGACAGCCAGATGCTCCTGCATATATTGCAAGATCTCTTTCCACTAAAGCTTCAAACAGGAAACCAAAGGTCTGAAGATCTTTGATAAGATGATCAGGCTCCAGACCAAGCAGAGCTGCAGCAATGGAAGGATCAGTGAAATGTCGTTTCTCCATCTGCTTTAATCGCAAAGAAGATCTTACAGAAGGACTGAAAGGAAGCTGAGGAGAGAGAAGAAACAATCTTGAGAGTATCTGCGTATATGAATTTATAGTTGCATCACTGATCTCTCCGTTCATATCTCTCATAAGGACTTTCTTTGAAACCGTTGTGCTTTCATTCCTAGCTAACGATTTCATAAACCGTTGCATCTTCGAAATATCGACCGATTCTGCAACTCTTGGAATATCTTCCTGAAGGATACCTGTAACATAATCAGAGGCAAAGGAAGAGGCATGTTTATAAGGCAAATCCACAGCAGAAGGCCAGCCTCCTCTTACGATAAAATAAGCAAGTCTCTCAATTCCAGGATTTTCCACTGAAACGATTTCTCCGATATTTCCTTTGAACAGAGAAGACAATGAAATCTTACCCGATGACTCTTCTGATTCATAAAGCGACATAGGTCGCATATCAAGAAGAGAGATACGACCGGTACCAGAATGCATAATGCCTTTTTTTACAGGAGTGGAAGAACCAGTCAGGATGAATTGCCCCTTCTCTGGGGATTTATCAACTTCTGATCGGACAACATCCCATAGTTCAGGTATTTCCTGCCACTCATCAATCAGGTGGGGTTTCTCACCTTTCAAGGCAAAGGAATTATCCATCATTACAATCCTACGATTTGCGAAATTATCAGCAGCATCTCCAAGTTTTATCTCACTTGCAGCCTGATGTTCAGATGCCCAGGTTTTTCCACATGCTTTCGGCCCCTGAACGCAAACAGCCTTTGATAACTGAAGCTTAAGTTTTATCGTATTATCAATAATCCTAGGTTTGTAATACTCATTTTTCATACCTTATTCTCTTGCTAAAATCAAAATTTGTCAAAGTGACTTTAACAA
This sequence comes from uncultured Spirochaetales bacterium, assembly GCA_949283235.1. GTDB lineage: Bacteria > Spirochaetota > Spirochaetia > Sphaerochaetales > Sphaerochaetaceae > Ornithospirochaeta. Next base: position 527 of record CASDRY010000124.1, on the reverse strand, counting down.
ATTTGTATAACTGGCTTTGACAAATTTGTAAAAGTGCAGCTTACAGATCTCTTGAGAAATGCTTTCGGATTTCCTCCACTACCTCGATATCTGCAGGAAGCCACTCTAAAGAATCGAGATCATCAATAGAAAGCCATTTCGCATCGGTATGCTCCGAAAGAGTCAGATGCCCCTCAGTCACTGTTGCAAGATAGGAGTCCATCGTAAGGAAGAATTCAGGATACTGATACTCAACAGTGCACAGAAACTTCTCTATTGCAATTGTAGCTCCAAGCTCTTCCTTTATCTCGCGGACAGCAGCATCCTCGCCGCTCTCACCTGCTTCCTGCTTTCCGCCAGGAAATTCCCAGAAACCTTTATAAGTTCCCTTACCCCTTCTTGTCGCATATACCTTACCATCTTTATGAATAACAGCCGCGCTTACCCTTATTGCTTTCATATCGTGGATCTTAGCAGCTTTCCCCAATGGAACAAAGAGGCAGAGACAGATATACTCTCCTTCGTTATGCGTGGCAGCAGGAATTATG
>CASDRY010000123.1 GCA_949283235.1 uncultured Spirochaetales bacterium | reverse complement strand
TCATTTGAGATTAGGACAATACCACATACCTTTGCCTGTTCTCTGTTTTTTAATCATGTTAAGGAGTGAGGGTTTTCTCAAGATTCGCCTTATTGTGTTGTCGCCTAACTCTGTGTATTCTCTTTTGATACATGGTACAGAAAATAATAGAAAATCATAGTAAATAATAGAAAACCACTAGAAATTCAGTTTGTAGCTTATGTTCTTGCTCTTTGTCCCATTAGCTATCAGGATGCCTTTGTCTATCAATTCGTTTATGTCTCGCAGAGCTGTAGAGTGGGAGCATTTTGCTATCTTCGCCCATTTTTCAGTTGTGAGTTTTCCTTCAAATCCATCATATAGCTTGTTGATAAGCTTGATCTGCCTTTCATTAAGCGGAATAGGGCGTATAGCATCCCAGAACTTTGTCTTGGCTATTGTTTCCTGAATTGCATTCTCTGCGTTTCTGACAGCGTCTCTCAGTGTTTTCAGAAAGAAGACAATGAATCTTGTAATATCCAGTGTGCTTTTCTGGCAGTATTCGAGAGTATCATAATATTCCTGCCTGTTCGTCATAATCGCAGAGGAAAGGCTGTAGTAACGATGATCAGTGTTATCAGAGCGGGCAAGAAGCATTTCAGAAATAGTTCTTCCAATACGTCCATTGCCATCGGAAAACGGATGAATTGTCACAAACCAGAAATGTGCGACAGCAGCTTTGATTAATGGATTAATATCATTCTCTTCATTAACGAATCTCAGGAATTCATCCATTTCATTGTCAATAACAGAGGCAGGTGGTGCCTCATAATGAATTACTTCCTTTCCTATGTGTCCTGAAACGACATACATTTCACCCTGTCTCCATCGTCCAGTTAAGATTCGTCTTCCATCGCTTATTCCTTCTGGAAATAGTTCTGTATGCCATCCGAACAGCCTTTCTTTTGTTAATGGCATATTGCGGTTTGTTATAGCATCGATAATTATGTTGACAGCACCAACTGTGTATCTGTCGGAATTCTGAATACCTTCATTTGCATATCCAAGTCTTGAAAGAATTGATGAACGTACTGAATCTCTTTTAAGATTAATGTCTTCAATAGAGTTGCTTCCTAGTACTTCTTCTTCGAGTGTATTAAGAAAGGAGGCTTCTTTTTCAGGGAGGCCAAGCATGGAGATCCTGCCAAGGAAATAGGATTTCTCTGTGCTTGTTTCATAAAGCAATGGCAATAACTCTTCCTGTTTCCATGTGAAATGAGGCCAATCCTCTTGCTGCCAGATATACAGATTTGTATTCATAGCAAAAGTATGACGAGGAAAGTAGTATTATTCAAGTCAGATTATGACGTGAATAAACATATTCAATTCATATTTTGATTTGAATTTTAGTTGCAAAATTGTTTCAAACAAATTTGTTACAAACAATTTTGTTACAAACATTTTTGCTTGTAATGTCTGTTTATGAACGATATTGCCGGTAGATGCTTTACTGAAATTAAATTCAATGAATTGCAATTCAGTAAAATGCTTTCAGTTAGAACTATCGGTTATCTTCTGAACATTCCTTGAGGATTCTCTCAAGAGGAAGTCCGACAACTGTTGTCCAGTCTCCCTTGATGCAGTCGATGAGGGTGTATCCAGTCTTCTGAAGTCTATAGCCTCCTGCAGCGCCTTCCCATTCTCCAGTCTCCAGATACTCATCGATTTCCTTCTCCGTAAGCTTTCTGAAGATAACTGAAGCCTTGTCTGTTATGAGGACTTTGCCCTTTCCTGGAAGGTACAAGCCAGATGCTGAGATTACAACCTGCTCATTTCCTGAGAGCTCTCTTAAGATATCCCTTGCCATCTCCTTATCCTTCGGTTTTCCGAGAAGATGATTATTTATAAGCACAAGGGTATCTGCCGCTATAGCCACTTTATTCTCCGAGAAAACAGGGGAGGAGATATAAGCATCGATCTTTCTTGAAGCGATGTTGGTAACAACCTCTTCTGGTGTCTTTCCGCTCTTTGTCTCATCAGCTTCAGGAACGAACACCTCAACCTTCGTTCCGCCCTTTTCAAGAAGCGCTTTCCTGTTCGGGGAGGAGGAGGCTAGTACTACAGAAGGAAAGGCTTTGCTGAATCTCAGCTGAAGTTCATCCGGTTCTTCTATTCTCTGCATTCCTCAGCCTCCTCTGTGGCCTTCATCCACTCATTCTCCTTTTCCTCTATCTCTTTCTCCAGCTTCTCTTTTTCAGCCATAAGCTTGGTAATCTTTGCAGCATCTGAGTAGTTTTCAGGAAGGGCGATTTTCTCATTCAATCTATTCAATTCCTCTGTAAGGGAATCAAGCTCTCCAAGAAGCTTCTCTGCAGTTCTTTCAAGGCTTTTCAGTCTATTCCTTCTCTGGTTGGCTTCCTCCCTTGAGACTTCCTTCTTCTCTTGAGAAGGGGAGCTTTCCTTCTTTTTTGTGTGGCTTTCTTCAGCAAGCTTCTTTTCCTTCTCCGCAATCTTGTATTCGAAGTAGCTGTAGTCCCCATCGAAGAACTCAGGACCATCCTCAGAAAGATATAATATACGTGTGGCCAGATTCTTTATGAAATGCCTGTCATGGCTGACGAATATGACTGTTCCCCCATATGCCTTTATAGCTCTCTCCAGCATATCCTTTGCGTTGATATCGAGATGGTTGGTAGGCTCATCAAGGAGAAGCAGATTCGATGGATGAAGAAGGATCTTAAGAAGTGCAAGCCTCGATTTCTCTCCTCCAGACAGTACAGACACCTTCTTGAATACATCATCATCAGAGAAGAGGAAAGCTCCGAGAAGATTCCTCATATTGGGAATATCTTTTGTATCTGCAAGGCTTTCAGCTTCTTCTAGCACTGTGTTGCTAGGAGTGAGTGTATTCTCTGTATCCTGAGCGAAATAAGCTTTCTTAACGCCAGCTCCATCTCTTATCGTGCCTTGGTAGTCGTTATCGACAGAGGCGAGCATTCTGAGAAGTGTTGACTTTCCCGCACCATTGCGCCCTGTTATAGCAAGCCGCTCTCCCTTCTTCACAAGGAATGAGAAGTCTGAATACATCCTGTTATCCCCATAGGACTTGGAAAGCTTCTCCACGACAAGGACATCATTGCCGGAATGAGGTGCTGGAGGGAAGGAGAATGAGAGCTTTCTGAGATGTGCAGGGATTTCTATCATCTCCATCTTGTCCAATGCTTTTATCCTGGACTGGACCTGACGGCTTTTTGTTGCCTTATACCTGAAACGCTCGATGAAAGCCTCTGTCTTCTCGATCTCTTCCTGCTGCTTCTTATAAGCCTTCTCTATCTCCTTGATCTCCTCATCTCTCTTTACAAGGTATGCTGAGTAGTTTCCTGCATACCTTGTGAGCTTTCCATTGAAAAGCTCATAAACCTCTGTGACCATATCATCAAGAAAGCCCTGATCATGGGAGACAACCATCAAGCCACCATCAAAGGCTTTAAGATACTCCTCCAGCCAGATCATTGCTTCGATATCCAGATAATTAGTTGGCTCGTCAAGGAATAGGAAATCAGGATCTTCAAGAAGAATCCTCGCAAGCGCAATCCTCATCTGATAACCGCCAGAGAACTCCCTTGCCTGTCTTGTCAGATCCTTTTTCGTGAATCCAAGACCGAAGAGAATCGATTCTATTCTCGGTTTTCTTTCATAATAGCCAGAATCTGAAAGCAGTTCATGACACTCAGAGAGCCGCTCTGCAGCGTTCATCGCTTCTTTGCCGCCTTCACTTGTCCTTTCCTCGAGCTCCTTTATTTCAGCAATGATTGGATCAAAGCGTCTGTATCCCTCTTCTGCAGCTTCATAGACGCTCTTTTCGGGAAGCACTATATCAGACTGGGGAAGGTATGAAACACGGGCACCTCTTGTCATGGAGATAGAGGAACTATCAGGGGAGATTGAGCCGGAAATCACCTTCAGAAGCGTGGACTTTCCAGAACCATTCGCACCAGCAAGTGCGGCTCTTGTCCTCTCATCCATTGTGAAACCAACGTTTTTAAGTATTTCCCTTTCTCCGAAAGCTAGATTAACGCTCTGTACCTGAAGTGTTCTCATATCCCTATACCTTGCTAAAATGGCCCCGTTGTGGCTATTATCGGAACATAGCAGGAATCCCCCTGTTCTTCAAGGAGAAGAAATTGATCTGTCTAACCCTATCTGGAAATACTTTGTCATCTTGTCTTGATGAAATAAGGCAGAACCGCGAGTACATCGATCTGGCTGAGCTGAGGCTTGACCTCTTAGAGCCGGAAGAGCAGAAGAAGGCAGCATCATTTCCTTCAATGACGGATGTTCCTCTTATCCTCACTTTAAGAAGAAAGGAAGATGGAGGCAGGTGTGAGCTTTCTGAGAGAGACAGGAGACAGCTTCTTCTTTCAGCTCTCGATGGTGACTTCGCCTATGTTGATATCGAAGAAGATGTCAAGAAGAACGATGTAGAGATGAAGGCAAGGGAGAAGGGTGTAAAGATCATACGTTCCTTCCATGATTTTTCAGGTATCCCCGATGATATCTACTCCAGAATCTATCGCCTCTCAGAGCGTGGGGATATAGCTAAAGCAGCTGTCACGCCTCATACCATCCAGGACCTTCTGACTCTTTTCAGGATTTCAGAGGAGCTTAAGGATGTCGAGAAGATTATCATCGGTATGGGGGACTGGGGCATCCCTATAAGGATCCTCTACAAGAAGGCAGGTTCGATTCTTACCTTCGCATGCTCTGGAAATGCAGTTGCACCAGGACAGGTAAGTGCTAAGGATCTAAAGCTGCTTTATAGAGCTGACCAGGTGAATGAAAGGACAGGAATCTATGGAATCATAGGCAATCCTGTTCTCCATACTTCTTCTCCTCTCATCCATAATATCGGTTTCCATGCCATCAACTACAATGCGATCTATCTTCCATTCCTTGTAGACAATGTCAGGATCTTCTTCGCACTTGCAGAGTATCTCAAGATGAGAGGTTTTTCCGTGACCATTCCATTCAAGGATGCAGTGCTGATGTATCTTGGAAACATCACAAGGGAAGTCAAGCAGATCGGAGCATGCAATACAGTTGTCAGGATGCCTGGAATGTGGAAGGGCATGAATACTGACTACTATGGCTTTCTCCAGCCAATTCTCAAAGACATAGATTCAGGACGTGTAAAGAGCGCGCTTGTAATTGGAGCAGGTGGTGCTTCTCAGGCTATTGTCTGGGCTCTCAGAAACAGGGGAGTGAAGGTTACAATTCTCAACAGAACCATAGGAAGAGCTGAGAAGCTGGCTAAAATAAATCTCTGTGAGTATGACACATTGGACAACGCCCATAAGTATGAAGGCAAGGTAGATCTGGTGGTACAGACAACAAGCGTTGGTCTTTACCCTGATTTCGATATCTCTCCAGTGGATTTCAGCTTCACAGGTAAAGAGATCGCTTACGACATCATCTATAAGCCTAAAATGACCAAGTTCCTTAAGGAAGCGGAGAAAGCTGGATGCACTCTTCACTTCGGAGAGGAGATGCTTCTGGAGCAGGGGAAGCTCCAGTTCGAGTTATTTACAGGTTATCATTATCCGAAGGAGGCAGTTCGAAGTCTCTGACAGACTTTGGAAAAACTGCAGCCTTCCAGATCTTAGCAGGATCTACCTCATGGTCAAGAATGAGGATTTTCTCATCATCTGCCTTGCTAGGTTTTCCTACAAGAACGCTTCCGTCTGCAAATTCAGCATATAGTTTCATCCCTTCATTGAGAGCTGTATGCACTATTCTCATCTTCTCCTGATAATACAATCCATTTACAGTATCAACAGAAGGGGTGCTTTCTTCCTCTGAAACGATGAAGCCGGAGTTGATAAGAGCTTTCCTGATCGGGTCGTCAGTGCTTTCCATCTGCTTCGCCATCATCTCTGGTGTGTATGGAATCTCCCTCTCATAGCCAAGCTTGGGGGCTGTAAACGAACTTTGAGGTATTGATTTCTCATCTTTCTTCTGGATATCAAAATGAGGGCCAGCGGTAGGGCCAAGCATATCGAAGCCGGCATTCTCCAGTGCTCTTCTCCAGAGCGCCTCTGTCTCGATATTCATCAGGAATATATTCTCATCTAGTTTTCCAGCTACATGGACTTTTATAGTAGGTAGCGCGTCTATTATCCTGGCATTTCTTTCATCAGCTTTCAGGACAAGCACGCGCTCAGCTTTCAGCGAAGAGAATGATGAGTACCACCCTGAAATTCTTGGATAGAGCGTCTCTGGAAGTGGAAATGATGAGATTCCAGTAAGGATGCTTTTCACATTCTCCGGATTCATTCCAAGGGAGAATGCAGCTTTCATAGCGCTCTTTGTTATCTTCCACTCAGTGGTGGTGTCTGTCATTATAGGGGAGGCGAATAGATAGATATCATCAGGACTTTTTCCTGTATACGTGATGGAGAAGTCTGAGGAGACTGCGAGGGAACCGCGCACAAGCGTAAGTTCCCTTCCGCTGAGTAGGCTGACATTCTCATCAACGATGCTGAAATGAAGAAGCTCATCAAGGCTGACTTCAGTTCCTGAAAGCTCCTTGATTATTTCCAGAGTCTTTTCCCTCGCATCTCCATTTATTCCAGATAATGAGAATGAAAGATGTATAAATAGCGCTGTGCGTTCTCTCAGTTCCCTATTGCTTTCTGCACCTTCTCTGAGGATAATAGCAAGTCTTTCCTCCTCCTTGAGACGCATGAAGCTCTGCGCTTTCTCCTTTGAGAGGCGGAGTTCACTTTCGCTATCATCAGCAACTCCTATCTCTATAAGCCTCTCTATCGCCTTTACAGCCGCTTCGATAATCCTTTCTTTCTCTATCCCGGGAAAGAGCGGAGTGAAGAAATCTGAAGCAATCAGTTTCTGCCATCTTCCGCTCTGCAGCACAGATGAGGCGATGATGGAAAGAAGAAACGGAAAGAATGCCTCAGGATAAGGTCTCTTCTGTCCCTTTCTTCCGAGAAGAGGAAAGTATGAGACAGCTTTCATGCCATATTCCGTGACCTCAAGCTTTCCATCCTTGTTAATTCTCGCAAGCCCCTTGTCTGTCAGGGGCGCTGTTTTATCATCGGGATAGACTCCATCATATGAAAGAAGAACCTTTGTAATATTCACTCCTTCCTCAACGTTTACCGCTTTAAGGACCTCATCACTGTTCTTTTTCAGAACTTCATCGAAACCGAAGGGCAGGGAATGGGCATCATTCATAACTCTCAACCTTCTCTATCGTGTAGCTATAGCCCTGCTCAGAGAGGAACTTCTGCCTGTTCTGGGCGAAATCTTCCTCCTCTGTATACTCCGTTATTAGAGTATAGAAGTGGCTGTCATGGCTTTTGGGTCTGAGGATTCTTCCAAGTCTCTGAGCCTCTTCCTGTCTTGAACCGAATGTTCCAGATATCTGTATAGCAACTGAGGCATCTGGAAGATCTATCGCAGCATTAGCGACCTTGGAGACTATAAGGACCTTTATCTTTCCTTCCCTGAAAAGGGTATAGAGCTCATCACGCTTTTTGGTGGTTGTCGCGCCTGTGATGATAGGATACCCGAACTCATCCCTGAACATCTCGAGCTGGTCAAGATACTGGCCTATGATCAGGATGGATTCGCCTTCATGTCTTTTTATTATCTTCTTCGCTGCATCTATCTTCAGCGGATTCTCTGCAGCAATCCTGTATTTCTCCCTTTTCTTGGCTATCGCGTACTCGATTTCCTTCTCCTCTGGAAGCGGAATCCTCACTTCATGGCAGTATGCTTTCGCGATATACCCCTTTGCTTCAAGCTCCGACCAAGGAGTGTCATAACGCTTTGGTCCGACAAGGGAGAAAACCTCATCCTCTCTGCCATCCTCCCTTACAAGCGTAGCGGTAAGTCCTAGACGATGGATAGCCTGGAGCTCCGCAGTGATTCTGAATACAGGAGCTGGGAGCATATGAACCTCATCATAGATAATGAATCCCCAGCCTCCATCTCTGAAGAGCGAGAAGCGTTTATACTCAGAGTCAGTATCAGGGCGCCATGTTACTATCTGGTAAGTACAGACTGTAACAGGCTTCATATCCTTCTTCTCTCCAGAGTATTCACCGATGTCATTCACAGTGAGTTCTGTTTTATCAAGGAGCTCTCTGATCCATTGATGAACGGCTGTAACATTCGGACATAGTATCAGAGTCCTCATTCCAAGCCTTGCCATCGCAACTATTCCTGCAATCGTCTTTCCGGATCCGCAGGGGAGGACTATCGTTCCATATCCTGTGCCATTCCCACCATCTCCAAGAAGTGCATTCACAGCTTCTATCTGATAAGGACGCGGAGTGAAGTTGTTTCTGAGCTTTATCTCAAGAGGTACTCCCTTCTTAAGCGGAATCCTATCATCTACAGGAAAGCCCAGCTTGATCATCCTGGCTTTGAGAACACCCCTCATCATCCTCTTGACCCTGAATGACTTCTCATCCTCCGGTTCAAGCATTTCATGCAGAGATTGCTCGGCTTTGAGCTGCAAAGCGAAAACCGGGCGGCGGACAGTCAGTAAAAGATACTCATCATCAAGCTCTGTGAGGATAAAGTCCCCATAGCGCTCAGCCTGGTCCTTGATGTAGAAGATGATTCTTGAATCTATATCGAAGCGTGACCATCTCTCAAGACGACGCAGAATCTCATCTGCTGTCAGTCCCGATGAGATTGCATTCCACAGCGAAAGCTGGGAAATCTGGTATGTATGCACATGCTCAGGGCTCTTCACGAGATCCGCGAACGCTATTATCTCACCCCTGCACATATCTGCAGAAGGGGAGTGAACATCAAGGAGCATCGTCCTGTCGCTTTGAACTGTTAGTGGTCTATCTTCTGCCATATGCCCTCTCAATAAGAAGATGATCTGCTATTACAAGCGCCGCCATTGCCTCTATAACAGGAACAGCCCTTGGAACTATTGCCGGGTCGTGCCTTCCATGCACTGATATCGTGGTATTTTCCAATGTATCCGTAATAGTGAGCTGCTCTTTGGCAATCGAAGCTGTAGGTTTTATAGCGACTCTGAATACTATATCATCACCATTAGAGATACCACCAAGAATGCCCCCTGCATTATGGGAGAGGAATTCGACCTTGCCATTCTCAGCTCTCATGGCATCGTTGTTCTCCGAGCCTTTTTTCCTTGCCGCATCGAAGCCAGAACCGAATTCTATTCCCTTGACAGCTCCAATCGACATGATAGCGTGGGCAAGAGTCGCATCAAGCTTGTCAAAGACAGGGTCTCCAAGCCCTGGTAGCATGTTCTCTATCCTGCACTCGATGATGCCGCCAACGCTGTCTGTGTCCATCTTGGCATCTCTGATAGCTTTCTCCATATCTGGAAGATTCCTGTTCTCAGGCGCGTAAAGAGGTCCTTTGAATGGAGGATTCCAGCTATAATTCACAGCCTTGATACCACCTGCTTCGATAACACCTGCATTAACCGATATTCCTTCCTTTCTTAGAAGAAGCTTTGCGAGGGCTCCACCGAACACGCGGCAGGAAGTTTCCCTTCCAGAGGATCTTCCTCCTCCTCGGTAATCCCTTATCCCATATTTCATGTCATATGTGTAATCAGCATGTCCTGGCCTGTATTTATGAGCAATCTCTCCATAGTCAGAAGAACGCTGTGTCTTGTTCTCGATTACAAAGCCAATAGGAGTGCCAGTAGAGACTCCATTGAACACTCCAGAGAGAATTCTGGGGATATCATCCTCGCTTCTCTGTGTTCCGAGTGTTGTGCTTCCGGGCCTTCTTCTTGCCATCTCGCTTTCTATGAAATCCTCATCAATCTCGATTCCTGCGGGATATCCATCAACAACACCTCCAAGTGCAACTCCATGGGATTCCCCGAATGTTGTAAGAGTAAGAAGCTTTCCGATAGAACTAGACATAACCATTCTCCTTCAGTTTTCTGACAAGCTCCTCAGCTGTCTCCGCCTTGTCCCTGTATGGACCAAGATCTACAGATAGATCAGCCATATTCCTGTAAATGCTGTCCCTCTCCTCATAGACCTTGTGAAAAGAGCCTTCAAGATCATTAGGATCAAGAAACGCAGGAATACCATGCTTCAGGATAACTGGAAGCATCTCGCTTTCCTTTCTCTGAAGGTAGATGATCTTACCATGCTTTTTCATGTAATCCATCAGAGGTGTATTGTCTGCTACTCCTCCTCCGAGGGAGAGTATGAAAGAAGGATACTCTTCCGTGAATTTCATTACTGCTTCAGCTTCCTTTTCCATGAAAGAAGCCTTTCCATGCTTTTTATAGAATTCCCTGACGCTCTCTTCCTCTATGGTGCTGAGTATCAGTTCATCTGAATCTGAATACGGGAGTGATAACAACGCAGCTGCAAGCCTAGCCTGCGTGGTCTTTCCTGAATGCTTTATGCCTGTGAAATAGAGCTTAGCCATATCGGTTGAGTTTATCATTCACACGCTATGGCATTCAATACGTTCATTCCTCGTCAGGCATCCTGTATTCAGGAACTCTGGGAACTTCTGTATGGTTCTCAAGATATTTCTCGTTCTGTTTCCTGACTTTCCTTTTTTTCCTCATCTCGACTTTCATCAGATACTCAGCCTCAGCCCTGTTCTTCTTTGAATCGCTTTCGAATCTGTTTTCTGTGATGTTCTTCTTCAGCGCGTAATGGAAGACTACTATCATCATGTACCAGAGGAAGGCGAGGATGAATGGGGAGAAGTTCCGGAATGTGTATTCGAACTGGGTAATCTCCTGTTCTGCCAGGATAAGAAGGGTATCAAGATTCTGAAAAAACAAGAGAAGGGATATTATAGCGGGAAAGAGCCAGTACAGCCCCTGTCGTGAGAAGATGAATCTCATCGATGCAAGGAGAGCCATGAATGAAAGAAGCAATGCTGTTATCGGTATTATATATACAAACACTCTTTCTTACGCCTTTTCTCTATGCTAGCATAAATTCATGATTCTAAACAGATATACAGAGAGCAATGAAGCATTCAGAGCGCGTAAAAGACCCAGAACTGAAGATGGCAGAGGTCCTTATTACAGGGATACAACTGCAATAATCCATTCTTCCCCTTTTAGGCGTCTCAAGCATAAGACCCAGGTTTTCTTCGCGCCATCAAACGATCATATCTGTACAAGAATGGAACATGTGCTGCATGTTGCTTCGATTGCTTCTGCTATCTGCCGTCCTCTCGGATTAGACACAGAGATGGCATGGGCTATAGGAATGGGCCATGATCTGGGGCATACACCATTCGGACATGTAGGGGAGAGAATCATCTCGAAGATGTCAGAGGAAAGGGGACTTGGGAAGTTTGAGCATGAGGTTAATTCCCTCCGTGTCGTTGATTTCCTCTCCAACAACGGAAAAGGACTGAATCTTACATATGCTGTCCGTGATGGGATTGTCTGCCATAATGGTGAGAGCCTCAGAATGAGAATCATTCCTACAGGCAAGATAAGGGATCTGGATTCGATAACGGAAAGGGAGGGACTTATTCCTGCTACATATGAAGGAGCCGTTGTTAGATTTTCAGATTCGATTGCTTACCTTGGACGTGACTGGGAGGATGCTTATAGACTTGGGATTCTTAAAGGCAGGGAGCTTCCAGATATCGTTAAAGAGCGGCTGGGAACAACGAATGGCCGCATCATAGATACCCTTGTCGATGATATCGTGAAAGGTGCAAGCGATGAGGAGGGTATTGGTTTTTCCCCTGAAATATTCGAAGCTGTCGAGGCATTCTCAGATTTCAATTACCGCTATATCTACCGCTCAGAGATCCTTAATGGATACACAAGATACTTCACGAGGCTTCTTCACCTTATTGCAGATTACCTTGAAGACTTATATGAGTCATTCCATCTCGATGAGAATGGATATATGGCTGAGCACAATATGCTTGCAGCAGGATTCTACAATCATGCAGAGAGCATGTATCCGAAGTATATGGAGAGGGAAGGATCAGATAAGCGCATGATTATAGATTACATCGCTGGAATGACAGATAACTTCTGCCTTGACTGTGCAAATGAGATATTGAAGCCTGAACACCTCAATGAGGAGATAGAGCACTCCATCACCGGTAGATGGTTCGATGCTAAATAATCAGGATTTCTTTGCCAGCTTCTCGATTTCCTCGATGAACTGGTCAAGATCATCGAAGGCTCTGTAAACGGATGCGAAGCGCACATAGGCAACTCTCGAGACAGGGTAGAGCTGACGCAGCGTCTCCTCTCCAACCTGCTGGCTTGTGACAGTGTTGGATGTCCCTGCCATCTCATAGATGTTGTCCTCTATGTTGTGGAGAATCTCATCAATCTCGTCCTGCTTTATAGAAAGCTTCTCCGTGCACTGCCTGATGCCTCTTTCGACTTTGGAGATATCAAAGGGTTGATGCCTTCCGTCTTTCTTTATGACTATTATCGGTTTCTCTTCGATGCGTTCATAGCTCGTGAACCGATGACCGCATTCAAGGCACTTCCTTCTCCTTCTAATGGAAGTACCTTCCCTGTTAGATCTCGATTCAAGGACTTTATCATTATCTTTTCCACATCTTGGGCATCGCATACTGCTGATGATACCACAGTGAGAGAAGAAATGCATATTGACTTATTCTGTTATTTTGATAACACTCTTGTTATTTAGGTAACAGTTGGAGAGAATATGCCGCTATCAATCGCAGGATGTGTTAAAGATATCATAAACCGCAGTCCATTCATTTCAGAGATGATGAGTCTTGATCTCATTTCCTATTCCAATCTCGCTTCGTTCATTAAAAATGATGTAGAGGCAGCATTCGGAAAGAGTGTAAGCGAATCTGCAATAATAATGGCGGCGCGGCGCTACAGGAAGGAACTTGAGACAAACACCGCTGTGAAGGAAAGCGATGGTGGCATGGGCTATGAGATTTCCATGAAGACGAATATCTACGATGTGAATCTCAAAAGAAGTGATGAGAGTGCTGCTCGCTTAATGAAGCTCTATGGGCTGGTAAAGCCTTCCCAGGGTGATTTCCTCAACGTGTCGATCGGCTCTCATGAAATCTCCCTCTCTGTCTCTGATAAATACAGAGCTGAAGTTGATGAGCTTGTAAATGAGGAGGATGTGATCCATCGCTTTACAGATCTGGTTGCACTGACAATCCTTTTTAAGGGGGACTTCCTCCAGACTCCTGGAATTCTGTACCTAGCTGCAAGAAAGCTTGCATGGGAGAGTGTTAATATCATAGAGGTGCTTTCCACGATGAATGTCCTTACCTTCGTTGTGAGGAAGGAGGAAAGCTCCAGAGCATATGAGGCACTCAATGCATTCCTCTCAGACGCGCTGTAGGATAATCACGGGAGAGCGTAATGAGGGAAAGACAACCCTTCTTCTCAGCATTGCTTCCTGTACTGAAAATGCCAAGGGCTTTGCCTCTCTGAAGACAAGTTCAGGTTATAACCTGAGAAATCTTGAGAATGGAGAGGAAAGGCTCCTTATGACATCCTCTCCGCTTTTTCCCGATAGAATAGGGCGCTGGTATTATGATGTTTCTGTCTTCAGCTGGGCTGAGAATGTGCTCATTGCATTGGATAGTGGAATGATTTTCCTCGATGAGATAGGAAAGCTTGAGCTTCAGGGACTAGGATTTGCAAAAGCTCTTTCGTCTCTTTTTGAAAAGAGCGTGGAAGTGACCATAACTGTGAGAAAGGAATATCTTCAGGCTGTTATCGAAGCTTTCAGGATAGAGAACCCTGAGATCATCTCGGTGGGAGCATCGCTCTAAGGCTTTTCCTTCCTTTTTCAGTTCCCCCATAGAGTATTGTCTTCAGCTTCTCTTTTCCGAAGATGAATTCATCTGTGTAGACAAAACCATTTCCGTTCTCATCATCAAGATCCATTCCAAGACTTTTTAAAACCGCATGCGATGATGCTATGTCCCAGACAAAGCATTTCTGTACCACAGTTCCTTCTATCGATGAAAACAGAGCGGGTGAGAGTATGTGGATAATGGTGGAACCGAAGACTCTTACCTTGCCTTTGAAAGCTGAGAAATCAAGTTCCTTGGCACCCTTTGAGCCCATTGTTATCTCGGTTATCTCATCCTTGTTCCCTCTGAGGCTTATCTCCTCGCCATTGAGAAGAGGTTTCTTTCCTGGATATAGCCTGATATTCAGCTTTTCAGTTCCTATTCCGAAGCGGGGGGCTGATATAAAGGCACCTACTGGTTTCCTTTCTTTATCAAGAATGCCAAGGGAGACGGCAAATGAAGGAAGGCCCTGAGAATAGACATCCGTGCCATCTATCGGATCAAGGATGAAGATCCATTCCGCATTCCTGTCTATAACGCCTTCTTCCTCCTCGCTTATTACCGCGGCTTCAGGAAAGAGAGTGTGTATTTTCTCTGTTATCGTTCTGCTGATAGCTGTATCTGCTTCTGTAAGCACGGAGCCATCATCCTTGAAAGAACGATGCACTTCCTTCTGCTTCAAAGCGGCATACTCTGCAGCTTTCTCTATTTCTTCTGCGATGATATCTAATCTGGAGGAATCAAGCATATAGCGATATTAGCTTTTCATTCTCCTCTTCATCAAGAGAGATTGTCGAGTCTTCATTATTAAGATATATTCGGTCGAGTGGAACGGAAGATTCAGGATTTCGTTGCTGCTTATATAGGAAAGAGCCCCGCGCTATCTCAGGCTTCCAAGAAAGGAAGCGGGATAATCAAGGGCGATGGTCTGGATTATTACCCCCTTTCAAGAGCTATAAAGCTCATTGCTTCGAAGCGGGGTGGTCGTTTATTTGCAATTTGCTCCACGGAAGAGGCGGCAAAGACGCTTTTCTCAGATCTTTCAGATGATAATTACCCATCTGTACTTCTCCCTGCAAGCGGCAAGCAGCTTTATTCAGATTTCTCTCTTACTGCTTCGGAGTATGCCCAGAAGAAAGCCTTGGACAGGATAAGCGAAATGAAGGAGGGCATAGTTATCTCCTCGCTCCGGGCCTTTGTCTCTCCTGTGATGGCTCCAGAGAGCCTTGAGAAGTATTCAATCAGACTTCGAGCGGGAGATGCTTTCAAACCCTCAGAGCTTTCAGAAGAGCTTATTGCAGCAGGGTATTACCGATCTCCAAGCTGCTATGAAGCTGGGTCTTTCTCTGTTCGCGGTGAGGTTATGGATATCTTTCCGTTCTCCTTCGATGATCCTGTTCGAATCTATGCGGAGTGGGATGAGATAGGACGTATTGCCTCATTCGATCCTCTTACACAGAAGAGCTCAGGGGAGCTGAAGAGCGTGAATATTCCTCTGATCTCTGGAGATTCAAGTCCTCTTTTCTCTACCATGGAAAGCTACATCAGAAATGACGACTACTTCTTCATCTCCGGTGTTGAGAGAGTAGAGACAAGCTGGAAAGCTGTGCAGAACGAGGCAAGGGCAAGGTTTTCAGAAGCGTATAAGAAAGATGAGAAGGCTCCTGTTCCTGAGAAGCTTCTGTTTCCATGGCAGGATTTCCTTTCAGGGCTGAAATCATGCTTCCTCTCCTATGATATCTCAAGGCCTGAATACAATCATTTCGGTGTTACAGCATCTCGCTCCTATTTCGGGAATGTCACATACTTCAAGGATGATATCTCAGCGCTTATCAAGAATGGCTGGAGAATCGTAGTAGTTGCCCCTTCTGTCGTGCAGAAGGAGAGGCTTGAGAATGTCCTCAGGGACTTTGATGTGGATATCGAGATCTCTGATCTCTCTTCCGGTTTCCAGATAGAAGCGCTCTCGCTTCTTGTTGTTCTCGATAGCGAGATCTTCGGAAGAAGAAAACAGAGAGCAAGATCGGTTGTTGAGACTGTCTCTTCTCCTCTCGATTCTTTTGTCGAGCTGAAGGAAGGGGACTATGTCGTTCATGTAAACTACGGAATAGGACGCTTTGTTAAGATAGACAGGGTAAAAACAAGCAGGACCGAGCGTGATTACATAAAGATCGCTTATGCCTCAGACGAATTCCTGT
This sequence comes from uncultured Spirochaetales bacterium, assembly GCA_949283235.1. Lineage (GTDB taxonomy): Bacteria > Spirochaetota > Spirochaetia > Sphaerochaetales > Sphaerochaetaceae > Ornithospirochaeta. Next base: position 25,456 of record CASDRY010000123.1, on the reverse strand, counting down.
ATGTTCCTATAGAGCAGGCTGATCTTGTCCAGAAGTATATCGGAAATGATGGTCGTCCTCCTAAGCTCGATACCCTTGGCTCACAGAGCTGGTCGAAGAAGAAGGAGAAGGCGATAAAAAGCGCTCAGGAGCTTGCAAAAGAGCTTGTCCATCTCTATGCGGAAAGGCAGACTGTGCATGGTTTCCAGTTCTCCCATGACAATGACTGGCAGGTTCAGTTCGAGGCATCCTTCCCATTTACTGAAACCCCTGATCAGCTGAGGTGCATTGAGGATATAAAGAAGGATATGGAGTCGAACAAAGTTATGGACAGACTTGTCTGTGGCGATGTTGGCTATGGTAAGACCGAGATAGCGTTCCGTGCAGCTTTCAAGGCCGTCATGAGCGGTAAGCAGGTTGCATTCCTTGCTCCTACAGTCATTCTTGCAGAGCAGCATTACAACAACTTCAAAGCTCGCCTTGGCTCATTTCCTGTCAATGCGGGAATTCTTTCCCGTTTCGTGCAGGGAAAAGATCAGAGAAAGGTCCTCAAAGGCGTTGAGGAAGGAACTGTAGATGTTCTTTTCGGAACACATAAGATATTGCAGAAGACTGTACGTTTTGCAAATCTTGGATTGCTTATTATCGATGAGGAGCAGCGATTCGGAGTAAAGGACAAGGAGAGAATCAAGCAGATGAAGACAAATGTGGATTCTCTCACGCTATCAGCAACCCCGATACCTAGAACACTCTATATGTCCCTTCTCAAAGTCCGCGATATGTCCCTTCTTACTACAGCTCCAAGGGAAAGACAGCCTGTTGATACTGTGATCGAGCAGTTCTCCGTGAAGATTGTCGCAGATGCGATAAAACGAGAGCTGGAGAGAGGCGGGCAGGTATTCTACCTTCATAACCGCATAGAGGATCTTGATTCGATTGCCTCTATGATACGCTCGGAAATTCCTTATGCGATAGTTGAGTCCGCTCATGGGCAGATGGAGGCGGGAGAGATGGAAGATATCATGCATCGCTTTGTCTATGAGGGAATCCAGGTGCTGGTATCAACGACGATAATTGAGAATGGTATCGATATTCCTAATGTGAACACGATCATCATTGACCAGGCTGATAGATTCGGGCTTTCACAGCTTTATCAGCTCAGGGGAAGGGTAGGCCGCTCTGATAAAAAAGCCTATTGCTATCTTCTCTATCAGGATCGTTCGATGCTCAATGATGATGCGATAAGAAGACTGAGAGTGCTTTCGGAGAATACAGCCTTGGGCTCCGGCTTCAAGGTCGCTATGAAGGATATGGAGATAAGAGGTGCTGGCAATATCCTTGGGCGTGAGCAGTCAGGGCACTTGGAGGCAGTCGGTCTTGATATGTATATGCGTCTTCTTGAGGAAGAGGTCGATAAACTCACAGATACTGTCAAGGATAGGGAGAATGATGTGCTTCTCGAACTTGATTACACAGGATTCATTCCCGATACCTATATCTCCGATCCTGCCTCGAAGTTCGAGGCTTATAAGAAGATTGCTTCAATTCAGACAGATGGACAGGCTGAAGGACTCAGAGCGGAGCTTGAAAACCGCTATGGACAGCTTCCAGAGGAGGTTGAGAATCTCTTCTGCATTGCTGAGATTAAGATCATCTGCCGTCGTCTTTCAATCATTCATCTCTCTGAGAAGCGGGGTATAGTGGATATTGAATTCGGTAAGCTATCTGCTATTAACCCAGATAGGGTTATCAACCTTCTACGCCTTTCCGATGGGAAAGTTCAGATGGATAGCAGGAATATGACGCATATGAGAATGCAGACAGGTGCGGTATCGCTTAAGGATAAGGCACTTTTCATACTTGAGCAGCTAAGGAGGCTCGCTTAATGGATAATAAAGAACTTCTAGAGAGAATAAACAGAATTGAGATAAGAGATGGAAAGGAGAGGGGAATAAAGAGCTATGTGCTCCGTAATAATGTAATCTCCCCTAAAGCTGAGGCAATCATAACAAAGTATATGAATGATTATGGCTTCTTCTTTGAGGACAAGATGCTCGACTATGCATCCCTTTTCGGAAATAGCAATCCGGTTGTTATCGAGATAGGTTTCGGAATGGGGGATACAACTGCAGAGGTTGCTATAAGAAGACCTGAGTATAACTACATAGGAATCGAGGTGTTTCTTCATGGCTTTGTGAATCTTCTCGGAGAACTTGGAAGAAGAAGTATTGAGAATGTCCGCCTGATAAGATTCAATGCTGTTGATGTTCTTAACCATATGATTCCAGATGGCTCTGTCGAGGGCTTCCATATATTCTTCCCCGATCCATGGCAGAAGAAACGCCATCACAAAAGAAGGCTCATGAATCCTGAATTCCTTCATCTTCTAGCTACTAAGCTACGCAAGGGAGGTTATGTCTACATGGTGACAGACTGGGAGGAATACGCAGAGGAAGTACTTGAGATATCAGGGGAGGAAAATCTCCTTTCAAACCCCTTCGGAGGATTCGCTCCTCCTGTTACATGGCGTCCAATTACCAAGTTCGAACAGAAGGGAATGGAGTCTGAGCACCCTATAAATGAGATATGGCTTGAGAAAATTTAAGGTTTTCAGAAACAAATTTATCTTTTCTAGACGAAATTTCATTTGTTTGTTGAGCCTTGCTCAAAATAAAGATTATGTTACAGATTCTGTTGTTTTTTGATTGCAGCTAGTGTAGAGTTTCTATAAGCATAGCTGTTGGGGATAGGTTATCTGCATTATGCACATTAGCCAGGAGGCCAGTGGAAAATTCTGCTGGAGGAATGGCTTTTGCTATTTTTAGACACTTTCTAGAGAGTGACTCTTTCAGATTTCCTCCAGAAATAAGATAATCCCCCAAGAGGGTAGAAAATGCGTTCAGGTTTAATGCTTTTTACTGCGATTGCATTGTGTCATATAGGGGTATCTTTCATCGTAAACAGGATTCCTTACAGGAATATAGCTATGCTGAGATCCCATATTGTCCCAAATCAGGCAGAGAGTGAGTTCTACAGAAAAGTACTCCACATAGGGAAATGGAAGGATCTTGTTCCAAGCTTCGGCCCTTTTGATAAGAAAACACTTAAGGGAAATAGCGTTGAGTATCTATCTCAGTTCATTCTAGAGACAGTCAGGGCTGAGCTTGCCTATGTGCTCTGTATCCTCTCGATGCTTTCAGTGCTTTATATCTATAAACCTGTTTATCCTCTTATAATTCCACTGTTCTACATCATCATAAACATACCCTGCATAATAATCAAGCGCTACAATAGAGGTCGTCTTGAACGTATTATGGAAAAACTGGGACAGGAACTAATCATTCCGGAGAATCAGGTTCTAAGAAAGAAGTTCGTCTGATTATTCTATCTTTGTAAGAATAAATGAATCTCCTTCCCCTGGATTAGGATTCTTGAAGAGAATAGCGTCCGCAACTCTTGTGCCTACTGTGCTGTATTCAAGCTTCATCTCTCCATCTTCCATAAACAGGTGATATGATGCTGTGATATCTGCCGTGATTCCTAACGCCTTTGTCTCGATAGCTGCAGAGCCTTTGTCGTAGCCTATCATGACATTGTCGAGTCTCCATTTCGATGGGTTGAATATCGAAGTATTCAGCCTGTCAGCATTAAGCCTGTATGATGTTCCGGCTTCTCCTTTATCTTTGTAATCAACCCATTGTCCAGACTCTGGATCATCAAAATCATAAAGAGGGAAGATTTTCACTTCACTGCCATCATCTTGAATCATATAAAGCTTATGAAACTGTCCGAAGTCCGGGTCTTCTGATGTCTCAACCCTTACACGGAGGTTTTTCATCCTTCCTCTGTTGTCTTTGTCAGTTTGATTGACCCATTCGTAGATGCCATCCCAGTATCCTGTTTCTGCTGTCAGAAATGCCGCATCAAGCGTGTTATTATTCTCATCCCTTGCTGCGATGGAGAATTTATATTCCATCCCTGACTTAAGATTTTCTTCCCTGTATGTGAATGTATCTGAAGGAAGACGTACAAGAAATCTATCCTCATTGTAGATATCATAAAAATGAGCGTCTTCAACTTCCTTCCATATGAAATTGACAGCAGAAGGTTCTGCAGTGGCTGTGGCATCAAGCGATGCAAAGAGCGCAGAAAGAAAAATGAATGATGATAGAAAGAGGAAAATCAGCTTCTTCATGTTAACTATCTAACACTGAAGAAGAAAAACTGTCCAATGTATTTCACCTGAAGGAAAAGGGGAGTGTCCCTTGTGGAACACTCCCGCTTCATTTATTCAGCGCCTTCCTTGGCTTTCTTCGATTCTGCGATTACATCATCTGCAAGCTTTCCATGAAGCTCTTCGTAGTGATCGAATTCAAGTTCGAAGGAACCAGTACCGGAAGTCATCGACTTAAGCTCTATAGCGTAGTTCCTGAGCTCTGCCATCGGAACTTCCGCCTTGACCGATACAACATGTCCCTTTTCTTCCTGTCCCAGAACACGGCCACGCTTTGAGGAGAGATCTGAAAGGATTGCACCGAGATACTCGTTCTCGACGAATACCTCAAGTTTCATGAATGGTTCAAGAAGAACGCATCCGGCTTTTCCGAGAGCTACTTCCATAGCACCTTTTGCTGCAAGCTTGAATGCCATTTCAGAGGAATCGACAGGATGCTCTTTTCCATCAACGAGCGTTACACTGATATCTACAAGAGGGTAGCCAGCGAGGTATCCTTCTTCCATAGCTTCGTGTATACCTTTCTCGATTCCCGGAACATAGCCTTTTGAGACATTTCCGCCTTTGACAGCATTCTCGAATTCGTAGTAGACACCACGATCAGTTGGCTTGATATCTATAACGACCTTACCGAACTGTCCATGACCTCCAGTCTGCTTCTTGTGTGTATATTCAGCAAGGCCGGAATCCTTTGTGATTGTCTCTCTGTAAGCAATCTTTGGAATCTTTGTGTTGATCTTGATTTTTTGCTTATCCTGGACTTTATCAAGAATCATTCCGATATGAAGCTCACCCATACCTCCGATGATTGATTCCTTTGTCTCGTTGTTATAGGACATCTGGAATGTGAGATCCTCTTCAGCAATGCGATGAAGTGCATCATTCATCTTATCCTCGCTCTTCTTGTCCTCTGCAGATATTGCGAGCTGGTATACAGGCTGAGGCATTCTCAGTGGTCTGAATCTTCTCTTATATTCCGGACCAGCAACGAATGTGGCGTTTGTATATGAGGCATCACACTTGGTTATGATTCCGATATCTCCAGCCTCAAGAGCATCTACTTCTATAAGCTTCTTTCCGATAGCTCTGTAGAGCTTGCCAGGCTTTGTCTTCTTTCCGACCTCATTGTTATAGATATCCGTATCCGGTGTAAGCTTTCCTGTAACAATCTTGATGAAGCTCATCTTGCCTGAGAACTGATCGATTGTTGTCTTGAAACAGTAAGCTGAGAATGGCTTATCTGGATCGATTTCAAGAGTTGTCTCCTCTCCATCGTGTCCGATGATATATTCCTCGATTCCAAGAGGCCATGGGAAGTTGTTCTTGATGAATGTAAGGAGCGATGTAATTCCCGCACCTTTATCTGTTGCGCCGCAGAATACAGGAACAACTCTGTTTGTTCTCATTCCGACTGCAAGACCGTGTCTGATATCATCAGGTTCAAGAGTTCCATCTGCGAAGTACTTCTCTATAAGTTCATCGGTACCTTCTGCAGCATTCTCTATAAGTCTGTTCCTGAAGTCTTCAACAACAGCTGCATACTTTTCCGGAATAGGCATAGGAGTTTCCTTGCCACCTTCATGGCATTCATATGCCTGATTCTCTATGAGGTTTATGACTCCATGGAATTCCTCTGCTTCGCCAAGTGCAATGACAACAGGAACGAAGTGAGCACCGAATTCCTCTACAAGTGAATCTATAGTATGCCTGAAGCTTGCCCTTTCCTTATCCATCTTATTGATGAAGACAGCTCTAGGCTTATTTCTCTCGTCCAGTCTTCTCCAGAGCTTGATTGTCTCAATCTGCGCACCCTCTCTGCCATCTACCATCATGAGTGCTGCTTCTGTTGCTCTGAATGAGGAGATTGCCTCTCCTATGAAGTCGCCAGTACCCGGTGTATCGAGTACGTTAATCTGTTTTCCATCCCACTGGAAAGATGAGAGTGTTGAATGAACAGACATCTTTCTCTGGATTTCCTCATCAGTATAGTCACTGACTGTTTTTCCGCTATCGACTGTTTCAGCTCGGGAAAGAACGCCCGCATAGTAAAGCATCTGCTCTATGAGGTTTGTCTTTCCCGTACCATTATGGCCGATGATTGCCACATTCCTGATATCCTTGGTATTGACGCTCATCTGAATCCTCCTTTTGAATTGAAATAAGCTTATTAGAAAAATGTTAAAAGACCACAGATGAGAAGTAAAGGAAAATCGCAAAAACTGATTGATTTCAGAATGTGTTAATAAGAAACACAAAAAATGGATTTCAGCTGTTTGCGTATGAGAATTTTATGGTTTCTGTGAATATCAAATAGCAGTATTAAATCAGGTAATGCAGCAAACTGATAGAATCCATAGTTATTTTGTAATTAAAAGCAGCTCTTTATTGATAGATTTACAACAATAAACAATATTTTTGATATTCTAAATATGAAATAACAATTGTTAAAACAATGATTATTAAATCTAATTTTGTATATAACTATATTTTTATTTATGATTTATCATATGACTATTGTATTTAAATTTATGCAAATTTGTCATGGACAAGATATAGAAAGCTCTCAATTCTATCATCAGCATTCGGTAATTGGCGTGCTTCGGACACTGAAATTGTATTAAGGGCAATTTGAAACTTATCCTTTTGTACTCTTTAGAGGGTAATCTAAAAAAGTTTTCAGGTATTTCCAGAATGGATTTCCATTTGTCAGGTGTTCTCCAGTTGCTTCTTCGTAAATTTCAGAGAAAACTGAAGGATAGAGCATCTTGCTATTTTAGCTTGTTATCCAAGGCCAGGCAGCTGCGAAAACACCTGATGAAACACCTTAATGTGGTTATTCTACTGTTATATTTGCGATACTGAATTGCCTTTGAGATTTGGCCGAAACTGTCATCGTCGATAGATCAGAACTTCTCAAGAATTGTCTTTGGATTTACTGCAGGTACCTTAAATCCACTGAAATCCTTTGTATTTCGAGTGATTATCATGTCACAGTCAAAGGAATCCGCACAGACAGAAAGCAGACAGTCCTCAAAATTCGTAGCTTTAAGTGAATAAGCATTCAGTATATCTTCTTCCGTTACAGGTATTATCTTAACTATATCCAGAACAGCACCAAGGTATTCATAAGCAGCGTTGTTATCATGAAGACCTTTTCGCAGAATATAGAAAATATCTGTAATACTCGAAGCTGTGATGAATCCTTTTATCAGGCCATCTTCGCATAGCTTAAGAATTGCTCGTGAATCTTCATAAAATCCTTCTCGTTCCAAAAAAGTATCAAGGAAAATATTAGTATCAATCAGTGCTTTAATCCCTTTCAAGCCGCATCTCCTTCAGCGAATGCCTGTCAATATCTTCCGATATTTTCCCTTTGAGGATTCCGCTGATTTTATCAACAGCACTTATTCTTGGATTGCTCATTTTTGCAATGCTTTTCCCATTTTTCGTAATCAGTATATCTTCCTTCTCTACCAAACTCAGATAATACCCGAAATTTGTTCTGAACTCAGTTGAGGTTGCTGTGATCATAACTTTTTCCTCCAATCATAATATTAGCCAATTATAGTGAAAATAAAGAAAAATCGTTCGATTTGCTGTAAAAATAAAAAGTAAATGGATCGATTATACCTTAATACATCTTTTTGTTGGGGATGATTTTGGAGAACCTTCCACAGAGGGCTTTGGTACTAAATTGACATGCTTCGTAACAAGAAATACCTTGCAATTTCATTTTCGTAAGGTAGTGCCGATGGGATGATAATGCTGTGACTATAACCTTGCACCTTTTATCAGTGCAAGGCTAAAAAGCTTTATGTATAATCCTCAACCGTTAGGGAATGGGAGTGCGTCAGACTTTATAATATGTTTTCAGGTATTCTACACTGGGTTCTTTTTAAACTTCCGAGAGAATTGAAGAAAAGAATAATTTGTAATCAACAGTCTTAATTGATCTGGTTAGTGTTTTTGAGAGTTGTAATTAAGAGCTTTTGTTATTCTAATATCATATTTCAACACTGAATTGTCTTTGAGCTCTGATTGAAATTGTAATCACGAATAGATCAAGTTTTATCGATTGAACATGGTGCTTGGAAATCTGTAATATTTAATTCGTGTATTACTCATTTACTTTTAATTAAATATAATTTTTAAGTTATAAAATCAGCAATAATAAACATATGGATATTCCATATATCAATACGTTATTCATAAATAATACATTAAATAACATCTAAATAAGCTAATTAAATAACTAAATAATCATATTCGATTGATATCTATACAGCTTTGTTTTACATTAAATCTATAAAAATTATCATTAGTCTCATAGAGTTATTATATCAATTTTATTTGGTTTACTTGGAAAATACTACTGATTTACTGCAATCTGAACTTTCTATAGAGGGTTGAAAAGAAATTTTAATTGCTGAGGCTCCTATCAAATGATAGAAGCCTCGATTTATCATATTTTCTCTGAATAATGAGAGAATTCCATGCTGAAGGAGCCTCTTCCCTGAGTTGAGGACCTAAGTACAGTGGTATATCCGAACATCTTCTCAAGTGGAGCTTCTGCTATGACTGCATCTGAGCCTGGCCTTGATTCCATTGTGAGTACGATGCCTCCACGCTGAGTGATTGAGGAAATTACATCTCCGATATACTCAGAAGGAGCAGATACCTGAACTTTCATTATAGGTTGCATAAGCACAGGACCAGCCTCTGAAGCAATCTTATCGAAAGCCATTGCTGCACATGATGTAAATGCAAATGGAGTAGAAGTATCCTCATCATAATCAATTGCTGTGATATCTACTTCGATATCAGTGCATTCATAACCGAATCGGATACCGCCAGAGAATGCTCCGTTCACACCATTCTTGATAGCTTCGATGATATCTTCAGGAATATCCCTTGTATTAGCTGTGATCTTAAGCACATTTCCGCTCTTCGGTGGAAGTGGCTTTACTGTCATTGTGAGCCCTGCTGTGTTCTCCTTGTTAGCAATTGTTCTGGAGAATTCCTCAGTACCTGTTGCTTCGCTCTTGATACATTCGCGGTAAGATACCTGAGGATTACCGACTCTGCAGTTAACCTTCATCTCGTCCTTTATTCTTGTTACAAGAACATCAAGGTGAAGCTCTCCCATGCCTGATATAATGAGCTGTCCAGTCTCTGCATCTTCCTTGTATGTGAAGGTAGGATCTTCCATAGCAAGTGTCTGGAGGGCTTTGTTGAGCTTCTCCTGCTCAGCTGTTGAACTTGGCTCGATAGCGACTGAGATAACAGGATTAGGGAATGACATCTTTTCAAGAAGGTATGGATGATTCTCAGCTCCGATTGTATCTCCAGTCTGGGCAAGTCTGAATCCTATGATTACCCCGATATCCCCGGCTTTCAGCTCGGAAAGCTCTTCAGGTCTATCAGCATGCATCCTGAGAAGCCTGTTTATCCTTTCCTTCTTGCCCTTTGTTATGTTGTATACCGAAACACCCTTCTTGAGCACTCCTGAGTATACACGGACAAAGCACATAGGACCTGCCTGTGGATCTACCTGAATCTTGAAAATAAGGGCTTCAAGCGGACCTGTGGTGCTGTGTGGAAGTGTCTCTGTCTTGCCATTCTTTGCATTGATAATCTCAACAGGTTCTGCTTCTACAGGTGAAGGGAGAAGATCTACAACAGCATCAAGAACTGTCTGCACTCCTATATTCTTCAGGGATGACCCCACGAATACAGGAAGAAGCTCTCTTTTCAGGGTGCATTCCCTCAGAGTTGCGATGATCATATCTCTTGGGATATCCTCGCCCTCGAAGTAGAGTTCTGTGATTTCATCTGAGAAGGAGGCTACGCTGTCTATAAGCTTCTCTCTCCACTCTTCAGCTTTTTCCTTCTCTCCATCTGGAATAGGGGAACGTGTTATTGTTTTTCCGTCATCTTCCTGTGAGAACTGAAGATACTCCATCGAGATTAGATCGATGATACCAGAAAACGCATTCTCACTTCCAACAGGAATGAAGATAGGTACAGGATTTGCTCCGAGTTTCTTCTTCATATCCTCGAGAACACGGAAGAAATCAGCACCTAGTCTGTCCATCTTATTCACGAATGCGATACGTGGTATGTTGTATCTATCAGCCTGTCTCCATACAGTCTCTGTCTGAGGCTCTACACCCCCGACTGCACAGAATACACCTACAGCTCCATCGAGAACTCTCAGCGATCGTTCTACCTCTGCTGTGAAGTCAACATGCCCCGGGGTATCGATGATGTTTATCTGATGGTCTCTCCAGTAGCAAGTGGTTGCAGCTGAAGTGATCGTAATGCCCCTGTCCTGTTCCTGCTTCATCCAGTCCATGGTAGCTTCACCGTTATCGACTTCACCGATACGATGGTTCTCGCCTGTATAATAGAGGAATCTTTCTGTTGTTGTTGTCTTGCCGGCATCGATATGAGCCATGATGCCTATGTTTCGTATGCTCTTCTCGTCCATAGCTTGGATAATCTATCACAAAAGAATGCATCTTTGAAACACCAGATTTTCTAGTTATATTCAGGATATGAAAAAAACTGAAATCATCTCGCTTCTGAAAGCTCTTGATAGCACAAGCTATGGAGATATCATAGATGCAGTGAATAGGGATGAAGGGGAGGTCCTGTATTTCTCTGAAGGGAGTGGAATCATCTTCCAGCATAATGATGGAGTATATTACATAGCCTCCCTCGGTCCTGATAAATCCTCTTTCATAAAACACCTCCCAGATAGGGGTCTTGCTACAGTTCATGGTCAGTGGGAAGCAGAATACATGATGGAAAACCTTGGATACGAGAAGGTTGAACCGACTTATCTCTATGTATATGAAGGGAAGCCCTTTGAGAAGAGCGGCAATATAAGAGTTCTTGATGAATCCTATCTTGATTTCATTCTTTCCCATTATGGGACATCTAGCGAAGAAGATATAAAAGCCGCGATGGACAATAAGCATCTATATGGAGCATTCTCTGGTGATGAATTGATGGGTTTCGCAGGCTTTCATATGGAAGGCTCAATGGGAATGCTGGTAGTCCTTCCAGAGTACAGGAGAAGGGGAGTCGGAGAGACTCTTGAGAAATATCTGATTACCACTGCATTGGAAGAGGGGAGATTGCCTTACTGCAATGTCTTTGTATCGAATAAGGCAAGTATATCACTGCAGGAGAAGCTGGGACTGAAAAGGGGGAGGATTCTTTCTTGGTGGACCTGGGTTGATTAATCTCTCGCTGTCCTTTTCCTCATTGCTATTCTCTGATGATGATAGATTCCTTTGTCTCCTGATGCCAGATATGAAAGTGCAACTGTCATAAAAAGAAGACCTGGTTCACTGTAACTGAATAACTCTATTGCAAGTGCAAAGCAGACAAGAGGAAGATTTGTTCCACCTGTAAGCATTCCTATCGCTCCGAGAACAGCAAATGGGGATGTTTCAAGGCCAAGAACGGAGGCGAACGCATAGCCGAATGTGCCACCTGTAACAAGAAGCGGAACAACTTCTCCTCCAACAAAACCTGCCGCGATTGATAAGAATACCATCAGAGCTTTCAGAATAAATGTATATAGCGGTACACCTCTGCCATCTATAGCCCTATAGAGAAGATCAAGGGAGAGGCCGTTGTAATCGAAAGAATCGGTGAAAATGAAGATGATGATGGAAAAAAGCGTAACCATCGTTCCAGGTATTAATGCAGAAAGAATCTTGCTTCCGAACTTATCCTCCACACCCTTCCTGAACTTCGCTAGAAGATATAGGAAAAGCCTTGCTAATAGTCCGATTAAAATTGCAAATAACGCTACAGTAATAAGATTATTCACAGTTGCTGGAAGTTCCATGAAGTCTGGAATTTCCATCTTATGTATTCCAAGCTTCAGTGCAACATAAACAGCTGAGTATGTTGATACCAATACAGGAAACAAAGCATCAAGGCGAAGAATATCAGGGGTCGCGAACATTAAGCCGAAAAGAATTCCTGCGATAGGAGCTCCAAAGAGAGACCCAAAGGCTGCAGCAGAACCTGTCATGAGGTAGTAATCCTCCCTGCCATAATGTCCACGCCAAGCAAATTTTCTTTCAATTCTCGTGAAGAATTCCCCGATAGCAAGCCCTATCTGAACACCAACTCCTTCTTTACCAACGGAGGCACCGGTGAGGTGTGAGATCGCAGCTGCGATATATGCAACAGGTCCCATCCATGGCGAGATCTTTCCAGGCCTGAGTTTCACCTCATCTGTTTCTGTTTCCATCTCATGGATGGTATCTATTGCCTCGACAGTTGTCTTCCTGAATGAATCCCCCAGCTTCTGATAGATTGCAAGCGTTAAATAAGCCCCAAGCGGGATGAGGAGAATCAGAAATGGAAAACGATTATTTATAACCCCCGCGATATTCACAGTATTTGCGAATATCGTTATACATGTCCCTGTTACAATGCCTACGGCAAGGCTTCTTACAGTATTGAACAAGATCCTCAGTATCGTGTCTTTCTTCTTCATCTCATGAGCATTTTAAGAAGTTTCAGCTTTCCCTTGAAGGGGGCATAGCGTACTGGGAGATCAATCCATAGCGCTTTATCCATCACAGCTTTGTCATGAGTGAAGGCCTGGAAGCTCCTTTTGCCATGGTAGCTACCCATACCTGAGTTCCCGACTCCTCCGAATGGAAGTTCTGGAGCTGTGAGATGTACAACTGTATCATTGACACATCCACCTCCGAAGGAAACAGATGAAAGGGCCTTGTCTATAGCTTTTCTATCCTTGCTGAAGATGTAGAAAGCAAGAGGTTTCTCCCTCTTCTGGATGAATGTGATTGCTTCGTCTAGGCTATCATACTCAAGAATAGGAAGAACCGGTCCGAATATTTCCTCCTGCATTACGCTGTCTGTTTCATTTACAGGATAGAGAAGAGTCGGGGAGATTTTCATTTTCCCATCATCAGAAACTCCTCCATAGGAAACCTTGCTTCCTTCAATAAGCCCTTTGACTCTATCGAAATGCTTCTTGTTTATAATCTTAGGAAGATCTTCAGATGAAAGGGGATTCCCTGTGAACATCTTCTCTATGACTATCCTCATTTCTTTTATAAGGGATTCTGCATATCCCTTTTTGATGAGAACGTAGTCTGGAGCTACACAGGTCTGTCCTGCATTGAGGAATTTTCCCCATGCAAGGCGCTTAGCTACAAGACGCATATCATCGGTTCCATCAATAATGACAGGGCTCTTTCCTCCAAGCTCCAGGATGCATGGTGTGAGATACTTGTTCGCAGCCTGATGAACGATCCTTCCGACATTTGGGGAGCCAGTGAAGAAGATGAAATCCCATCTCAGCTCTAATAGTTCAGTATTTGTCTGATGTCCGCCTTCAAAAAGAGCTATGTATTCTGAGCTGAATGTCTCCTCTATGATTCGCTTCATGAGCTTTGAGGTCTGCTCGCTGTATCTGGAAGGCTTCACAACCACTGTATTACCCCCGGCAATTGCTCCTGCAAGCGGCACCATCGTAAGCATCAATGGGTAATTCCATGGACTCATTATGAGAGTATTACCCATCGGTTCATGGAGGATGTAGGATTTAGCCTTGAATTGAGTTATTGGAGTACGCACCTTTGCAGGCTTCATCAGACTCTTTAGATGCTTTTCAAGATAATTTATTTCTTCATAAGTAATTCCAAGTTCTGTAGCATAGCCTTCGAAATCACTTTTCCCAAGATCTTCGGATAGCGCTTTGAGAATGCTTTCCTCATTCTTCTTCAGCGCCTCTTTCAGTGCTCTCAGCATCGAGATCCTGAACTTATATGTAAGCGTCTTTCCGCTTCTGAAATATTTTCGCTGTCTCTCCAGTGTCTCTGTATAAATACTCACGCGCGAGATAATAGCACAATTGGATGCTTCTGTGAATTACACAAACTTTAAAAGTGTCAAAATAAATTTCCCAACATAAAATATACACTGTGTCGGAATCCGACAGCATGTACTATATCTGTTGTTAATTTCAAAGTTAGTAAGATTAAAAATCGTAATCAGGAAAGGATTATGGATAAGAATAAACGAAATTCCGTCATTAGATATGTGGTTCTTCTTATTGTGTTCGTGCTTGTTGTCGCTTTGCTGTATTTCTTCTTCTCCTCGGAAAAGGAAGTACAGTACACACCTCCTGTATCTCCTGTAGTGACTATACAGCCGGAGAGAAGGGTGATAGATGAAGGAATAAGCGTTACAGGATACATCGAAGCTGATGCGATGATTCCTGTAGTTCCTTTCGTCAGCGGCACAGTTGAGGAGTATAACATCAAAGCTGGAGAGAAAGTCAGTGAAGGTGATACTCTTGCAGTGATAGATAAGCGTCCTTATGAGCTTCAGCTTAGACAGGCAGAGGCCCAGACAGAGGCATTGGAAGCCGCTTTCAAGAGGGTAAGTGCTCTTCGTGATAGCGGAGGAGCAACGGCGCAGGATTACGACTCTCTCTCTGCACAGCTGGATGCAGCAAAAGCCCAGCTTGAACTTGCCCAGCTGCAGCTGTCCTATGCAACTGTAACAGCTCCTGTAAATGGTACTGTTATACAATCACTTTCATCTGAAGGTTCTATTGGTTCCTCGGAAACTCCGATGGCCATCATCGCAGATCTTGATAACCTCGTTGTAAACCTGAAGCTTGGAGAGAAGTATTTCCATACTATCTCAGAAAACACTGGAAATATAACTGTAAGAATCTCATCTCCTGACGGATACACCTCCGATGCGGAGATTGTGTCAATCGCACCATTTGTCGATCCAACCTCCAAGACATTCCTTATGAAAGTAAGACTGCTGAATCCTGATGGCTTTGTTCCTGGAATGTTTATCAGGGCTGAGGTTATATGGAATTCTGAGGAGTATCTTACACTACCTCTATCAGCGCGCAGGCTTGATGGTTCCGTATATGCGGTTGCTACCGATGGTAAGACTGCTGAGTACATAGCTATAGAAAGCCTGGCTGAGGACACGGATTATTTTGCTATCCCGGATTCCTATGAGGGAAGGGACTTCATTATAAAGGGACAGAATGGCCTTCTTCCTGGAGAAGAAGTCAGGATAACAGGGGAGGAGCAATGAAGATAGCAACTCTCTCGGTCAAGCATTCAGCTATTCTTTCGATGATTCTTATAGCCTTGGCCGTGTTCGGAATGTTCTCTATTACAACAACGAATCTGGAGTTCATCCCTGATATCAACATGCCTCAGATATTCGTAGTCGCGATCTATCCTGGTGCATCTGCTGAGGATGTTGAAAAGGATGTTGTAGATATCCTCGAGGATGATTTTGTAACGCTCCCGGATTTCAAGAGCATGGACAGCCAATCCATGAATAGTGCTGCCATGATTACCATAACTTTCCAGGATGGAGTGCACCCGGAAGATCAGCTTAATGAGGTAAGGAACAGAATCTCGCAGCTGATGGATCAGCTTCCTGATGGCCTTCAAGGAGAGCCTACAGCGCTTATAGGAGGCGCGACGATGCTTCCTATAGTTTCCTTCTCAGTTGAATCAACTGGAGATACCGCAGCGCTTTCTGAATATATAAATGATACGCTTCGTCCGCAGCTTACGAGAATTCCTGGTGTATCGACAATAAGCGTAAGCGGTTCTGTCGAGCCTGAGGTTTCGATTAAGCTCAGGATGGATGACCTCAACGCCAGAGGAATATCTCCTCTTACTGTTTATCAGATTCTTTCCGCGTCTAATATCTCGATGCCTCTCGATACAGCAGTAGCGGAGGGTAGGAGAATAGACTTAAGATACGATGGCCGCTACGAGAGTCTGGATGAGATAAAATCCCTCCCTGTCGGTGCTACCGATAATGGCGAGATAATAAGGCTTTCCGATGTTGCTGATGTTTCCCTTGCTTATCAGGGGAAGGATTACTATGTCACATCTGAGGGAAATGACATTATCGTGGTAGATGTCTCTAAGCGTGCAGATGGAAACACTATTCAGATTACAAATGAAGTAAAGAGAATACTTGAAGAATCCGAGGCTGAGACAGGCGGAGCTGTTACCTACCACATGATCAAGGATGATAGCCGTCTTGTTATCTCATCGCTTTGGAATGTAATCGAGTCCGGTATTCTCGGTATTCTTATTGCTGTTCTTATCATCTTCCTCTTTTTAAATGACGCTAAGGCAACGCTCGCAATAGGTCTTTCCATACCGCTTTCCTGTTTCTTCACATTCATAGTGATGAAGGTTGCTGGAATAACAATCAACATCCTCTCTATATCAGGAATCGTTGTATCGCTGGGTTCAATTGTCGATGCTTCAATTGTTGTTCTCGATCAGATCTACAGGTTCTACCAGGATACTGATGAGAATGGAAAGGGAAAGTATACAGTCGTAGAGTCAATCTACAAAGGAACTGGTGTTGTCGATAAATCAGTTATAGGTTCAAATCTCACAACTGTTGTCGTGTTCATTCCTGTTGTTCTTCTCTCCGGTCTTGTCGGTGATATCCTTCACGACATCTCCCTTACATTCATGTTTGCAATCGGATCATCCCTCTTTGTAGCTATGATCTATATGCCTTATCTTCTCAAGCACTTCCTGAAAGATGATGGCGTAAGGCTCAAGAAAAAGGATAGCTTTGCTGTAAGAGGACTGTGGAGAGTAGAAAATGGCTATGGAAAGGCGCTTGGCTTCTGCATGAAGCATACACCTTTCATAATTGTCATGGCTCTGCTTTTGTTTATCATCACTGTATATTCTCTTACGAGTATCAATATCTCGTTCATACCATCGACAGATAATAGTGACTTCTATATCTCTGCAGAGTTCCCGACTGGTTACACTCTGGAGGAAACCAGAGAGGCTATGGATGAGGCAGAAAGGATTCTTCTGGAGAAGGTACCTGAGACAGAGACAGCTGTCGTATACTCTGGAAAGTCTGTTGATGCCCTCACTGTATCCAATGCGCAGAATCAGGGAGGTATGCATGTTGTCCTCGTTCCTGTCGCTGACAGAGATAGGGATATTCACGACATAATCCTCCAGATGCAGTATGAGCTTTCAGCAGCAATTCCTGATGCTGAGTTCTCTGTCAAGAATGGTGGTTTTGATTATCTCGTTGGCTATATGTCAGGTGGTGGAGGTTATGGTATTACCCTCATAGGTGAGGATGAGGAGGTTCTCTATAATTATGCAGAGAAACTGGAAGATTTCCTCCTCTCCGACCCGGAAGTTGTCTCCGCATCGATATCCAGTGAGTACGATTCCACTGCAGCTGTCATGAATGCGAGCTATGAGTATCTCTCATCTCTTGGACTTACAAGCTACGAAGCTGCAATGACAACAGCAATACTCTTCAATGGTATGGATACTGGCATCTATGTCGATCCTGATACCGATTCGCGTTATGACATCCATATCTCGTCAGATGCTGCAGATGAGAAGGTATCGCATAAGATGCTAGATTCCCTTGTCCTCCATACACAGGCAGGGTCCTCGGTATCGATGGATGCGGTATCGGATCTTGTCATGGAGACGGAGCTTTCATCCATCAGCCACACAGATAGGGCTGTTGCTATCACAGTAAGCGCTCAGCTTACAGGAGAATCAACAACAGCGCTCTCAAGAAGAGTTGATGAGTACATAGCATCACATCCGCTTCCTGATGGGGTATCTACAGATGTTGGTGGTATTGATGAGCTTATCGGGGATTCGATGGGACCTCTTATGCAGGCTCTTGTCATCTCGCTCTTCCTTGTTTACATGGTAATAGTTCTCATCTATGAGAGATTCGATCAGCCATTCTTAATCATGCTTACTGTTCCATTCTGCGTGATAGGAGTTGTGCTTTCCCTGGCTGTCTTCGGATCCTCTATGAGCATGGTATCGCTTCTGGGTGTTGTCACCCTTGGCGGTATGCTCGTAAACAATGGTATCATCCTCGTTGACTACATCAATCAGCTTGAGGAGGCCTCTAGGTCTGAAGAAGCTGAAAGACTTTCCATCACAATTAAGGAAGGGGATACGCTATTAGGAAAGCTTTCATATGGAAGCGAGATGAAGATGCTTTTTGAGAATATAAGGAAAGGTACAGCCACAAGACTTCGTCCAATCCTGATGAGCTCTCTTACAACCATTCTTGGGGTTATACCGATGGCTTTCGCAAAAGGTGAGGGCTCTGAGATCTATGCACCTCTTGGACAGGTTATCATGGGTGGTCTTACCACCAGTACATTCATAACGCTCTTCCTTATGCCGACGTTCTACTTCATCCTTGAACGTCACAAGATAAGGAAAGCATACGGCTGGAAGAAAGGAATGAAGGAGGAAATATGAGAAAGATAAATTTTAAGTTGGCATTTGTTTTGATTGCTGTAATGGTATTGATAGCTGGTTGCAATTTTGCTTTTAGCTCAATTGTATCCGTAATTGTTACGGGACCTGATTCTTCTGACAATTCCTTTGATTCAACAGTCTATGTCTTTGGCTTTACCGATGAAGAGGCATGGAATACAGCATATAGACAGATAGTCGAAAAAGGCAAGGATAGTGCTAGCGGTAAGTTTGACGCATTCCTAGAATCTTACATACCTGCAGGAGTTGTTGATAAGAGACTTGCAACATATGCTTCTGGAAATGATTTCATACCTGGAATCAATAACTCTAGCGGAACAGTAGCCACTCTAACGATAAGATGGAATACGACATCTCCTGCTTATGGGGAGGATTATGATAGTACTCGTGTATATGTTATCGCAGCGGTAGAAGAGAATGGTATTTGCTATGCTGGTGCAAATGACTGGCATATTAATTCTGGTAATAGTGAAATGAAAGTAAATATTGATAACGTCAACAATATAGATTTGGACTCTACGATATGAATAAAAAATCATTAGTAATTTTGATTGTATTCTGTCTTCTATGTGCTTTCCCTCTTTATAGCGAGGAAGGGGAGATGTATACCCTTGATTCCCTTATTCTTGCCATGGAGAGAGGGAACGCGGATCTTCTGAAAGCTGATCAGGAGGCTTTGAAAGCCCAGCTTGATACTGCCGATGCAAAAGGAGGCTATACCCCTAAGATAGATCTTCTCATCTCAGGCACTTATATGGCGAATCCGACAATGGGGCCTATCAAGATAAGTCCGAATGATATAAAAGGGCTTCCTGCTATTGCATCATCGGTATGGACTGATCCTATAGATGTCTCCTTTGATATGGGAAACAATCTTGTGCAGGGGCAGCTCACGCTTACGCAGCCTATCTACACATGGGGAAAGCTTTCAAATGCAGTGAAGCTCTATGAGACAGTTGAAGGTATAAGAGGAATGGAGAGAAGTGATAAGGAGAATCAGCTTATTGCGGAGCTCAAGTCACGTCTCGATGCCTTTTACTATATGGATAGAATCAGGCCTCTGCTTACTGAAATAGATGCCAAAGCTGATAAACTCATCTCCATTGCAGAAAGCGCTGAGGAGAATGGAATGCTTCTTCATGAGGATGTTCTTTCAGCTAAGATACAGAAGCAGCAGGTTGAGATATCGAGAAAGGAGATAGATAACCAGTATGCTTCGGTACTTGAAGCACTGAGGACCCTCACAGGTATAAGCGACCTGACAATGGATATGATTGAGTACTCGCCGGATGAGGGAGTGGCGGAGCGTGTTCTTGCAATCGGAAAAGAGAGCCTTATTGCACTCGCGACAGATCCTTCCAGGCTGACACTGCAGATGCTTGGTGGTATGGAAAAGGTTATGGGCTATACCAATGAAATTGCGAAGGGAAGCATATATGGTAAACCTGATATAGCGCTACAGGTCTCAGCAACCTATGGTGGCAAGATCGATTCGAACTGGCTCGATAGCGATACCTGGGGATTGAATATAACCCTTGCTCTTTCGACAACGCTCTGGGATGGCGGCAAGAAGATGAATGATATAAAGCGATCAGCTAGTGATATCACATCAGCCTCAATTGATAAGGAGAGTGCTATCAGGACGATAGAGGAGAATGTTTCCTCTTCCTATGATTCTGCAGAACTGTCGATGGAGAAGATTGAGTTTGCGGCTCTGAAGCACGATTCAGATAAACTGAAAGCGGAGAATAAGCAAAATGCGCTTTCCGTTGGATCTGCTTCTGAAAGCGATGTGCTCCAGGCTGAAATCCAGGTCGTGCAGGATGAGATAGAGCTTATAACAGAAAGGATTTCCCTTTCGCAGTCAGTTTATACACTGATGTATCTAACATCTCTTGATGCAGAGCATCTTCCTGTAATTACAGATGGAATGGCTGGGGAGTGATCCGCAGCCATTGTCAATTTAAAGAAAAGCTTTTATTATTCATACAACACCCCTCGGGGGTGGGGTGTAGGAGATAATATGAAGGAATGCTTTGATGTCACTGGAATGAGCTGTGCAGCATGTCAGGTACGTGTCGAGAAGAGCGTTGCAAAATTAGATGGGGTGAAGGAGGTGAATGTAAATCTCCTTAAGAACAGCATGGAAGTTGTCTATGATGAGAAGACACTTTCCGAGGATGGAATAGTGGAAGCCGTGGCCAATGCAGGGTATGGGGCTATTCCAAGAGCGGAAAAAAACTCAGATACCAAGCAGAAAGCTCCTCCTCGTGATATAGCCAAGGAAGAGTATATTAAGATGAAGAAGCGTCTTTCCTGGTCACTTCTTTTCACTATACCTCTGTTTTATATCTCAATGGGGCATATGATGGGGTGGCCTCTCCCAGCTTTCCTTCTAGGTGCTGAAAACTCCATGGTATTTGTCTTGACTCTCTTTATCCTTGTGTTGCCAGTTGCTTTCATAAACAGAAAGTTCTTCATTGGAGGTTTCAAGAGTTTATTCCATCTTGCTCCTAACATGGACTCCCTGATAGCTATGGGGTCAGGGGCTGCAATTGTTTATGGAATCTACGCAATGTATAAGATAGCCTTTGCATTAGGCACTGGAGATCTCTCTACTGCTCATGCTTTTGCAATGGATCTTTATTTTGAGTCAGCTGGAATGATTCTCACCCTTATAACTCTAGGAAAGACTCTTGAAGCACGGGCGAAGGGAAGAACATCTGAAGCTATTGCGAAGCTCATGGATCTAGCTCCAAAGACTGCTGTCGTCCTACGTGATGGAGCGGAGATAGAAATTCCTATTGAAGAGCTGCAGAAAGGCGACGCTGCGATTATAAAGGCAGGTTCCTCCATTCCTGCTGATGGCGTTGTTATAGAAGGTTCAGGAGCTGTTGATGAATCAGCTCTTACAGGTGAGTCCATCCCTGTAGATAAGACTGTGAATGACAAAATAACTGGTGCCACTGTATTGAAATCCGGGTATCTGAAGATGAGGGTCGAGACAGTTGGAGAGAATACGGCACTTCAGAAAATCATAAAGCTTGTGGATGAGGCTACATCCTCCAAAGCCCCGATAGCAAAGCTTGCAGATAAGGTCAGCGGTGTCTTTGTTCCGATTGTAATAGCTATCGCGCTTGTATCAGCAATCGCCTGGCTTATAGCAGGAGAGAGCTTTGAGTTTGCTCTGTCAATTGCAATCTCTGTGCTGGTAATTTCCTGTCCATGCGCGCTAGGTCTTGCGACTCCGACAGCCATAATGGTCGGAACAGGCAGGGGAGCTTCTTCCGGAATTCTCATTAAGAGTGCTGAAGCTCTGGAAACCCTGCATTCTATCAATACCGTTGTCTTTGACAAAACCGGGACTATCACAGAAGGAAAGCCTTCGGTTACAGATATCATCACTGTAAATGATATCGGTTATGAGAACCTTTTAGCAAAGGCTGTTGCCATTGAGAGCTTGTCAGGGCATCCTCTTGGCGAAGCGATTGTTGCTGAAGCTGAAAGAAGAAATATTCAGGTTGAGAAGGCTTCTTCATTCTCAGCTTCAGATGGAAAGGGGATAAGAGCGGTTCTTAATGGTTCTGTAATAGAGGGAGGAAACAGAAAGATCCTTGCCTCTTTCCCTGATGAGCTCAGAACCATTGAGGAGAAGCTTGCAGATGAAGGTAAGACACCGCTCTTCTTCACTGAGGATGGGAATGTTATCGGAATTATAGCTGTTGCCGATACTATCAAGGAAACATCCAGAGGGGCAGTGGAAGATCTGAAGAGCATGGGAATAAAGACTGTCATGCTTACGGGAGACAACAAGAGGACAGCAAAGGCTATCCAGAAAGAAGCGGGAACTGAAGAGGTTATAGCTGAAGTCCTTCCTTCGGATAAAGATAGTGTTATAAGGAATCTTAAGGAGAATGGCGGAAAAGTTGCCATGGTTGGAGATGGCATAAATGATGCCCCTGCTCTTGCGAGAGCGGATGTCGGAATTGCAATAGGCGCTGGTACAGATATCGCTATAGAGAGCGCTGATGTTGTTCTGATGAAGAGTGATCCTGAGGATGTTCCAAAGGCAATAGAGCTAGGGAAGGCGACTATGAGGAATATAAAGGAGAATCTTTTCTGGGCGCTTTTCTATAATGCTATCTGTATTCCTATTGCAGCTGGAGTTCTGTATCCTGCGTTCGGTATGAAGCTCAGTCCTATGGTCGGGGCATTCGCGATGAGCTTCTCATCCGTTTTTGTGGTAACGAATGCGCTTCGTCTTCGTTTCTTCCGTCCTAAAGCAGGCGCAAAGACGATGCTTTCTGGCCCCTCTGCTAAAGAAGAATGCAATATTGAAAGCATTATGCTTTCTGATGATAACAAGAAAGGAGAAAAGATTATGGTCAAGACAGTTAATGTTGAAGGAATGATGTGCCAGCACTGCGTGAAGCATGTTCATGATGCTCTCGTAAAGGTTGAAGGTGTTAAGAATGCTGATGTATCCCTAGAGAATAAGTGCGCTAAGGTTGAGTATGAAGGCAATGTTACAGATGATGCACTTAAAGCAGCTGTAACAGATGCAGGTTATGAGGTGACAGGAATTGAAGGCTGACAAAGAAAGCGTCACAAGAAAGGTCAAGATTGCGAAGGGGCAGCTTGACGGTATTCTCAAGATGATTGATGAGGATAGGTACTGCATCGATATAGCTACCCAGCTTATGGCTGCAGCATCTATTCTGAAGAAAGCTACACAGGAAGTTCTTCAGGCGCATATCAGGAGCTGTGTCAGCGATTCTTTGAGAACAGATGAACCGAATCCCAAAATCGAGGAAGCTTTAAGCGTTCTTGAAAAGATGGTTGATCTAAGCTAGCAAAGTGCCACCCATTGGGTGGTGCTTCTGTATTAAGAATATTTTCTCTCAAAACCTGACCAAATTCCTTACTTAGGAAGTATAAAAGGTATGAGAGATTTAAGTTTCATTTCAGGTATTGTTCCTGGCAATCGGTATTTCATCAATATTTTCGTTTGCATTGGCTTTGAGGGAGAAAAGCTATGCCGATAAGTTCCTTTGATGAAATATATTTTACATGCTTATTCTTGTTGGGCGGGTATATCAGTCAAAGTATAGTAGAGAAAGAATATCCATTGACTGATGACAACTCTTCTCATGTTAAGCTATTACTTCAGTATCTGTTTTTGAGTCTGTTCATATTTATAATCTCTTATCCTCTAATAATCTTTTTGATCAGAATTTTTGAGATTGATGCTCAGCTGGAGCTTTTACTGGCAACACTTTTACCAATATTTCTGATTTCCTATTGTACAGGAATCGCGCGAAGGGAAATCTTAAGATACAGACTGAAGGCGAATAAGCCAATTAAATCCCTGATGACGGCTTGGGATAGAGCTTTCTATAATATAACTCCTATTGTTATAAAGGTTAAACTAAAAAGCGGAGATGAGATGTATGGATACTTAGATAGTTCTTCTTACATTTCTGATAGCCGTTATAATGATCCAGATCTTCTTTTTACATTATGTTTTATCGATGAGGAATCAAACTTGGTCAAAATGGAAAATACAAGTATACTTATTATGCGTAGCAACATTGAGTATATTAAGATTATAGAGAAAGGGAGGATATAACATGTACAGATTAGTTGAAATCAATGGAAAGCCTTGTCTTGTAAGTGGATATATCCCAAAAGATGGTCCTATGCCTCATGTTCCAAAAGATTTTTTTAAGCCTGAAACAGTAAGACCTCGTGACAAGGAAGAGGTTCAGCAGAAAGAAAATAGCAAATAAGCTTTTTAAATTTTTCTCTCAAAAACCTGACCATTTTCCTGACTTAGAAAGTATAAAGGGTATGAGAGAAATAATTCTTCGTTCAGATGAACTATGTTTAAGTGAGTATACTCCCGGGTATAGGGTAAGAAGAGCTGAAAGGGGAGAAATATCTGGAAATCCCTCTGCGATAATTCTTTATCATCCGACTATCGGGGAAATCTTGGAGGAAGAGAAAGCAATTGAGCAGCATGGTAGATCTGTTCTTCTCGCTATTGTCGCTGAAAAATACAGGAAGATTCTCCTTGAGGCTGTTTTTCCTGATGCTGTTGTTCTTGATGCAATAACAGACTCCTCGATTCCCTTCATTTTCAATGGAAAGCGGAAAAAGAAAATCCGCTTCACAGATGATGAGAAGCGGACGCTGCATGAACTTGCATATGGTCTTTCAGGTAAGGAGCTTGCTGAGAGACTCAGTATTTCCGAACGCTCTGTGAGGAGGATGAAGGAGAAGCTTTTAAGAAAGACTGGCCTCCTTACATCCTCACAGCTTATGGCTTATGCCATAATAAAAGGGGAAATCAGTACTCGCAGCTCTTCACATACCTTGGATAAGGTATAACATCACGGATGTTAGCAACACCTGTGACATACTGTACAGCACGCTCGAAACCGAGTCCGAAACCTGCATGTGGCACTGTACCATACCTTCTGAGATCAAGATACCACCAATAATCTTCAGGCTTGAGTCCAAGTTCCTTCATGCGGTTTACAAGCACATCGTATCTGTACTCTCTTTCAGAACCTCCGATAATCTCTCCAAGGCGAGGAGCGAGAACATCCATTGCCCTTACAGTCTTTCCATCATCGTTCAGCTTCATGTAGAAGGCCTTGATATCCTTAGGATAATCCGTGACGATAACAGGGCATTTTGCAACCTCTTCAGTGAGGAATCTCTCGTGTTCGCTCTGGATTTCCACACCCCATTTCACAGGGAATTCAAATCTATCATTCTCTGGTTCAAGTACCTTGATAGCATCTGTATATGTCATGTGTGCAAATGGGCTTTCGATCACATGCCGAAGCGTGTCCTCTACGCCTTCGAGAACGAACTT
>CASDRY010000122.1 GCA_949283235.1 uncultured Spirochaetales bacterium | reverse complement strand
TTGCGGGGATTGATGAAATGATCCTTGAATGTATCCGTATATACCCACTGGGCCATGAAACTTTCAGCCATATCAAACCTTCCTTGTGCTCATAGACCGGACCTTCTCAATGATAGGCGGAAGCTTTTCGAGCACATAATCAACATCTTCCATAGTATTGTATCTGCCGAATGAGAACCTTATCGAACCATGGGCAAGCTCCACATCCAGCCCCGCAGCAAGAAGCACATAGCTAGGCTCAAGAGAACCTGTTGCACAGGCAGAGCCTGTAGAAACCTCTATTCCCTCAAGATCAAGATAAAGAAGTATGGACTCCCCCTCTGCAGATGGGAATGATATATTCAGTGTACCAGGAAGACACAATGCTTCATCATTCGAACCATTGACTATTACATCTGGCACTCTCTCTTCAATGCCCTTTCTGAGAGCTTCCCTCATAGCCCAGAGCTTGTCATGCTCCTCCTGCAGGTTCTCCCTTGCAAGTTCTGCAGCCTTACCGATTCCATAGATTGCCTGGTTATTGTAAGTACCAGCCCTCATTCCATTCTCCTGATGACCGCCATGGATGAATGGTGAGAGCGGAACTCCCTTTTTCGCGTAAAGAACTCCAATCCCCTTCGGGCCATAGAACTTGTGACCGGAAAGGGAGAGGTAATCAGCACCTATATCCTTCACCGAAACAGGAATCTTCCCGATTGCCTGAGTTGCATCGGTGTGGAAGTAAGCGCCATGGGAGTGTGCAATCTCCGCAGCCTCCTTCACAGGCTGGATCGTTCCAGACTCATTATTTCCAGTCATGACCGAAACAAGAGCTGTCTCATCGGTGACAAGCTTCCTGAGCGCATCAAGATCCAGGCGTCCGATACCATCTACAGGGCATCTATCAATAATATATCCCTTCTTTTCGAGGTATTTTGCCGTCTCGATAGTCGCAGGATGCTCCACTGTGGATATGACAATTCTGTTCTTCTTGTCTCCCGAGTCTATCCTGTCCCTGAATATCGAAAGGACAGTGTTATTGCTTTCAGTCGCACCAGATGTGAAGTATACAGACGAGGCTTCCCCATCTATAAGCTTCGCAATCTCAGAGCGAGCCCATTCTATTCCGGCAGCAGCTTGACGACCGAGTGTATGCATACTGGATGCGTTGCCATAAAGCTCATCATTTTCATGAATGAAAGCCCTGACTTCATCAGCCATTCTGGTTGTGCCGTTGTTGTCCAGATAGACATATCTTCTATCCATATATATCTCCATTCGGACTTAAGGTATCCAGAGCTGTAAAAAGCGTCAAGAAGCACCTTCTGCAAGCACAAGCTCTCTTTTCTTCGCAAATCTTATATGGTGAGCTGCTGCCCACTTAACATAGGCACAGCTTTCAGGAAGGGATGAACCGAACGCGGCCATAAATGGAGTTACCTTCTCGCAACGTGAACAGGATTCAAAACGATGCTCATAGACAGTACAGCTGTGACTCTTCTCATCGTAGAATTCACATGGAGCAGAGAGATCTATGACAAGAGCTTCAGGAAAGATAACCTTCTCATGGCAGCACAAACCGCACCTTGAGCAGATATCCTCCCACTTCATCAAAGCAGCTCCATGGCAGGAGAAAGAGACGGGAGAGTCTCTATTATCGAGACAGAAGCCTTTCCTGAACGGCATATCTCATGATCTGAACGATACTTTGTCTTTGAAGGATGGTATTCAAGCGTAGCGGAGTCAATTTCCAGAATTCTCCTCGCTCCAATGCTTTCCCTTACAGCGACAGTATCATTATAGACAATTTCCCCGATACCGCCTTTCTCATACTCCCCGGAGAACGATGAAGGAACATTTATGTTCATGAAAGCACCTTCTGGTATCCTCCCTGCAAACTCTGCGAGATGCGAGGATAGGAAGCGCGCGGTCTTGATGAAAAGATCCTCATCATCACGTAACTCAGCGGAGATGGCGATTGCTTTCATACCATACAACGCTGCCTGACGCGCGGCTGCACAGGTTCCAGAGTAGATTATATCAGTAGAGAGATTATAGCCGTGGTTTATTCCTGAAATGATGAGGTCGAAAGGAACAGGGAAAAGAGAACAGCGATGACTGTAAACGATGCAGTCAGCGGGGGTTCCTGATACATGGAAATGCTTGGGAGCATACTCTGTGACTACGACCTTCCCCCTTATTGTCATTGCATGGGATTTCCCGCTCTGTTCGCTGTCGGGTGCGGAGACATATACATCATGTCCTTTCTGAGAAAGGACGCTCTCGAGAATCCTTATTCCCAATGCCTGGTAGCCATCATCATTAGATAAGAGGATATTCATCTTTTGGTATAATCCTTATTGAGCCAGATGGAGTATACTCCCTCATCACAGGCTTGAAGCCGAATATGCGCTCATACTCCTCAAGCTTTGAACTGAAGAGACCCTCTTTGCCTCGCTCTATAAGAGCAACAAGCGTTCCTGTTATTCCAACGGAAATCTCAGTCATTCCGCAGACGCTATCAGATTCAGCACCACGCTTTACAAGCCAATCAACTTCAGGAGATGTAAGTCCAGCGCTGTGGGAAAGATCACGCTGTTCATCTGTCAGGACCTTTCCAAGCTGCTTGGCATCTCCTGAGAGAAGACACTCATAGCCCTTTTCAGCTGCAGCTGAATCATTGATTACAAATGAGATTATCCTCTTCCAGTCCTCCGAGATATTCCTATTCTGAATGATTTCTTTCCTTGGAATTGATCTGAGCCTGATTCCACGAGGCATCACCTCCTTCAGACAGGCGAACGCAGCCCGGGCTTCAGTGCGGAATATCGCGACCTCCTCTGAAAGCTCATCAGCAGGGAGGGCACAATCTATGAACCAGGAACCTACCCCGCTCTCCTTTGTGAACGGATATGGAAAGAATGAATAATCATAGGTTTCAAGATCGAAGCGTATCATCTTTCCAGGCTCGGAGGAGAAAATCGTTATGAGATCACGGAGTCTCGATTTATATACATCAGAGAATCTATTCGAATTATAAGCAAGCCTCATCAGGCTGTTAATCTCAAGCTTATAGTCAAAGAGGTTATCAAGAGCAACAAGAAGTCCCGATGTGATAGCTGCTGTAATTGCGGGAGAATCTGCCACAGCACTCTGCCCCTTGATAGTAAGGTCAAAACCAGGGACATCAAGCTCTGTTGCCTGAAGCATCTGGCATATTGACTTTACAGGAGTACACCACTTGTCCTCTTTACGTCCTTTTATGCCTATAAGCTGGAATTTGCGTCTCTCTTTCTTTGTGGAATTGAACACATGAACCTGGCTGTCAGAACGCCTAGATACAGCCACACGCAGACCTTGTGTATTGGTGCTCATCAAGGCATGTCCAGAGCAGAACTCCGAGAAAGCGCCAAGCAATGTCGTAACCTGCGGGACTTCTACGACAACAGCAGGCTCTACCCCATATTCAGCTTTATGTACGTCGATAATTCCCTTCATATGATTGTTCCGATTCTTTGGGGATTATATTAGACAACGAATTGCGTTTTGTCAAAAACAAAGACCGGAGAGAATAACTCCGGCCTTGCTCCCATAGAAACAAACTTAGTTTGTTGTATCTCTGTGGTATCTCTTGTTGAAGCGCTCAACACGTCCTGTTGTATCAACAAGCTTCTGTGTTCCTGTAAAGAATGGGTGGCATGCTGAGCAGATTTCAACATGGAGATTCTTTGCAGTTGACTTTGTCTTAATCACATTACCACATGAGCAATGGATTTCCTGTAATGTGTACTCAGGATGGATGTCCTTCTTCATTTTCTTTTCCTCCGGTTTCTATGTACTTCCATCTGCTTTCACAGATGGGCAATATCTGAATCACCTCAGCGTCGATGGAGTGTTCATCGAGTCGAGGAACTCCTTATTATTGTTTGTCTTCTTCATCTTGTCAATCAGAGCTACCGACATGTCGATGTCATCAAGATTTCCGAACGCTGAGCGAAGAAGGAAAACACGAGAAAGCACATCGGAAGGCAGCAGGAGATCATCCCTTCTTGTTCCGGACTTCTTTATATTTATAGCAGGGAACTTGCGGTTATCAGCCATCTTGCGATCAAGAACGATTTCATTGTTTCCAGTACCCTTGAACTCCTCGAAGATAACCTCATCCATTCTGGAGCCTGTCTCAATGAGCGCTGTCGATATAATCGTAAGCGATCCACCCTGCTCTATGTTCCTTGCAGCTCCGAAGAATCTCTTAGGCTTGTGAAGGGCATTGGAATCAACACCGCCGGAGAGAATCTTTCCCGAAGCTGGAACTGTCTGGTTGTAAGCTCTTGCAAGACGTGTAATCGAATCAAGGAGAATTACCACATCCTTCTTATACTCAACAAGCCTCTTTGCCTTCTCTATTACCATCTCAGCAACCTGCACATGGTGCTGTGCCTGCTCATCGAATGTAGAAGCAACTACCTCAGCCTTTACATTCCTTCTCATGTCGGTAACCTCTTCAGGGCGTTCATCGACAAGAAGGACTATAAGAGTGACCTCCGGATGATTTGTTGTAATTGCATTGGCAATCTTCTGCATGAGAACTGTCTTTCCGGTCCTTGGAGGAGCAACGATGAGTGAACGCTGCCCCTTTCCGATTGGGCAGAACAGATCGACAACTCTTGTAGAAAGATCTGAAGGCTTATCATCCTCGACAATCTCAAGATGGAGTCTTTCATCAGGGAAAATAGGAGTGAGAGTATCGAAAGGAGCACGGATCTTAGCCATTCTGGGCTCTTCACCATTCACTTTCAGTACACGGACTACAGCTGCACTCTTCTCATTCTCTCTCGGAGCACGGATCTGAGCATAGACCAGGTCTCCTGTCTTCATTCCTATTGCCTTGATAAGAGATGCAGAAACGTATACGTCCTCAGTTCCCGCAAGGAAGTTATTGAATGGGTATCTAAGGTATCCGAAGCTTCCTTCCTGTAGCACCTCAAGTGTACCTTCAGCAAGAAGCGCGCCACCATTTGCAGAGTGAAGACGAAGCATCTTCGCAATAAGCTCTGACTTTCTGCAATCGAGAATGACATCCTCCGGGATTCCCTGAAGCTTGGCTCTTTCCCTGAGCTCATCGATATGCAGAGCTGTAAGAACAGATATAAAGAGCTGTGGCGCCTCTGGGTGTTCATCGAGATTTATCTCTGGCTGATACTCCTCAGGAAGCTTTCTCTTGCCGTTGTTCTTCATTCTCTTGTCACGACGACCCGCGTTATGGAATCTATCATCAAAACGCCTTTCGAATTGTCTGGAATCAGCAGCCTTCTCCTCAGAAGGTTCCTCAGCACTGCTTTCCGCTGTCTCTTCCTCTGTCTCCGGGACTTCGCTTACAGCCTCTTCCTGGGCCATGCTCTCAGAGACTTCGGCAGGCTGTGATTCTTCAATAGCTGCAGGAATTGCAGTTTCTTCTGTATCAGCCTTTGCCTCTGCTTCAATATCTTCAGCGCTCTTCACGCTCACACGTGGCTTTCTTCTTACAGTCACACGAGGTTTCTTTGCGCCTTCTTCATTTGTCTTTGCTTTTCTTGGACGACCGGGCTTCCTTTTTACAGTAACCTTCTCTTCCACCGGTACAGGATTCTCTACAACCCCGGTCTCTTCAAATAAATCTGACATTATTACTCCGAAAGAAATATTGATTTCACAAGGATTAAGCCTCTGGATACGAGGCATATCTAACGCTTCAATTCTATTGCCATCATCTAAAAATAGTCAACAGCAGAAAAGCCTCGAGCTTAAATTTGCTTCCAGCGTGAAACTATCGCACTGACACTCTCCCCTTTTATAAAGGAGGAGAGAAGCAGGAATGCAGAGACAGCTGCCTTGCGTCTTATCGACTCACGACCCCATGAAGAGAATCTAAGAAGGACGCTCTCAGCTCTTCCATCCTTTGCGGAGAAGCCAAGATATACAGTTCCAACATCCTTTCCCTCATCCTTGTCAGGTCCCGCGACACCTGTAACTGAAAGAGAGTAATCAGAAGCGGTTAGCTTCCTTACCCCTTCCGCCATCTCCAGAGCACACTCAGATGAGACTGTTCCATACTTCTCGATCGTTTCATGCTTA
Source organism: uncultured Spirochaetales bacterium (assembly GCA_949283235.1). Lineage (GTDB taxonomy): Bacteria > Spirochaetota > Spirochaetia > Sphaerochaetales > Sphaerochaetaceae > Ornithospirochaeta. The sequence goes on along the minus strand of CASDRY010000122.1, from coordinate 9,137 downwards.
ACTCCAAGTACATTCTCCTTCACGGATGGTGCATAGGAAGTGACGGAACCGACCATATAACGAGAGGAACCTGGACGAGATGTAAGGAGCTCTGAGATCAAACCACCTGAACAGCTTTCAGCTGCGGATACTGTCGCATTTCTCTCTGTAAGAGAGTTTATCAAGATGGAGAGAGCATCTGTATCCCCATCTTCCAGCCTATGCTCACCTACAAGAGCCCTAAGCTTTGCTATAGCAGCATTCCTGTCCGCTTTGGTTTTTCCAGAGACATAGAGGGAAATTTTATAATCCTGGAATCTTGTCCCCCAATCGAGTTCAGGATCCACACTCTCATAAAGCTCTTCAAGCTTAGCCTCAGCTGTTATGAATGATGAATATTCATCCCTCTCACCATCCTTGAGATCAAGCTTCGCTTTCACTATAGGAAGCACAGAGTCATAGAACATAGGGTGCATCTCCCTAGGCGGTCCAGGAAGCGAGATAAGAAGAGTGTTCCCACCATAGCCATAGAATCCGGGGGCTGTACCATTAGGGTTCGGGATTGCAAAGAAGCCTTCCGGTATCATAGCCTGCCTTGAATTGGCTCCATAGGCTTTGTTCCCCAGTTTATTAAGCAGGAATGTCCAAGACTCTTCATCCCTGACAAGTTTCTTTCCAGCTGCCTCGGCAATGACAGATCTTGTCATATCATCGCTCGTGGGTCCAAGACCGCCTGTTATGATTACCATATCAGAAGATCTCATCAAAGCACCGAGGACAGATTCTATCGTTCCATCATCTGGAAGTGCTACAATCTCAGAAACATGTACTCCAAGATGAGTAAGCTCCCGGCTTATAAGGGAACCATGCTTATCCTCGATGATTCCCCTCGTAAGCTCTGTTCCTATAACTATGATGCTAGCTTTCATCAGCCCTTCTTTCCCCTGCCCTTCACTGCAGAAACTATTTTCATCACAGCTCCGACAGCAAGCAGAGTGTAGGAGGTGTAGACTGCTATATGGGCAAAGAGATCTATATGACGCACATAGAATGTGTCAGGATTGCTATCATGGGTATAGACTGGAACATGATAGAGATGCCAGCCCATCGTGAAAGGCTCCATCTTATCGTGAATAGTTCCTTCAGGGGTTATGAGGCAGGTAATACCGCTATTGGTTCCTCTTATCGTGGACTTTCTTGTTTCAATCGACCTGAAAGCACCCATTGCAGCATGCTGCAACTCAGCACTCACCTTTTTTGACCAGTTGTCATTGGACATATTCACAATGACATCTGCCCCTGAGCCAACAAACTCGCCTGAAAGGTATCCAAAATTGTCCTCAAAGCAGATAGGAGTCGAGAACTTGACCCCATCGGATTCAAAGACAACTGGGGTATCACCCTGAAGCCACCAATTATAGTCATTGGCAAGGAGAAGGTTGTAAAGCCATGGAAGCTCTTTCTCATATGGGAAGTGCTCTGTGAAAGGAACCAGATGCTGCTTACGATAAGTCTCCACAATCTTCCCATCATCGAAAAGGATTACGGTATTGTAATCAACACGATTGGTGGAACCATCTTCAAGTATAGGTGGTAAAGACGGATCTTCAATGACACCTTCAGGATTTCCAGTCAGAAGAGGAACTCCAAGATTCTCTCCGAATGAGACGAACTGATTAACAAGATCAGCTGTGATCTCATAGCCAGAGCCTTCAGTCGAGTACTTTGTGTGCCATGCAACAGATGGGATGAATGCTGTCTCGCTCCAGATAACAAGATCAGGATCTGTCACAGCAAGCGCTTCAAGAGTATACCTTCTGAGATTGTTGAAGTTGTGGAGATATGTAAGATAGCCGCCTTTCCAGGAATCATGGTTATGCTGAACAGCAACGACATCCCAGGTTCTGTCAGGCTCCTTATTTCTCCACTCCGCTGTCTTCACGAAGCCATAGATGAGAGTGGAAACAAGAAGAACTCCATAGAGCGCAACAAAACCTATGTTTCTGAGGATATAAGTTCTGAATCTTCCTGAACTCCTATCTACCCAATCAGAGAGATAGCGACCAAGGAATGGCTGAGGAAGAATTGCCATGAAAGCAACTCCCCAGATACCTGTGATATCAGCAATCTGAACAAATGGAGCATAGTTATAGAAAGCATAGGCGATGTTTCCATATGAGAAGCCCGCGAACCAGCTTTCTGACAGATATGCATATGCAACCCATATGATAGCCTGAACAATGTATCCAAAGCGTTTGAAGAAGCTATCAGCAGCTTTCAAGGCAATGAAACACAGCATCATCTCAAATGCTTTGATTACAGGTATGAGAATGATTGCAAGCGCATGGAAGCTCTTAAGCCAGTATGTGAAGAAGAGAAAGAAGACGAAACCGAAAAGGAATCCCATCCACCATACATGCTTCCATGAAGTATGCCTTATGACAGCAAAGACAGGTATCAAAGCAAAGAGCGCGATGAAACCAAGCCCGTTCGGGATCATGAATCCCGGAAATGCCATCGAATAAACAAATGCAGATGCTACTAAAACAAGAACCTCAGAACCTAATGTTCTGAGGCTTCTTCTGGAAGTCTTAACATTCCCTTCCAAATTATTTTTCCTCATATGGTCCGGTTGTGATATCCCAGACAAAGTCTTTGAGTTCCTTTCCTGGACGGAAAATCGCTACACCATGTCTGTCTACAGCGACAACATCTCCTGTCTTTGGATTGCGTGCCTTCTCACGGCCCTTTCTGATGCGAACCTCAAAAGTACCGAAACCACGGAGCTCGATAACCCGGTTATCCTTCAAGCCATCCTTGATTTCCTCAAAGAGCTCATCAATAACCGAATGAATATCTGTTCTGTTAATTCCAAGTTTTGCATGAAGGCTTTCTATGATAGCAGCCTTTGTGAGTTTCTGTTCCATAGCGCATTACCCTCAAAGAAATTAAGCCATCTTGTGGTATGCGTGTGCGAGTCTGCTCTTCTTCCTTGCAGCAGTATTCCTATGGATGATTCCCTTTCCAGCGACTTTATCAAGGAGCTTGTTGCTCTCTGCCATTGCAACAGCTGCAGCATCCTTGTCACCAGCAGCTACTGCTGCATCGAACTTCTTGATAGCTGTGCGCATTGTGCTCTTAGCCATACGGTTGCGAAGACGGCGCTTTGCTTCCTGGCGTTCTCTCTTTTCAGCTGACTTGTTAGCCATTTATTCCTCCAAATTATTCCAATCGTTCTAATTTAAAAGCAGCCGTCATACCGATGACAGCGATTAAAGAAATTATCATAAAGACACCTAAGCGTCAACACGTTATCCAGCAATGTTTTATTTCCCGGAAGTCAAGATCGCCTAAGAAGAGAATATCTCCTCCTGGTACTCCTCGCTCACATCCCAGAAACCTGTTTCGCTATTGTAGGAGATTTCCTCGAAAGGAATCTGAATCGTCCTGCCTTCGCTTCCAGTCACTGTGATCTTCCTTGACAGGATATTGACCTCACTGACTCTCCAGAGCTCTCTATCAAGCTTAATCCTCGTTCCCTCTGGCGGGCATCCAGCTTTCTCTTCCATGTAGTAGTCATACTCATATGCAAGGCAGCAAAGAAGACGGCCACATGGCCCGGATATCTTCATCGAGTTAAGGGAAAGATTCTGCTCCTTCGCCATCTTTATCGTTACTGGATCCATCTCCTTCGTCATAAGATGGCAGCAGTAGTCACGACCGCATACGGAAAGCCCTCCGAGAAGCCTTGACTCATCCCTCACTCCTATCTGCCTCAGTTCGATACGCATGCGGAAGACAGCTACTAGGTCCTTAACAAGATCACGGAAATCAACACGTTCATCAGCTGTGAAGAAGAACAATACCTTAGGCTCTCCGAGAAGGAAATGGGTTGTAACAAGCTTCATCCCAAGATTATGCTTTCTGATCTTCTCCCTGCAGACCTTGAGAGCTTCCTCTTCCTTAGCCTCATTTTCATTGTATCTGGCCATTTCAGATGGAGTCGCAAGGTGATCTATCCACGTTACGCTCCCATCGACCTTCATCTTCTCAGGCTCTTTTGTAATCTGGCAGCAGAAGCAGGAATCACATTGATGGGAATCATCGGATGAAGTGTATCTGACATCATCCTCCTCTTTCTCGCCAGCAAAATGCAGACAAGCTCCATGCACCTCGCTATGTCCAGGTACATAGGAAGAACCCGGAACAGGAGCAGGTCCAACGACAACTCCCAGATCGAGACCGAATCTTGTCTCATAAACTACAGGAGTTCCCGCATAAAGAACACTATCCCATGCACAGAGGCATACATCGTTATATGAGGGATTCTTTATTACATATACATAGGCCCAGTCATCATCTTGACCCAATTTCTGCTTCATAAATGAGAAGCTAACATACTGATGGCAATTTGAAAAGGGTATATGATACTATCTAGGGTGTGGATATAGAGAGAATCGGGGGACCTTTCATACTAGCCCCTCTTGCAGGATATACAGACAAGGCTTTCAGGGAGATAGCCAGAGAGCTCGGCGCAGATGTAGCAGTAACGGAGATGGTAAGCGCGGAAGGTCTTGCCAGGAATGGAGAGAAAACAAAAACGCTGCTTGAACGATTTCAGGGAGAAGATAGGCTGATCATTCAGATCTTCGCTCCATCAGATGATCCGGTGCGTAGAGCAATGGACAATCTCCTCGAATACAACCCCACTGTGATAGACATAAACTGCGGCTGCCCTGTTCCCAAAGTCGTGAAAACAGGAGCAGGGTCTGCTTTGATGAAGAATCCGGAGATGATCGGGAAAATCATAAAAGCGATAAAAGAGCGCACAGATATTCCTATATCAGTGAAATTCCGTCTTGGCTGGGATTCCTCTTCAATCAATTACATCAAGTTTGCAGAGACGGCAGCTGAAGCTGGAGCTGAAATGCTCACGCTTCATGCAAGGACAAGAGCTCAAGGATACAGCGGCACAGCTGACAAAGAAGCATTCAAAAATCTCAGCGATCACTTTAAAGGAAGCGGGATACTTCTCTTTGGATCCGGAGATGTATTCACCCCTGAAGATGCCCTTTCAATGCTGAATGAAGAAGGACTCGATGGTGTTATGTTCGCCAGGGGCGCTATCGGGAATCCATTCATATTCAGGGAGACAAAGGAGCTTATCGAGAAAGGAAGCTACACACTCCCTTCTATTCAGGAACGGGTGAGTGCTGCGACAAAGCATCTGGACCTTATGATCAGATACTATGGCGAGAGCATAGCCTGCAGGGAAATGAGAAAGCACCTCATGGCATACATCAAGGGAATAGCAGGCAGCAGCAGAGTAAAGAATGAGCTTGCGACAGCTAATACCAGAGATGATGTGATTACTGCTCTTTCCCATCTTCTGTAGAGGATTTTCTTTGATTTTCACTTTCCAGTATGGTAGCGTTTTAATAAAGGAGTCAAATAAGAATGCGTGTTCTACTGCTAGGATCTGGAGCAAAGGACCATGCTGTTGCATGGTGGTTCAGCAAGAGTTGCTATTTATCAGGACTCTTCGCCGCTCCTGGAAATCTCGCTACGGGCAGGTTCTGTACCAATCTGCCAGATGTGAATCCCTCAGACCCTGTAGCTGTGTATGAGGCATGTAAAGAACACAGGATAGACTATGTATTCACAGGTACAGAGAAGCCTCTTTTCACCGGTGTTATAAAGTACCTGAATGACAGAGGCATCAAGACATTCGGAGCTCCCGAGAACTCAGTAAAGCTTGAAGGTGACAGATCCTTTTCAAGGGCCTTTACAAACCGCCATAACATCCCTATTCCGCATAGTTCGCTCTTCGGTGATATAGAGGGGCTTACAAAATACCTTGAGAGGCATAGCGGGGAATTCTTCACAATCAAAAGCAACTATATAGCGCCATCTCGCGTTATGCTCTCCTCTGATGATACAGCAGCTCTTGTAGATTACTCGAAGAAGCTCTTCGAGAAAGGGCCTGTGCTTCTCGAGGAATTCATCCATGGAACTCCTGCAAGCTGCTCCCTGCTCCTGGACAGGAATGGATACCTCGCGCTTCCTATCACAAGCGACTACACGAAGAAAGCCGCAGATGATCAGACACCTACAGGAGGAATGGGAGCGCTCTGCCCTGTTCCTATAATGGATGAAATAAAGGAAAAGGTGATTGAGAGGATAATCAAACCAACTCTATATGGAATGCAGGTTGAACAGCTTTCTTATAAAGGCATCCTCACTCTTTCTCTTATGATCACAGAAGACAGGGAACCTTATCTTGTAGATTACCATGTACGCTTCAATGATCCATCCGCACAGGCTATGATCCCTATCATCAATACAGATCTCATCGAGATACTAGGTGCAATGGAACATGACAGCGTCAGCTCTATAAAGCTATCGACGACAGATGAGTGCACGGTAGCTGTTGTTCTTGCATCCGAGGGCTATCCTATGGATCCGAAGCTTGGAATGGAAGTCAAAGGGCTAACCTCCGCGTTCCTCGAGCCTCTGAATGAAGGACCGATAGTATTCTGCGGAGCTATACAGGAGAAAGATGGGAAGGCCATAACAACAGGTGGAAGGAATCTCACTGTAGTTGGTAAAGGACACAGCATAGGAGAAGCTAACAAAAACGCCTATGATTTGATAAAAAGAAAGCATTTCCAGAATCTCTGGTACAGAGATGACATAGGAAATGCATACTTCTCGGATTAACGAGGTCTTCTGAATTCGTAAAGAAGGATACCAGCAGCAACGGATACATTGAGAGAATCGATGTGTCCGCTCATAGGTATTGAAATGATATGATCGCAGTTCTTCCTTACAAGCTGTGAAATACCATCCCCTTCCGAGCCCATCACGATAGCTGTACGCCTAGGGAAGCTAACGCTATAGCTGTCTTCGCCTTTCATATCAGCACCATAGATCCAGAAACCATTATCTTTAAGGACCTTTATCTCCCTTGTAAGGTTTGTCACAACAGATAGGGGCACATACTGCGCAGCACCTGAAGAGACTTTCACGACTGTCTCATTCGCCTGTACTGAACGACGCTCGGGAATAAGAACAAGATCAACTCCGAACTGATCTGCAGAGCGTAGGATAGCTCCAAGATTATGCGGGTCTGTTATTCCATCGAGAATGAGTACAAGCGCACCATCATCATCTCCAAGGCTCTCGCAGAATTCATCAACGCTCTTCTCAATAAGCCTTGATGCACCACGGCGAGGTCCTCCAAGGTCAAGAAGTGCACCTCGGAGATCCGTGCCAGGAAGCATCCTTTCAAGCTCTTCCCTTGATAGCTTCTTAACAGCTACCTTTCCTGTAAGCTTAGCCTCTCTTACAAGGGCTTCTATTCTCTCCCCGCCCTGACGCTGGACAAAGAGCGTGGACCCCATACCTGCTTTCTTGAGCGCTTCTTCTATCGCATGATAACCATATACTTTCTCACCCATTATTCCTGAAACTCCATAGGTGTAGGGCTTGTATCCTCTTTGATCTCTCCAGCAAGTTCCTTCATCAGCTCACGAGCCTTCAAGGAAAGACGACGAGGTGTTTCCACCATCACCCTGATGTACATATCACCACGGGCACTTCCCCTTGGCGATGGTATGCCTCTGCCCTTCACACGAAGCATTGTACCAGACTGTATGCCTGCAGGTATATCCACCTTGATATTAACCCCATCAACTGTCGGAACAAGCACCGCAGCTCCAAGGGCGGCCTGTGTTATCGCGACAGGAATCTGGAGGTAGACATCATTGCCTTCCCTGACGAAATACTTATCAGGACGCACAGTGATGAAAAGAATAAGATCTCCATCCGCTCCCCCGTTCGTTCCAGCATCGCCCTTGCCGCGAAGCGTAAGACGAGAGCCGTTATCAACACCGGCAGGAATATTCACTACAAGCTTCTCTGTCTTTGTAACAGTACCCGTTCCATGGCACTCTGCACAAGGATTTTCTATGACATGACCGCTACCACCGCATGTACGGCAGCTTGATGCCATCTGGAAGAAGGAATTACCGCTTGTAACCCTTCCTGTTCCATGACATGTAGGACAGGTCTTGACTCCTGTTCCTCCAGTACCTCCACAGCTTGAGCACTTTATCTTATGACCGAAGGAAATCTCCTTCTTGCAGCCATTGACAGCTTCCTTGAAATCTATCGTTATGTCATATCTGAGAGATGCACCAGGCTCGCCATAGCTTCCACGCTGCTGTGATCTTCCACCACCTCCCCCGAAGAATGATGAAAAGAAATCAGAGAATCCAGATCCTGAGAAGATATCCGAGAAATCACGATAAACATTGGAATAGTTACCAGCGGCACCGCCCTGGAAGCCATTCATACCGCTGAAGCCATACTGATCATATGCGCTTCTCTTCTTCGGATCTGAGAGAACCTCGTAAGCTTCACTTGCCTCCTTGAATCTCTCCTCTGCAGCTTTATCATTCGGATGAGTATCCGGATGATTCTGCAAAGCTATCTTCCTATATGCTTTCTTAATCTCATCTTCAGTAGCTGTCTTGGAAACCCCAAGAACCTCATAATAATCTCTCTTTGCCATAATTCCCTCTTAACGGCAGAAAGCAGCATGCTTCCATGCTGCTTCCACTGTGCTGAAGAGTCTTTTATTTGACCTCTTCGTAGCTTGCATCCATTGTGCCATCATCTTTTGGAGTTGAAGATGACTGGCTATCAGAAGAGGAAGAAGATGCACTTCCTGTCTGAGCGCTGCCATTCTGCTGTGCAGCTTCATAGACCTTCTGTCCAAGCTCCATAGAAGCCTGCTGAACCTTCTCTGTCTTGCTCTTGAGCTCATCTGCAGTTGCATTGCTGTTTGCAAGAGCATCCTTCAGCTCCTGAAGAGCACTCTCAATCTTTCCTCTTTCATCTGCAGAGACCTTGTCACCATAATCCTTAAGAGCCTTCTCAGTCGCATAGACTACGCTCTCAGCATTGTTCTTTGCCTCGATTGTATCCCTAGCCTTCTTATCTTCAGCAGCGTGAGCTTCAGCATCCTTTACCATGCGATCGATCTCCTGCTCTGAAAGACCGGAAGAAGACTCAATCCTGATCTTCTGCTCCTTTCCAGTTCCAAGATCCTTTGCGGATACATGCACGATACCATTTGCATCGATATCGAATGT
>CASDRY010000121.1 GCA_949283235.1 uncultured Spirochaetales bacterium | reverse complement strand
TCGATCTTCAGTGTTCTTGGCTCAAGAGACAGGATATTAAGATACCTGGAGATGTCCATACGGACTGCGCTAAAGAGCGGCTGGGTATATTCCGTCGGAGATAACAACGAAGCCTATGTCGCCATCTCTTATTCTGATTCGCATCCACCGCTTCATATAATGCTTTCCTTCCCATTCAGGGCAATGAAGGCTGTAGGTACCAGACCGCTATACGACCTATCCCAGCTTCTCAAGAATGGAGGATCCTCCCTTGCAGACAGGATGAAGAAGAACGGAGAGAAGTTTCTGAGCGTGGAAATGCTATGTGTAAGGAAGGAGTATCAGGGGAAAGGATACATGAGGAAGGCTATGGAAGAAGTCTTCCGATTGGCAGATGAGAAAAAGCTTCCTGTAATACTAGAGACTGATGAAACCCTCAAAGCTGATAAATACAGACATCTTGGAATGGAACAGGAAGGAGTTCGCCGTTTCACACCTGAGATAGCATTCTATGAGATGGTCTATAGACCAGGAAGCATGCTTTGAAATATGCTTGAGAGTACTTGAATAAGGAGAAAGCTTTTATGCTCTGTATTGCAGCAGCTCCCTGTGAAGCCTGAAGCGGACGGCCGCATGGAGCAATAAACAAGTCCGCCAGGCTTTGCTTCAGAAAACAATAGGAGCAAAGCAATGAAAGACGAAAAGAAATTCAGCAATTTCATATTGTTATGGGCAACCCAGACACTTTCACGTCTCGGTTCTTCACTAACGCCATTTGCGCTTATCCTGTGGTCATATGAAGCGACAGGGTCTGCACTTAGTACTGCGCTTCTGACAGTATCATCATATGTACCATATATTCTTCTTTCGCTTCCTGTAGGAACGCTGACAGACAGAATGAATAAGAAGCATTTGATGCTTTTTTCTGACACCGCCGCAGCATTATGCACGCTCACGATACTCTTTATGTGGCTTTCAGGGAATCTGGAACTGTGGCATCTATATCTTGTAAACTGCATTACAGGTACAGCACAGACATTCCAGCAGCCTGCAAGCGAGGTTGCGGTGACTCTTGTCACGCCAGAGGATAAGTATCAGAAAGCAGGGAGCCTGAACGCTCTTGCATACAGTGTGATCAACATGGCATCTCCCGTGATTGCAACGGCACTCTATTCCGTTGGAGGACTTACTCTTGTAATCATCGTTGACCTTTCTTCATTCACAGTGGCATTCCTCTCGCTTCTCTTATTCGTCAGGATTCCAGAAATGGAAAAGGAGAAACATGAAGACAGCCATATAATGGTGGATCTGAAGGAAGCCTTGGGTTTTCTTGGAAGGAATGCGGGGATACTTCAGGTAATACTTTTCTTGGCTGCTATCAACTTCATAGCCTCTATTTACAATGCAGCTTTACCTGCCATGATTCTCAGTTTCGAGAGCGAGAGCGTACTAGCGGCTGTGCAGTCAGCAGGGGGAATTGCCATGATTGCTGGAAGTGCTATTGCCTCTCTTCTCCCAGTTCCTAAGAGCAGAGTAAGGATGATTATCATCTCGCTTTTTGTCTCGATGAGTACTGAGAACTTCATTCTGTCATTCTCAAGAAATCCGCTTGTGTGGTGTATAGGAGCATTCCTTGGCTGGCTCTGTATACCTGTAATGAATACAAACCTGGATGCACTTCTTAGGAGTTATATTCCTTCTGAGATTCAAGGCAGGGTATATTCTGCAAGGAACAGTCTCCAGTTCTTCACCATACCGCTGGGTTATCTTGCAGGAGGAGTTCTTGTTGATGGTGTATTCGAACCATTCATGGCTGATAAATCCCTCACTGTTCTGAATTGCATGTTCGGGACAGGGAAGGGTTCCGGAGCCGCATTCCTGTTTGCTGTTATAGGCATAATGGGGGTGCTTGTCTGTGTAATCTTCTCAAGACTGAAAGCAATGAGGAATCTTGAGGGATAACACCTTTGCTATGCCATCAGTCTGGTGGCATAGCGTATTGGTTTCTCATAATAATAAGCCACAAAGATTCAAAAGCGACGTGTAATTACTTAACACAAATATGCTTTTCAGGTATCTCTTTTTTGTTTACCCTTTATCTGTCATGAAAAGAGTCTATATAGCAGCAATACTTGTTTTTCTGCTTTTTGTTCTTTTTCCTTCCTGCACGAAGGATGAAACTTCAGCCACAACTGCGATTGATACCCCTGATACTTCCATAGTCCGTATGGCTATTGCGGTAGATCCTGATGGACTTGATCCGCACCTTAGCGCGAGCGCAAGTACTTTCCAGGTAACAAGCAGTATCTATGAAACACTTGTTACAGTCGATGAGAATGGGAATATAATTCCATCTCTTGCTGAGAGCTGGAGTATTGCTGATGATGGCTTTTCAATTACATTCACCCTGCGAGAAGGGGCGAAGTTCTCAAATGGTAATCTCTGCGATGCCTCTGCAGTCGTTTCCTCCTTTGAAAGGCTTATTTCCCCGGATTCTGTGAGAAACCAGGATTACAGCTTCATAGCTTCTGTGGAAGCTCTTGATGAACGTACTGTGCTTTTCTCATTCAATCGTCTTGATGTTACAGCGCTTTCACAGTTTGCCTATCCATGGGCAGCTATTGTTGATACATCTTCTGAAAACCTCAGGACAAATCCTGCTGGCAGTGGTCCTTATATGCTCTCTCGCTGGATTCCTCAGCAGTCTATCCTTCTTGAGCGTAATCCTTACTATACAGGAGAGTGCAGCATAGATCAGGTTGAGTTTGTCGTTATGAGCGATATGACAAGTACTGTGACAGCTATGAAGAACGGGCAGCTTGATATAATCCTCATAACCGGAGATCTTGTAGGACAGTTTGAAGGTGATGAAAGATTTACGATCAATGCGCTTCCGACCAATGGGCTCCAGCTCATGGCGATGAACAATAAAAGCGAAGGGCTTGATGATATAAGGGTGCGAATAGCTATAAACCATGCTGTTGATAAAGAAGCGCTCATAGAAGCTGTATGGTGGGGGTATGGAGAGGCTATCGGGTCACATTTCCCTTCCGTTCTCAGTGAGTATATCGATATGAATGGGAAGTATCCTTATGATCCGGAGAAAGCAAAAGCCCTACTTGCTGAAGCTGGCTATGGAGAAGGGGAGCTTAAGCTGAGGATGTTCCTCCCGAAGAATTATCAGGAGTATGTAAATGCGGGTCAGATCATTGCGGATATGCTCAGAAATGTCGGTATCGATGTTGATATCCAGATAGTGGAATGGGCAACCTGGCTTAGTGATGTATACAACGGCAGAAATTATGATCTTACAGTCGTAGGACACACAGGCAGGCTTGATGCGTACTCCCTTCTGTCTCGCTACAGAAGCGATGCGGCGGAGAACTATTTCAACTATGAAAATGCTGAGCTGGACAGCCTTCTTGATGAGTATGGAACAGAACCCGATGAAGGAAAGCGTATCGAGATTGCTAATAGTCTTCAGGAAATCCTTGCAGTTGATGTTCCTGCTGTATATATACAGGATCCGATACAGATATATATAACGGACTCCTCTCTCGAAGGTTTCAGAACGTATCCGATCAACATATTCAGGATGGATCTTCTAAACTACGTTTAAGCTAGGAAGCTTTTGCGCAAAATGCTAGACTTTAAGCGATGGGAAAGTTTGTAATAAAGAGGCTTCTTTCTGCATTGGCTGTCATGGCTATTGTCAGCTTTGTGGCTTTTGCTGCTCTTGAGCTTATTCCTGGAAATGCCGCTCTGATCGCGGCCGGTACAGAGGGAAGTGTTTCCTCTGTTGCTTCCCTTGAGTCTGAATTGGGCTTGGACAAAAGCTTCGGAGAACGCCTTTTCGTGTATTACAGAAGTTTCCTTTCCTTTGATTTTGGCATCTCAAGTTATTTCGGGGAGAGTGTAACTGTGCTCATCGCACAGCGTCTTGGTGTGACATTCTCGCTTGCATTCTTCTCGATTATCCTAGCGCTATTGTTTTCCATCGCACTGGGGTCTGCTGCCACATTGGGAAAGGGAAAGTTTCTTGATGCAATATCACGCAGTGTTGTTCAGCTTTTCTCAAGTATTCCATCTTTCTGGCTTTCCCTCCTTCTGCTTATACTCTTCTCCTCCGTGCTCCACCTGGTCAATGTCGGTGATTATATCTCCCCATCTGTAAGTGTTTCGGGTTATTTTTCCTCAATCATTCTCCCTGTCATTGTCCTTGCAATAGGGGAGACGGGACCTCTTCTTCGTCTTGTACGTGCAAGTTTACTGCGAGTGAAAGAGGAGGATTGGTATAGAATGGGTACAGTGAGGGGGGGATCACGGGCAAGATTAATTGTCGCATACGCTCTTCGTTATGCACTTCCCGGTCCTTTGACGCTTGCGGGAAGCGAGCTTGCGAAGCTTCTTGGCGGGACTGCGATAGTCGAATCCATATTCGCCCTTCCAGGTCTTGGCCGTTTATTCCTTACAGCTGTCGAGATGAGGGATATCCCTCTTGTGGAAGGAATTGTAATATTCGTTTCCTTCGTTGTTGTTCTCATGAATCTCGTTACAGATATCGTGCTCTTTCTGTCGAATCCTTCGATGAGGAAGGCGGGAGGAGTAAGGCTATGAGGAAAAAAAGCATTTCATTCCTCCTTGGTCTTGTACTTGTTTCATTCGTCCTCATTCTTGCGGCTATTTCCATAGTTTATACTCCCTATGACCCGGAAGCTATGGATATCCACAACCGCTTCCAGGGGCCATCATCTGCCCATCTTCTTGGTACAGATCATTTCGGCCGCGATATCCTTTCCAGAATAATGAGCGGAAGTCTTGTTGCTATTCTCAGTGCGCTTTCTTCTGTTACGGCAGGTGCATTCATCGGTATTATCCTGGGGGTTCTCTCCTCGCTCTCCCCGAAGTGGATAAGCAGTATATTCCAGCGCCTTGTTGATGCGATGATGGCATTTCCAACAATTCTCATAGCACTTGTGCTAGTCACAATAGCAGGTAAGGGCATCATTCCTTCCGCTATTGCTGTTGCACTTGCCATGGTTCCTTCCTTTTCGCGTCTTGTATATACAATGATGCTGGAAAACAAGGAAAGCCTTTATGTCAGGGCTGCGAAGAGCTATGGAGCTGGATGGTTTAGAATTGTTGTTTTCCATCTTCTTCCGCCTATGCTTTCCCGCCTTGTAACGCAATTCACATCCTCACTAGGAAGCGCGATTCTTCTTGAATCATCTCTCTCATTCCTAGGTCTTGGAATACAGCCACCATCTTCAAGCCTTGGGCTAATGCTTAGTGAGGCAAAAGGCTATGTGCTTACATATCCTTATCAGGCGATACCCTCAGGTGTTGTCCTTCTTGTAATAGTGCTTGGATTCAATCTGCTGGGAGATGGCATAAGCGAGATTCTATCGAGACGGAGGAGTGTGCGCCATGGCTGAGCTTCTCTCTTTCCAGTCTCTATATGCAGAAGATGAGCGCCATATGATTCTCTCTGGCCTTTCCCTCCATGTGGATAAGGGTGAGACTGTTGCTATTGTAGGGGAATCTGGATGCGGCAAGACAATGAGCATTGGCTCTCTTCTGCATCTCCTGCCTGATGATGTGAAAGTGACAGGGGGTTCCATTCTCTTCAGTGGAGAGAATGTCCTTTCATATAAGGCGAAGGAAAGGGAGGAAAAGCTATACAGCCGTATCGGATTCGTTCCGCAGAATACAAGTGATTCGCTCTATCCTCTTATGAAGGTATCAAAAGAGATTACTGATCCTTATCTGCACAGGCATCCCGATGTTTCAAGAAAAGAAGCAACTGGCAGAGCTGAAAAGCTCCTTCTCTCCCTTGGAATAGAGGAAGCGAAGAGAGTTCTGTCGTTGTATCCATTCCAGCTTTCAGGGGGGATGAAACAGCGTGTCAACATCGCGGCAGCTCTCATGGATGATGTGGATCTGCTTGTTGCGGATGAACCGACAAGTGCTTTGGATATCCACATAAGGCGTCAGATTGAAGCTCTTTATAAATCACTAGCATCAAGGAATGGGCTTTCGATGCTTGTAGTAAGCCATGATCTTGGTTTTGTTCGTTCGATTGCTGATAGAATATATGTAATGTATGCAGGTCGTATTGTTGAGGAAGGAAGGTGTGATGAGATATTTACCAATCCAATCCATCCTTATACGAAATCTCTTATCTCGCTTGGCAGCATGAGGCAGAGGGATAAGAATCATGACCTCCCTGAGTTGAGAGGCTCCTCGTCTCCTTTAGATAGATCAAGTCTCTCTTGTTTATTCCGCTCTCGTTGTCCGTTCTGCAAAGAATCATGCTCAGAGGAAGTGAAGTATGTCCCTCTCTCCGATACCCATTTCGTGAGGTGTGTGTTATGAGCGTTCTTTCCTGCCACGATGTATCGAAGGTCTTTGCAGACAATGGCTTTGAGGCCCTCCGGAATATTTCAATTAAGATTGATAAAGGCGAGTCTGTCGGAATTGTGGGCGAGTCCGGCAGTGGTAAAAGCACTCTTGGAAGCATAATTGGTGGATTGGATTCCCAGACAAGCGGGACAGTTTTCTATCATGATGCTGACATTTCCCTGTTGAAAGGAAGTGCGCGAAAAGCTTTCAGACGTTCTGTTCAGTACATCTTCCAGGATCCAAAAGGAGCGATGAATCCGTACTTT
>CASDRY010000120.1 GCA_949283235.1 uncultured Spirochaetales bacterium | reverse complement strand
TAGAATAGTCATTTCCACTAACTCCGATTTTATTTGCTATAAGTTATGATGGGCAGGAAATCATCAAGGCGAAGGGAGGCACCGCCTACCAGAGCACCATCGATGTTTTCTTTTTCCATCAGAGCCCTGATGTTGCCGGGCTTAACAGAACCACCATACTGTATTATGAGATTATTTGCAATATCCTGAGTATAGAGAGCAGCAACAGTTTCACGAATAAACTTATGTGCCGCATCAGCATCTTCAGGAGTTGCTGTACGTCCTGTTCCAATCGCCCATACCGGCTCGTAAGCAATCGTAATCCTTCCCATTTCTTCAGGAAGCACATCCTTCAAGCCTACTCTAAGCTGGCGCTCAAGAACCTCTTCAAGCTTGCCCTGCTCTCTTTCCTCAAGAGTCTCTCCTACACAGAGAACAACTTCCATCTTGAGAGAGATTGCAAGAAGTACCTTGGAGTTGATAATCTCATCTGTCTCTCCATAGTACTGCCTTCTTTCACTGTGTCCGAGTATGACATCATTCACGCCAAGATCCTTAAGCATCTCAGGTGAGACCTCCCCGGTATATGCTCCGGAGAGGTGATTTGCCATATTCTGTGCAGCAACTGTGATTCCTGTACCTTTTACAGCTTCAAGAACAGCTGGAATCGAAACGAAGGAAGGAGCAATCATAACGCGGCAGTCCACTCCTGCCTTCTTTACAGCCTCCCCAAGCTCCTTTGCATAAGATGCACCCTCACTTGGTGTAAGGTTCATCTTCCAGTTTCCTGCAATATATGGTCTTCTCATATTATTTCTCCAATGCCTTGATACCAGGAAGCTCCTTCCCCTCAAGGAATTCGAGGGAAGCACCACCACCTGTCGATACATGGCTGATCTTGTCTGCAAGACCGAACTTGTTGATAGCAGCAACGCTGTCACCACCACCTACTACAGTTGTAGCATCGGATGCGGCAAGAGCCTTTGCAACTTCCTCTGTTCCCTTGGAGAATGCAGCAAACTCAAATACTCCCATAGGGCCATTCCATACAACTGTCTTAGCGGTCTTGAGAGCCTCTTTGATAAGCTCTACTGTCTTTGCTCCGATATCCATACCCATGAGGTCATCCGGGATATTCTTTCCATCGACATATACAGGAGCAGCATCTTCCTTGAACTCTGCAGCGCAGACATGATCAACAGGAAGGATAACCTTTACACCCTTTGCCTCAGCCTTCTCAAGGAAGCTCTTAGCCGTGTCGAGATAATCCTCTTCAAAGAGAGACTTTCCGATTGTATATCCCTGAACGCGGAGGAAAGTATAAGCCATACCGCCACCGATTACGATTGTATCGCATGTGCGTGCAAGAGACTCAAGAACAGTGATCTTCGAAGAAACCTTGCTTCCACCGATGATAGCAACAAGAGGCTTCTCTGGGTTCTCAAGAATAGGAGCCATGAACTTGACTTCCTTCTCAATAAGGAATCCTGCATAGGATGGAAGGTAGTGTGATACACCCTCTGTGGATGCATGAGCGCGGTGTGCTGTTCCGAATGCATCGTTGCAGTAGATATCACCATAGGAAGCGAGAGTCTTAGCGAATGTCTCGTCATTCTTCTCTTCCTCAGCATAGAATCTTACATTCTCGAGGAGAAGAACATCACCAGGCTTCAGAGCAGCAACTTCCTTCTCTACCTCTGGTCCGATTACATCTGGAGCAAGAGTTACCTTCTTTCCGAGAAGACGCTCAAACTCTGCTGCAACAGGAGCAAGAGAGAATGCAGGGTTCTTCTGTCCCTTTGGTCTTCCAAGATGAGTCATGACGATGCAGGAAGCACCATTGTCAAGAATGTATTTGATCGTAGGCAGAGCAGCCTTGATACGTGTATTGTCTGTAACCTTTCCATCTTTTAGCGGAACATTGAAATCTACACGGATAAGAACTTTCTTTCCTTTGAGATCAGCTTCATTGATTGTATTGAGTACCATATTAGCCTCCTTGTAAAAGAATGGGCCTGCAGAGGCAGGCCCGTAGTCCCGGGCTATAAAGCCGGGCGATTCAATCAGCCATTGACCTTCTTCATATGAGCGATGAGGTCAAGAACCTTGTTGGAGTAACCAATCTCATTGTCATACCAGGAAACAACCTTGACGAATGTGTCTGTAAGAGCGATACCAGCCTTTGCGTCGAAGATCGATGTCCTTGTGTCACCGAGGAAATCGGAGGAGACAACTGCATCCTCTGTGTATCCAAGGATACCCTTGAGTGAGCCCTCGGAAGCTTCCTTCATAGCCTTGCAGATATCCTCATACTTGGTCGGCTTTGCAAGGTTGACTGTGAGGTCAACAACAGAGACATCAAGAGTAGG
>CASDRY010000119.1 GCA_949283235.1 uncultured Spirochaetales bacterium | reverse complement strand
CGGAGCGCCTTCGGCAAGATAGCCGTGGTTAATGAAATCTATGATATCCTCTGCAGCTGCTGCAACTCCTGGATTTGCTGACCATCCGCCATTGAGCGAGAGTTCTCTGGTTGTTGCTTCGCCGATATATCTATCGAGGTGGTATCCGAAATTGAAGTCAGCATATGTGCTGTCGAGAGCAAGTGGCTGGTAGCCTGCATCCACAAGGCGCTGACATACGTCGAGGAACTCATCCCATGTAGTAGGCGTCTCTGTAATTCCAGCAGCTTCGAATTTTGCCTTGTCGTAGAAGATTCCACCCATGTTAGGCTGTTCTGTAATCGAGCAGAGGAAACCTGACCATGTTCTGGACATATTGTTGAAAAGAGCATAGCTGTTGTTCTCATAGCCTGCAGCCGTGGCCATTTCCTCGAGGTTATAACAGTATGGGGCATACTGCTGGGCAATTCTTGTGTAATCTTCCTCGAATATATCGATATTCTCCTCTCCCTGGAGAGCTGTGTTTATGATTGTAGAGATATCACGTCCTCTGAATTCGATATTGATACGTGCACCTGTCTCATCATAGAAAGCATCAGCAGCTTCCTGCAGAATCTGTCCCTGTGGTTCTGCGGCATTCCACATCGACCACATATTGAGTTCTATACCTTCGTAGATACGGTCTTCTCCACCAGATGATTCAGAGCTTCCCCCCGCAAAAGCGAAAGAAACAGCGATAAGAGCAATCAGCAAGATTGTCAGAAGCTTTTTCATTTCCCATATTCTCCTTTTGTTTTCTAAGTGGGTTATGTTAATCTTGATGCATAGTTCGAGAGCCAACAATCAAGATATTGCTCAATTTGTTATATTTATTGCTTTTCCAGTGGTTTGAATTCATAATTATTATGATGAGTACTGTCCGTTATGAAATAGGGGGAGCATCGGCTGTACCAGAGCCGAGACTCAGATACATAACCCATTCTCGTTATAACAACGAATGGCTCAGCGCTGTGCATTCGCATTCGATAGCAGAGATGCTCTATGTCCTCGATGGATCTGGAAGCATTGTAATTTCCGGGGCACAGAGAACGATTGAAGCGGGGGATTTCGTGATGATTCCACCTCATCTTCCACATACTGAAATCTCATCATCACAGAATCCTTTGGAATATATCTGTCTTGGTGTTTCCGAGATTACCGTACCATCGCAGGCAGGGGCTTTCAATCCCATCATCTCACTGGGGAATATAAAGGATTCAGTAAGAGGCATCATATTGGATATCTATCGCGAGATAAGAAGAAAGAAGCCTGAATGCGAGATGATGGTTAAAAGCCTTTTCTATAATTTCATTGTGATTCTTCTACGTTCTCATGTCATAGATATTGCAAAGGATGAAGAGAAGGCTATGAGGAGCAATATCGCTGAAGTGAAAGGCTATATTGACGAACACTATGCCGAATCGCTAAGGCTCGATGCCCTTGCAGATATTGCAACGCTCAGCAAATTCCATCTGATACGCGAATTCAAAAATGAACTTGGAACCAGTCCCATGGAGTATATCCTTGGCAAGCGTGTCACTGAGTCGAAGAAGCTTCTGGCAGGTACTGAGCTATCAATCAGCAATATAGCTGAAGCAGTGGGCTTTTCTTCCGGCAGTTATTTCTCCCAGCGCTTCAGGATTGTAACAGGTATGTCTCCGATGGAGTTCCGCAGAAACAGCCACGCTGGATTCTGAGATTCTATGGAATTAAGTGGAGCCCTTAAAAGTTTTAAACTCCTATCTGCACAGCGTTGCTGAAAAACCTCATTTAAAGCGTTCAATCGCAGTTTAGTCCCTGTATTTCAGAGAATTTGGATTTTCAAGAATCCGTTTTATGAGGTTTTCTACCTTCTCATACTTGTCCTGTGGAGGATTATGTATGTATGAAAACAGGTCAAGGTAACCAGGAAGATCATCACGACTGAAGCCCGGATGCCGGCGCATCAGACGCTGGAGCTCATAGCATCGCCTGTTTATGGGTTCAAGGGGATTCTCTGAATCCGGAAGACCCTTCAGCTGCTTCGGATCGTATTCAATGCTTTCCAGCCCCTGCTCCTGAATGAGCTTCTTATGTGCTTTCTCCCTGTCATGGATCAATGTCGAGCCTGGTGCTATATGATCCTTGAATCCATTGTATACAGATTTCTGCGAGGGCTTGCCATGCCCGAGAAGGCAGCAATAGACATTGGATCCATCATATGCGATGCCTATGCAGATCTGGTTTCTGGATATGCCCCTATACTCCTTGCCATCGCTTCTCCTCTCTACATCCCTCTTGATCACCTTCAGATATGTCTCATCAAGATACACCTTGCCCGAAAGTATTATCCCATCCTGCGTGCCCTTCAGTGCCATGAAGATCTTGTCTATCCAGTATCTCGTTGTATTGTATGCCTTTCTGTTCGCCTTCGAGATTGCCTCGAAACTCTGCTCAGAGAACAGTTCGAGGCAGGTGTCTATCCATTCGCTTATCGGCTGCTTATGGTTCTCGAAAAGTGTTCCTGTAAGCATCGTGAATGTCTTTCCGCACTCAAGACAGCGGTATCGCCTCAATCCCGTCCGCAGATAGCCATATCTCTTGTATATCCCTTTCTTGCAGTGCGGACAGCTCGCTGGTTCAAATGTGTTGAGAAGCTCACTTTCCATCGTATCGGAGATCCGGGGATGCCTGCGGCCGTATTCTACTGCCACATGATTGTCGAGGAACGACTCAAGCGGCGTCACTGACGCCTTGTCCGTCCAGGGAGTCCTTCTCCTTGAACGCGAATAGATGTTTTCTTTCATCGGTGGAAGCCTTTTATTGCCCTGCCATCATCAGGCAAAGAGGCTTCCACACCGAACTCTGCTCCGATGACGGCAGAACGACATCTATGCTATATCGTCATCCAGCTTTTAGCAACGCTGTGCAGATAGGAGTTTAAAGTTTTTAAAAGCTCCTTAAATATTGTAAATATCAAATCTTATCAATATTGACTATTGAATGGACATCTTCGTCTGTGATCATAAGGAGTGTTGGGTTTTCTTCTCTTTCTGGGTTCCAGCTAAAAGTCCCTGCTTCTGTGCTGCTAAGATATTGCCAGAATACAACTGTACCATTATCAGAAAGACCGAAATCATCATTTGCAACAGGCTTTCCTAATATATGGAACCTTTTTGTTTCTCCTGTTGAAAAATCATGGTAACAGATTTCTGAACCATCTCGATTGTTATTTACTCCTGAGATCCAATAAACACGATTGTTAATAGATTTAAATATCTTAACGGCTCTATCATTTCCTTCCAAGTCAAAAGTTTTGATTTTCGTGTCCATTCCATCGGCTATAACGCAGAAGAGAGTGTATTTGGAATCTCCGTAATACGTATAATAAAAGGCAGGAAGATTTTTCCCTGTAAATACTCCAGAGATTTTTGAGGAATACAAGACTCCATTGTATCCAATTGGAGCCGAAACTTCCCCTGTTTTTGTAACATATCCATTTTGGATACCGAGAACCATTCCAATGATTCTTGGATTGCCATCAAGTGCGGCGGTAAAGTCATATAGATAACCATCTGAAACCAGCGCATTGTTTTCTCCATCCCAGAATGCGTGTCTATTTGATGAGTCTGAATATTTAAACTCATCTTTTACGATTATGCTGGGTGAATAATTTCCATCAATGTCTAGCAAATACATTCCACCAGTGTTACCTCCAAGGACTGCATATTTGTCACTTATTGCATATACGTTAGTTACTTCAAATACAGCAGAGTTTGTAACAGGTTGTAATGTCCCCGATTCAAGTTTGGTTTTGTATATTCTGTATAATGTGGATTTTCCATTGCCATTGTTAAATAACAAGAAATAAAAGAAGCTATCGGTTGACCAAAAACCATTTATATTTAGATAGTCTCCAGGAGAACTTAATAGATAGACATTCCCAGAATTAGTATCAAATATTGCATTGTTGCTCCCATATGATCTGGTAACATCCATTATAACTGTTGAAGAAATGACAATTGGTTTGCCTGTTTCTTCATCTATTTGATCTGTTTCTTCTTCGATGATGACCGGCTCTTCTTTTATTATTTGTACTTCTCCAATTGAGACCAAATAAAAACCATCTCCTGCATCTTGAAGT
>CASDRY010000118.1 GCA_949283235.1 uncultured Spirochaetales bacterium | reverse complement strand
AGCTGAGCGGTCTTTTTATATCCGTATCCCTGCTCAAAGAGCTTCAAGCATTCCTGACGCTTTGCATTTGGAATCCTTTGACGGAGGGACGTTGTCTTTATCTCCATAAAGTCATCCTTTAAGCATCCTGCCACCTAGATAATCGGTGACAGGAATCAAACATTAATCCTCTGGATTATTCACTGTAAACGACAGAGCCTGAGTCAAAGTCTTTGTCTTGCCCTTCTCAATCCAAGTTGCTGTGCAAAGAGTGCTGAATGTTCCTTCGTAGTCTGCAGGAACTGCTGCCTGATCGAAGGTATAAGTAATGGATGGAGTTCCAGTTGTTCCAGTCCAAGATACAGTAGGAGTAACATCTGCAGAACCAAATGTATGTGGAGCTGTGATAGATGTTGCCTGATCTGCATACTTAGCAGCAAGACCTGTAACAGTAAAGTAGCTAGCACCTGCACCAATTGAGAACTGCTCCTGATAAATCTTCTGATTAATTGTAACACGAACAGTACCAGTAGCAGTTGCTGTAACAGTAGACGAAGCTGTTGCTACATCAAATGTTGTACCACTTGTAGGAGCTGTTCCTGCTGTCATATTGACAAATGACAGAGTCGCAGTTGTAGGCTCATCAGCTACTGTTCCATTGGATACTGGATATACCTTAACTGTTACTTTATCACCACTGTAAAGAGTAGGAAGTGTAGCTACATCTTCATCACCATTCACAGAGTAGCGAACTACAATATCAGTTACAGACTCATCCTCTTTCTCAACAGCAGAAACTGTCATACCAGTAGCAAGGCCCTTACCACCAAATGCTGTCATCTCACCCTTACCAATCTTGTATGAATAAAGCATGACTTCGTATTTGTCGCCAGCCTCTACCTTTTCGCTGTATCCAAGTGGAGTATCTCCTCCATCCTTATACAGCCAGAGCTGGTAATCGAATGTACCATCAAACTTATCCTCAAGAGTGTATGTTCTTGTTACATTATCACCTGTGAATGTGAAAGTAAGGTTCTCAAGTCCTTCTGGTACTTTCTTATCTGCCAAAGCCTTATCAAAATCTGCAGCTGACCAGCCCTCTGTAACTGTATATACATCAACACCGCTTACTGTTGCTGATGTTACATCAGAATAGACAACTTCAGCTGGCACGATAGATACATTGTTCTGCCAGATATCCTTCAGCACGATATCATCTGTTGCTTTTGCAATACCTGCTGTAGTTAAATCGATTGTCCCCTTATTGCCCTGGATAATTCTAGGTGAACCTTCTGCATAGTTTACGACAATCTGGAATCCATCTTCTGCAGCAGTCTCGCCTTTGAAATAGCCTTTAACTTGCTGAACCTCAGCAGAAACTACGCCATTGTAGACAGCTGGGGTTGAATTATCACAAGCAGTGAATGCAAAGAGCATCATTGCTGCGACCAAAGTAACAAGAATAGTTTTCTTCATCTTGCCTTTCCTCCGAAATTTTTCTGGTAATAGACTACCCCCCCCCGGTTTGGTTTTGTCAAGGGCTATTTTCGGAATTTGGAAAGTTTTTCAGATTATCAGTCCACCACCTGCAAAGAGACCGAATCTGTAACCAGCGCTTTCTCTGTGGTAAAGATCGTAATAACCTCTGAAACCTAAGCGGAAATACATGTTGTTAGAGCGTGTCACAACTCCCAGCTCCCCTAGGATCCCGTATTCATTATGCTTTATGTAATTCATCGGAGCAGAATCATTAGGAATATGTTCTGAAGCTGTTCTGTACCATGAATACTCGAAATTGCATGTCAGGAATGCACCTATCTTCTCTGTAAAGAACTGGTAGTATGCAAGCCCTATTGATAAATCCTGCCTGTAATCGAAATCGTATGTGATATACCCTTCATTGCTTCCACCACTGGCTGTAATTCCAATTGGAATAAGCATGTTGTAGCCACCGATCAGTCCTATTCGGACAATATCAGAGGGAAAGAAAACAAGATCAAAATCAAGCCCTATTGATTTTATCTCAGAAATCTTCTCCCCCATTGCAGGAAAGAGCGTTTCAGTCTCTTTGGAAACATTATTCCTGTCAGCAAGGAAAGAGACGCCGAACCAAAGCTCGGGAGAAGCCACTGCTCCCATCATTGACAATCCAATAAGAATCAAAGCAATGATTTTCCGCATCTCAGCCTCCGAACCTGAAACCCAGTCCTGCATATGCCCCTGCTGTAAGCATTATATACCCCTGATCATAGACATTTCTCATTGAGAACAGGAATTTCATCAGATGTGCATCATATGTAAGTGCAAATGAAAGGAATAGAGAATCTGAAATCTCTATGTTAACCCCGGGCTCTATCGAGACTCCGACAACAAGCCCAGATGTGAACCAGTCATAGCTTCCGAAGCTGACTCTAACAGGAAGGATTATATCAACAATACCTGTCTGAAATCTGAATACAGGGCCGATACCGCAGAAAAGGCTTATATGCTGTCTTCCAAGGCTATTCTCCTCCCTGTACTCCCAGTCATAACCCTCTCCTTCCGGGATTATCGAGAGGGAATTGTAAGGGAAACGGAGTGTCAAAGCTGTAGATAACCCAATCCTGCTATCATCAATGAAGTAGATATCAGAACTGATATTGAGCCCTATATTCTGTCTCTTGATAAACTCCCCACCATTCGGATAATCAGAATCAAGCGAATAGCCATCTGGAAGAGGAGATGAAAACGCATTTGTGTCATAAGACCATTCAAGCGCAGCTCTTAAATCATAGGTTGCCGCACTTAAAGCAGATAAAACCAAAAGCATGACCAGAGACAAAACAAGCTTTCTCATCACACACCTACCGAGAATCCGAATTTCTGCTCAACAAACATATCCTCAGCAAAGACAGGATCATATGAGCATCCTATCTCATAGAAGAACTCTGCAATACCAGCTATGACGAGATTTGCCCTTATTCCATAGCTTCCGACACTTTCATTTATACTCTCACCTGAGGCTGAGTTGAGAACCTTTCCAAGTGCCCTTCCCATATCCCAGAAGATGGTAATCGATGGATATGTATCCCTGCTGAGAATCTGAGGACCATAGAATGTAAGGGCGATCCTGTTTGTTATGACATTCCTTGCATTAGGAACATCAGGTCCCCAGATATCCCCACCCTGCACATACTGCGGAACTTTGCTTCCATATATCCAGCGGTAAGTCAGATAATCATCAAGAACGATGCTGAACCAAGTGCCCTCATCTGAATGAGGAACCGAGAATAGCGTCTTTGAGAGCTGCACCTCATTCCATGAAAGCGCGAAAGAAGCAGTTCCATCTGTAAGGAGCATCCATTCCGGAGCGAATCTCCATACAAATTTACCCTTTATACCATCGCGCATCGTGACAGTATCACGCATATAATCGAACATAAGACCAAGGGAAATGGAAGTCTGCAATGAAGACCTATCCCCAGATAACTCCGGAGCTCCAATCCATTCTGTATTCTCAGGGAACCTGTAATTTCCATCACTATCCCAGAAGACTCCCTCAGTCTCATTTGTGTTCGTCATCCATGAAAGGCGCTCGAAGGCCATCTCGAATCTGCCATCTATCGACACGAATGCGGTAAGAAGATCATTATCAGAGAATGATGTATCTATGAATCCCTGGGCAAAGAAAAGATTGAACTCATCAAAATGGACTGTATACTCTTTAGGGAAATCATAGGATGAAGGATCTTCTCCTATTATAGCTCCGCTCACAGGATCCTGACGAAGGGTGCGATATACAAGACCATTATCCAGGCGAAAGGCGAGCTCTGTCTTGTTTCCCGCTATAAAGTCCGGGACAGGGAAATTGAACTGATACATCACAGATGTAGGGAAAACACCTTTCCCGAACTCCGGTTCAGTCCTAATCTCAAAGACATGGTAACCAAACCCGATAGCACCGAGAGGAGAAAGAAGGATAAGCATTGAAAGTATCGATAATAGCTTCCTCATTCCTCCTCCTAAAGCGACACATAAAACTGAAGGGCGGAATTCTGCCACCACTCTGGTTCATCCGGCCAGATTCCTCTTATGAAATCATAGCCCACCTGATACTCAAACCTTATGAAGCCGAATAGACGGAGCTGGAAACGAGCGGAGAAACTGGACTGAAGCTCAACTGCGAATGTTGACCTATCCTGCTCATTCACAACTCCACCGAACATTATTGTATTGTAAAGATTCAGTTCTATATTCGTGTAGCAATCCCCAGCCATGAACTGCGGTCCATTGAAATGAAGCCAGATCCTATCTTGGAAACCTCCTCGGAGCCTATCAAGAGGAAGCTTGTTCTCTGGAATGACAGAACCGGTTACGTACTGAAGTGTATTCGAGTGCCCTATATATAGATTCATCCAGTTCCAGCCATTATCTTGCTGGATGGAGAAAATCTCCATCTTCTCCTCTGCATAGAGAAGGGAAAGGCAGTAATCACTCTGGACACCCTCCGGTGTCATATTATTGAAAAGCCAGCTTGGACCTGCTTCAAAGCGGAGCTCTAAAGCGAGTCCCTCCTCTGCTTCTGCATCTGTAGGGGTATCCCTATCCATATCGAGGGAGAGGACAAGATAAAGATAGTCAGTGAAGACATTCCTTGTTCCATTAAGCCAGGGATAAGCAGGAAGGGTGGAATCGAAAGGAGCTCTGGGGCTTCCATCATCATTAACAAAGACAGGAGATGTCAGGCCACCATGCCCAGGAAGCGAGAATGTTACCTCTTCAAGGCTCATCGCGTAGCGCGCATTATAACCAAGGCGAATGCTGAAAAGAGATCCCTTCGGGTAAAGAGGGTTATCCCAGAATCCCTGGGAAAGGTATATATCTATATCCGCACGGGGATTGAAATAGGAAAGAGAGCGCTCCCAATCCTCTCCTCCAAAGAAATGATAACTTTCAGCTTCTTCATAACTAAGTGCCCATCTAGGACGACCTGTAAGGTAATCATAATCAGTAGAAAGCGAGTTATTATTGAAAGCAAAGGAGAGCTCTATCTGGAATTCAGCCTTGTTCTCATCGGGTATCATCGCATAGTAGCGTTCAAAACCGAACGTAGTTCCTAAAGGGAAAAGTCCGAGACCGAAGCCCTTTACTCCTCCCGAAACAGATTCTATGTACGCATCTAAGGATAGGGACTCAGATGAGAAGAGCCCAAAGGGAAGCATTAAGATCAATACAATCCCCACTATCCTTTTCATATCCATCCTATCTGGAGAAGTTCCACAACCTGTCGAGCCAGGATAGCGAGAGATCCATCCAGCTCTGAACGCCCTTCTCTTCCTTTCCTGTCTCCCGGTATCCCAGGGAGAGGCCATGTATGCCCCTGCTGTAGATATGGAGTTCTGTCTCTACCCCGCTCTTGTGAAGCGCAGTTGCGAATGAGAGGGCATTCATGACAGGAACCGACTGATCTGGGAATGTATGCCAGATAAAGCAAGGTGATGTGTCCTTATCTGTCTGGGTCTCGAGCGAGTAGTAGTCTATAAGCGCTTTATCCCCTCCTGTAAGGCTATCTGTACTTCCCTGATGCCCATATTCCCCCATCGTTATGACAGGATAGCAGAGAACAGCAGCATCGGGCTTTGAAGATGCTCCGAACTTCTTCCAATGACAGGCAATCGAAGCAGCGACATGACCACCTGCAGAGAAACCCATTATTCCGATAGCTTTCGGATCGATATCAATGAGAGAGGCATCGCGGCGTAGAATAGATATAGCCTCCGCAGCCTCTTCCTCAGGCCAGGAAGTCTTTATCGCATCCCCGACACTGTATTTAAGGACAAATACATTAAAGCCATGGGCAAAGAGAGGGAAAACAACAGGATCTTCCTCCCTTATAGATAATTTTATATACCCACCACCTGGACAGACTATCATGGCAGGACGAAGCTTATACTCGCCCCCCTCTACCGATATATCTTCATGGATATAGCCATAAAACCCTACTTTATTCTTTCCGATCTGGTAATCAACGCGCTTCATTTTTCCTCTCTTGTAATTGTACTCCATTATTGCATTTTCCGCATCTTGAGCAACCATTGCAGATTATCCTCATACCGCATTCCCTGCATTCTTTTTCATCGAAGTATGGAACATACTTATCAAAGCCAAAGAAATCAGGCTCCTCCTCAACAAGATTGAAAACCGGTCTTCTACCCTCATAGCTAAGCCCTGAGCGATACGCATATACTGACTGATCCTTTTTGCTGCTGAAACGCAGACGCTTTCCATCCTTTACGAAAACATTGCCGGTTTCAGTGAAAGCGAAAAGAATATCCCGCTCTCTGCACTCATCCGAAAGGGATTTCACCCATTCCCATCTGCACTGACGCGCACCATCATAATTCTCACCGCCAGCAATTACTTCTTCGATGAGCCCTGTATCGAGATATTTTCCAAGCTTCACCTCCCCGATAAGAGGAGCTGTCATGACTCCGCGATGCTTGGAAGGAATTGAAAGGAGAATCGGGATACGCTCATCTGCCCTTCTCTGGTTCTCTGCAGTTACATTGAGAAAAATATTCTCCCAGCCCTCTCCCCAATCTGGAGGCAGGCATTTTTCGATTCTATCCGCGCGCTTTGTGAGAAGGAAGAAGATAACATCACTGCGCTTTTTCATGATTTCCCATGCTTCGGGACGCCAGACATCAGCTTCTTCAAGAAAGAAATCAGAGGTCATGCACACTCTGATCATCTCTCCGCTTCTCACTCTGTAATTTCCATGGATATCCTTCTGCAGCGGGTAGTAAAAATTGTTTGTCCTGTAGATTCTCGATCCATCTTGATCTCTCATGCGATCAAGGAAGTACATGTAGCAGTTCTGACAGCCTTCGCTTATCTTTCTGCAGCCATGCCATGGATTCCAGATATCATGCATCTCAGTCTTTTAAAGGAATGTCAAAAGACATTCTATCCCTTGTGAGAACTGTATCAGGGAAGACTTCCTTTGCATCGCGCTCAAGCACTTTCAGCTCCCTGTCTGAATAGCGCGGCGAGTAATGCTGGAGACAAAGCTTCCTGCTACCGCTGTCTCTTGCAACAAGACCAGCTTCATAGCTTGTCATATGCTTCTTTTCCCTCGCAGTCTCCTCGAGAGCCTTCTCGAACATACCCTCACAGAAGAGAATATCTGAATCATGGACATAGTCCGCTATATTCTCGAAATACATCGTATCGGTAACATAGCTGATCTTTCGTCCGTCTCTTGCGTTCCCCATTACCATATCGCTGGTGATAACCCTTCCATCATCAAGGGTAACTGGATTACCGCTCTGAAGAACTCCCCATAACTTACCCCTCGGAACTCCCAGCTCGGTTGCTTTATCAGGGAAGAACTCTCCCTTTCTTCTCTCCTCGATAAGCGAGTAGCCATAGCATGGCTTTGTGTGGATTAAAGGGAAAGCCTGGACTGTGAAACCATCTCCAGAGAACACGATTCCTGTCTCCACAGGAATGAACCGTATCTCATAGTTGATGTACATATCGAGGATACGGCGAGAGGAATCGACATAATCCTTCAGCTTACTGGGACCTACTATATACAGAGGATCTGTTCTATCAACCTGGGATGAGAGCATCAGAATTCCAGGAAGACCGGTAACATGATCTGCATGCATATGGGAGATGAAGATAGCTGAGATTTTCTTCCAGCGAAGATTAAGCATCTTCATGGATACCTGAGTACCCTCTCCAGCATCAAAGAGGAAGAGGTCTCCTTCCCTTCTTACCAATACCGATGTCAGAAATCGCCCAGGAAGCGGCATCATACCGCTTGTACCAAGCTGAAAGGCTTCAAGATTCACACAATGACTATACAGGTTATCAAAAGGATGGAAAAGATGGACAACAATGTTTTCAGTAAATCCTGTTTACAGATATTTTATGTTCTCTAGGATCTCTATCGTAAATAGCGTATCCAAAGTATGCAGCGAGTACAGGCTCAAAGAGCCAAGGAATACCAAGCTCCTTCCAAAAACTCCATTCATCGCTTATTGCAGTAACTGCAGCACTCCACATTATACTATCAACGCCCAAATCTGTTGTGGCAATGAGCATATTCTCCAGGATGCAAGCAGCGTTTGCATATTTTTCGCAACGAAGCAGACCTTTCTCTGATGAAACCATAATCAAAGTTCCAGTTCCTAAGTCAATGTCTTGGGGATATTTGGTAACTTTGTGCATCCAGGCAGATGCTTCATCCGCTATCCGTTTTATTATTCCCTTATTCTGTATAATCGTCAGATGCACAGTCTCATAATGATTCAAAGTAACAGGTGCTTGAAAACCTGCTTTGATTATCTCATCGAGTATCTCCTCTGGAACCTGCTTCTCCTGAAAAGATCTCACAGATTTTCTCAATGAAATAGCTTTAAGTGTTTCCATGTATATACCTCTTAATATCTCAATTACTGGATTTCTTCCTCCAATTCCACAGGATCAGGATCATCAAATATAGCCTTCGCTATGAAAGCCTCATTGTGCTCCTCCTCATACCACAGGTTCATGAAATCTGTTATCCGCTCATTCGGGAACCAGCTATCACAATACCTCGGGAATACGCCTTCAGGAACAATCCCAATTACGTCCTTTCCTAAGACTGCATCCCGAATAGCCTCATCGTCTGAGACAGCAATGGGAAACCCTGCTGCGCTTATTGCAAGATAGAAACGAACAACTTCAAACATGCGATGTTTACCCCTGACACCAAAATACCAGCCTTTTTCGTCGTGAATCGGAAAGAAATCCACATGCGTAGAGTTTCCACCACGACAGACCTCCCAAGGGTGCCCTCCATTGAATTCCTTCTTACCATGTGACCATTCATCAAACGCAACAGGATCATCTTCGGGCAGTTTCGTAAGTCCATCATCCCTTCCATCAGCGTTATCCTTATAGAGGCCCTTGTCTGTATCTGCTCTGAGTCTGAGTCCGTATTCTGACTCTCCTACAGCACGATAGCCAATAGCACATACCTTGAAAAAGAGCCCCGATGTCATTGATGGAAGACGCTCAACCCTATCACGTTTTGTGAGACCCTTATCAACTGCCTCTACAAACTTCTTAACCTCATCGTCAGTAAGCCCCTCAAGGAAATTTTCCTTAGCACCCTCAAATACTTCCCAGATATTACAGCGACGGATTCGTCCAACTCGATTGCGTTTCGGGAGGACAGCTTTAATCCAATCGTTATAAATACCACTCCGAGCTTTCTCGACGCTTTCCGTGACAGCTTCAATGATTGCATTCAGGATGGCTACCAGCTCATCATTCCTCGCAAAACGGATATCTGAACTATGAAAGTCCTCATATCCTCGAGGATCATACTCAAAGAGATATGAATGATTCACGAAAACAGCACGGAAGCCATCATCATTTTCACCCAAGGAAACCTCGAAGAAACGAGAAGGCTCCTCATTATACTCAAGCCAAGCTGAGAGGCACTCCTCCTTAGAGTCATAATCACCCATCTCAACAGATTTCTGAAGCTCATCATCCGATGGTTCCGGCCCCCGTTCAAGGCATATAAAGATTGACCTCCAGCCATTCTCATTGGCCTTTATAGGGCGCATCGCCGCAAAGAGCTTATCAAAAAGAACCTTATCATCGTCACGCGTTATTGCGTAGTGGTCATGTCCATGATGAAGCCAATCCAAATAATTCCTGAATTCTGGGTAATACATATATGAATTATAGCTGAAATGACAAAACTTGAAAGATTCTTAAAACCCCCACGATACTGTATAATCATATTGGAGCTAAACATGGAGAACAGGATAAGACTTCCGATAGGAAAAACAGATTTCGAGAGAATAAGAAGAGAAGGCTGCTATTATGTTGATAAAACAGACAATATAAGCAGGCTCATCAGAGATGGAGCTGATTCTATTTTATTCGCTCGTCCCCGCCGTTTCGGAAAGACCACTTTCCAGTCCATGCTTAAATCCTTCTTCGATATCAGAGAGGATAACAAGGATATCTTCCAGGGCCTTGCAGTAATGAATGACAAGGAAGCTGTGGAAAACTGGATGAATAGGTATCCTGTCATTTATCTTACATTCAAGGACATCGATGGGCTGTCT
>CASDRY010000117.1 GCA_949283235.1 uncultured Spirochaetales bacterium | reverse complement strand
TCTTTGACAGATGAGGAGAATGCTTCGAATTTCTTCTGAGCTTCAGCCTTCACCTCAGATTGGAATTCCCTATATAGGGAAATATATTCTCTAGCAAAAGGTGTAAGCGTCGCGCCAGTGCGATCAGCCCCACCTTTCTTTCTATCCAGGACTTCTCGTCCCAGATTCTTCTCAAGCGCTTCAAGCATGGCCCTGGCCTTAGTGTAGGACAATCCCATGCTCTTGCTTGCGGAAAGAAGCGAGCCTGTCTCCTCTATACGCTCAAGAAGCCACAGGACTCCAGCTCCCATGAACTTCTTGCCATCGTTATCGAGGATGTACAGTTTAGTGCTCAGCTCCATATCTCTCCAGCCGCCTTATAGACAGTATCGACAAGCTCTTCAAGTCCTTCCGGCTCAACAGAGCAATATGCGAGACGGAGAGTACCTCCCATGATGTTTATGACACCGATCTGGTATTTATCAAGAAGGTATGTCCTGAGCTCCTCAGCACTTCTTCCATGGGTATCAAAAGCCATGAAATAACCGGAATTGAATCTATACGGAGTAAGAAGAGTCTCAGACGAATGCTTTGAAACAGCCTTATGTACTATTTCATAGCGCTTCTTCATCTCATCATAAACAGCCTTTTTATCCTCATCATAGTGCGTTCCATCCTGCATTGCCTTCACGATGAGGCTCTGGCCAGGACGATCGCAGTTCGAGACTGTGCATCTGATCATTCCGAGAGTCTTCTTTGTCAGAGCATCGAGATGAGCATCCGTGAAGCCCTTTGAAGCATATGTGAGGAATCCAACACGGAAGCCCCAGACCATCTCTTCTTTTGTAGCTGCATCTCCCTTCACGGCAAAGATGTTCTCATGGGCATCGGAAAGGAAAGCAAAGAGGGATTCCTTCTCTGTATTCTCCTCGAAGAAAAGACCAAAGTAAGCATCATCGGAGATAACCATTATCTTCTTTCCTGTATCAGCTACAGAAACAAGCGCATCGACAATCTTCTTTGCCTCACCCTTCGATGGAGTATATCCAGTCGGATTGTTAGGGAAGTTGAGAATGATTCTTGCATACTCGCCCTTTACGGAAAGAAGCGCTTCCTTCATGCCCTCTACATTAAAGCCGCCATCCTCTCCATAGAAGGGGAAAAGATGGGGAACAGCCCCTACAAGATCGCGGAAGATAAGATCGTAGTTATCCCAGAAAAGATCAGGGCATACTATCTCATCACCTTCGGAAGTGAAAAGCTCGGCTGTCATGCTTATAGCATGAGTAAGACCTCCTGTAACAAGAGGAAGGGAGAATTTCTTTCCCTTAAGCGAAGGATTCTTCTCAACAAGACTATCCTTCCAGAGAGCTCTCAGAGTTTTGTCCCCGCCACCTGGCGCATATGAGAAGATCTGGGCAGGTTTGAGTGCATCTTCCTTGAACAATGAGTAGATATCACTGAGATAGAAAGGCTCACCTTTCTTTGTCGCAAGTCCTACTGTAGCGTTGTACTTCTTAGCTTTTTCCTTAGCCTCATCGCTCTGGGCGACAATCCCCTTAGGAAAGTACATTCTTCTTCCAAGCGGAGAAAGGAATCCATAAGCAACGGAATCTGATAGCGTCTTATTAAGTTCCTCTGCAAGAATATTCATAATATAATCTCCTGCCTCCTTATACTCCATTTTTGGCAGTTTGGTACACCACTAGAAAAGAAGAAGCTGTCCATCATCGCTTTCTTCCTTCTTCTTCTCCACTCCAAGAAGTGTCATGAACTCATCTTCGTTGACAATCTTCACGCCAAGCCTCTCCGCCTCAGCCCTCTTCGAACCTCCCCCTTCTCCCGCGAGAAGATGAGTTGTTTTAGAGGTAACTGAGCTTACAGTGCGTCCTCCACGCTTCTCAATCTCCTTCAGAGCTTTAGTTCTAGGATTGAAGTTCTTGAAAGAACCTGTAATGCACCAGACTTCACCTGAGAAAATCTTCTCATACTCCTCATCATCTTTCTTATCTGAGGATGTATCCATGTGAAGACCAGCCTTTCTGAGGCTCCCAATCGTCGCTCTCAGCCTTTCGGAGGAGAATGCCTCTACTATCCTTCTACCTGTCACCTCTCCGAATCCCGGGATACTGGAAAAAGCTTCCGCATCCCCCTTAGCCGCGGCATCAAGGATTTTATCAATTGAATCAAAACCATTCTTTACAAGAAGCTCTGCGCTCTTCTTGCCTATATCAGCAACCCCAAGGGAGGAGAGTACTGTAGCAAATGGCCTCTCAAGACTTTCCTTTATGCCCTTCTCAAGCAGCTTCACGCTCTTCTCACCTATTCCAGAAAGATCTGCAGCTGAGGAATAATCAGCGGTATAGATATCCTCAACGCTTCTGAGAATTCCAGCGTTATAAAGAAGCTCAACTGTCTTCGGTCCAAGTGTCTCTATATCCATCTGATCCGTGGAAGCAAAGAAGCTTATCCTTCCTTTCACCTGATCCGGGCAATCATAATTAGGGCAGTACTGCAACCCTCCGATCTGCACAATATGCGTGTGACAGCAAGGGCACTCATCAGGAAGAACGAATGTAGTGTTTCCTGCATCATTTTTCTCAATAACGCTCTCAACTGCCGGTATAACATCACCCCGCTTGGAAACGGAAACAGTATCCCCTATAGCAAGCTCAAGCTCCTCTATGTACTCCTGATTATGCAGCGTGGCCCTTCTTATCGTGGAACCTCCAAGTTTCGTCGGGGTTATTTCGGCAACAGGGGTAATCCTTCCTGTTCGTCCGACCTGCACAGTTATTCCAAGGAGCTTAGCCTCAGCCTGAGGTGCTTCGAATTTGTACGCAATCGCCCATCTGGGATGATGCTCCGTGTATCCGAACTTCTCACGCACATCAAGCTCATTTATCTTGAAGACAAGACCATCAATCTCATAAGGAAGACTCTTCCTCTCAGCTGTCTTCTTTTTGATGAATTCATCGATTTCAGAGAAACCATAAGCCTCACCATCAAGCTCCGCGGCATCTAGCTTAGCCTTGGCCTTAGCCTTATCTGAATCAAAGAAAGCAAGATGGGGATTGATTCTGAACCCAAGCTTTTTCAGCTTTGAAAGGATATGAAGATGATCGGATGGAGTTTCGCTTCTGTTTCCCCAGAATCCCTCATAGCAGAAGATAGTAAGGGGAACGCGCCCAGCTTCACTGCTTTTCTGCCTTCTGACAGTTCCAGCTGCAAGATTACGGGGATTCGCAGCCCTCTTCGCCTCATCAGGCTCTGCTGCATTAAGACGCTCGAAATCCGCCTTCTCAAGATAAACCTCACCTCTTACAGCTATATCGATGCTTTCAGGAAGGGATAGCGGGACAGAACGCATTGTCACAATATTTGGCGTGACATCATTACCAACCTCTCCATTACCTCTTGTAACAGCTCTTACAAGAATACCCTTCTCATAGTAGAGAACCATCGAAATACCATCTATCTTCTCCTCCGCAGCAAATGAAAGCGCCCCGCCTTCCTTCTGGATTGATTTAGAGAAGAAATCGAGAACAGCTTCATCGGAGTAGGCTTTATCGAGGGAAAGAACCGGAATTGTATGCCTTACCTCGGGGAAATCATTGGTAAGGTCGGAGCCTACCCTTCTTGTCGGGGAATCAGGGTGCTGCAGCTCAGGATGCTCCTTCTCAAGCTCAATCAATCGGTCTGTAAGCCTGTCATACTCTGTATCTGAGATGAGGGATACACCCTCCTTGTAGTATTTATCCTGATAAACCTTCAGCTCTTCTGTCAGCTTATCTATTTCTTCCTTGATGTTCATATCATGATAATAGCACAAAAGTGCTTCTCTTCCCTCTCCATACTCTCATTGCACTGTGAAGTGAGAGATGTTATCCTCAAAGCATGGCTGATCGTAAGAATTTCTCACGCTATAACATGCGCTGTGGCATCCTTCTCCACGCAAAAGCAGGAAAGGAGCGTATCTCAGAGCTGAAGCTTCCTGATCTCGATGCAAGATATCTTGCCTTGACAGGAAATGACCTCCCCGGAAGCAATGAGATAGTATTCATGGGGCGCTCAATGCCTCTTATAGCAAAGGAGACAATCTCTTACCCAGATCAGATAGTCCTTGCCCTTTTTGCCCCTGATTACGAGTCAGCGACACTCATGATGAGGGAAGTGGGGTTAACAACGGAGCCAATAGAGGAAGCTTCTCAGGATGCGGCCCTCCCAGACAGCCTCGAATACAGCTGGGGAGATTCTGTAGACGAGGAGGAAAAATACAAGGAAATCGAAACCTCATTCTCCCTGACCAGAATCGCGAAAAGGAATAGGAGACTCTACACAGTAACAGCATGGATGGAAGGTTCGAACATGCATATCGAAGCTCCATCGCAATGGGTTGAACTCATAAGGGAGACAGTAGAGAAAGCAACAGGCTATCCTAAAAGGAACATCATCGTGCATCTCCTGCCATACACTGCAAAGCATGATGAGTTCCTGATCGAACCAGCTATTCTTGCGGCAATAGCCGCCACAGCCACGATAAGAACAGGACTTCCTTCAGAGATAAGGGATGAGGGGTATTTCTCACGTCCTGCTGTAAGCGTTAAGAGAAAAGTTCTCCTCGATGAGGAATCCAAGCCTGTTTTCGAAACAGCAGATATGACAGTTGATCAAGGAGCATTCGCATTCGCACCAGAGGAGTATCAGAGACAGGCAATGGCTGGTTTAATCCCCCCTTACCCGCTAAAAGGCTTCAGGGGAACTGTCAAGATTCTCTCCTCTCCGACATATCCTGCATCATTCTGCGGCTCTCTTGGGTATAG
Organism: uncultured Spirochaetales bacterium; assembly: GCA_949283235.1. Taxonomy (GTDB): domain Bacteria; phylum Spirochaetota; class Spirochaetia; order Sphaerochaetales; family Sphaerochaetaceae; genus Ornithospirochaeta. Next base: position 12,527 of record CASDRY010000117.1, on the reverse strand, counting down.
TGAGGCACTTGCTTCTACTGAGTACCATATATCAAGGCTGGCAGAAGCGGCAGGAACGACTCCGAATCTGTACAGAATGGCAATAGAGAAGGGAAAGAGAAAGTTCACTGATTACATCCCAGGCTTCGATCTCGATGGCCAGAAAAAATGCAGGGATTCCGTTGTAGCTTCATCTTCTTTTGACAGGAAATGGTCCGCTAACACATTCCAGAAAGAGGAGTTTGGGCTTCTTGGTTATCTGAAAGGAATAGGAATCTCTGTCGGAGCGGGTATCGCGGGCTTCTCTACAACCCTCTCGAAGGAAACAGGCTTTTCTGCGATGATGACATTCACGCAGAAGCAGAATGTGACTATAAACACATCGGCGATAACACATCCAGGAACGATGAAGATCTGGAAGAAGAGGATTTCAGAGAAGATAATCCCAGGGCGTCCCGAGGGTGTCATGTTCCTTGACCCTGGTCCAGATACTATGGATACAGGTCCAGATGTCCTTGCAAGGATCGTATCTTCCTTCACTCTCCAGCTCGATAGCGCCGCAAAGAGGCTTGCTGTCCTGAAAGAGACTGAGAAACTACCGGTATCAATCAAATTCGATGCAGAGAATACATATTATCCATGCGAATTCGAGAATACAGGAAATGGAGCTGTTGTCTGTGAGGTCAAGATCGAGAAAGCAACGATGATTCCATCAGTCACAGGAGTATGGGGCTCTTTCTCCTTCCCCTCGATAATGGACAGGACAACGCTCGAGAACTCACTGAGAAGAACCATCATGATGACACTGAGGGAAAATGGGATGGCTATCCCTCTTTCCTTCAGGATTCACCTCGATATAACAGAAGATGGAACAAATGATACAATCTCATCTGTACAGCAACTTGCAAGAGGACTCACACTCGGAGCGCTGTCGAACGCAATGCATCAGGCAGCTGGGGATATGGCGGATTCTCTCCCGATAACGGAGGGAGAGATCAATGAAGTATTCAGGGAGGAAATATGAAAATAGACTGCACAATTGACGGGAAGACACTCACACTCTCCCTCAATTCAGACAAACCCCTCTCCCTGATACTCAGAGAGAACACAGGAGACGATGCCGTGGTGAACCACTGCAATGGCGAGATGTGCGGCCTCTGTGTTGTGCTTGTAGACGGAAAGGCAATGCTCTCATGCATGGTCCCAGCCTTCGAGATAAGAGGCAAGACTGTCACGACATTTGATTCATTCAGGAAGACAAGGAATATGAAGGATATAGAGAAAGCTTATGAAAGCGTGGGAAGCTTTCCATGTCCTGACTGCTACGCATCCAGATCCCTTATCTTTGAATCCCTGATAGATGAGAACATAACGGATCCGGAGGAGATACTTAAAGAGCTCTCGATAATAAAATGCCCATGCATGGATCCTGAAGATGTGATCAGCATAGTGCTGAAAGGAATAGAATTAAGGAGGAAGAGGAATGTACGAAGGACTCAGTTCGCCTAATATCCACACTCCGAACACACTCGGAGAATACGCCTCCATAATACTTCACTACCCTACCTCCGCGCTGTGGGCAGGGGGAACGTTCATAATGTCCCGTCCAGACTCCTATCCTTCAAGGACTATGAATGCGGAGATTATCTATCTGGGGAATATAGAGGAACTTCATCGCTTCCAGAGAAATGACAGATTCGCGGAGTTTGGTTCAATGGTCACCCTTGATGAGATTCTCAGCACTGGAAAGACAGTGCTCCCCCATGTTCTGATAGACAACATACAGGCTATCGGAAGCCGTCTTATCACAAGAAGGGCAACTATTGGCGGGACAATGTCCACAAAAGCGATCACAACCTCCTTTCCGGGAACTCTTATCACGCTCGATGCAACCGCTGAAGTAAGATTCATAAAGAAGAAAAGGCTCCACTCGCGCTGGATGCAGATAACACGTCTCCTGGACAGAAGCGGAAAAATAACACTCCCGCCCCAGGGCATGATATCCAGAATAAGAATTGCATTCTCAGACAAGAACTGCCAGTTTTTTACAGAAGTCGGATCATTCATGCTGGATCCTGAGGATTCGGTAGCAACTGCTTTCACCGCAACTCTCGATCAGGACATTCTGATAAACCCCAAAATAGCTTTCACATACCCAACGCATGGAGTCTGCTATTCCAGGGATATCGACAGCATCTTCTCATCTCTCCGCTTCCCTCTTGATGACAGCGAGGTAAGAACGCTTGAATCGATGATATTCACATTCGTGGAATCATCATTCCAGAATATCTCACCGCTGCAGAAGACAAGAACAAGCGGGATAATCAGGAAAATAATCGATGATCTGAACGAAAAGGCCCTGACAGTTTCAAGCGAAGTAAGATGAGGGGACAAAAGGGCCATCATCGCTTATAATCTCTGCAATGAGCTTTGTACACCTACACAACCATACAGACTACTCGCTCCTCGATGGAGCTGCCTCGATAACCAAATACATGGCCAAGGCGAAAGCCACTGGAATGACCTCGCTTGCAATCACTGATCATGGAAACATGTTCGGTGCTGTCACCTTCTATGAAGCTTGCAAGAAAGAGGGAATCAACCCGATTGTAGGATGCGAGTTTTATATAGCGAAGAACAGAAAGGACAGGTCCCCTTCCTCTGAAGGAAACAGATACTACCATCTCATCTGCCTTGCGATGAGCGATAAGGGCTATCATAACCTGATGGAGCTGAACTCCATCTCCTATAAGGAAGGATTCTATTACAAACCGAGAATAGACCATGAGGTTCTCCAGGCCCATAGCGAGGATATAATCTGCCTTTCAGCTTGTCTTGCAGGTGAGATTGCCCAGAACCTTCTCCATGACAACTATGAGAAGGCAAAAGAGATTGCGCTCTGGTATAAGAGCGTATTCGGAGACAGGTACTACCTTGAGATGCAGGATCATGGGCTACCTGAGGATAAGAAGATACTACCTCTCATTCTCCGTCTTGCCCGTGAATGCGATATCCCTCCTGTCTGCACTAATGATATCCACTACATAGAGAAAGACGACTGGAACGCTCATGACACGCTCCTCTGTATCGGAACAGCTTCCAAGAAGACAGACAAGAACAGGCTGAGATACAAGGAAGGGGAATTCTATTTCCGTACTCCAGATGAAATGGCAGAGCTCTTTTCATGGTGTCCTGAAGCGGTTGAGAACTCTGGAAAGATTGCAGAAAGATGCCACCTGGAGATTAACTTCCCAGGCCCTATTCTTCCGAAATGCACTATTCCACCTGAGTTCAAGAGCGATGCCGAGTATCTTACATACCTTGCAAATGAAGGCTTGAAGATGAGGTACCCTGTCGTTACAAAAGAACTTCAGGATAGACTCGATTACGAGCTTGGAATCATCATCCAGATGGACTTTCCTGCCTACTTCCTCATAGTTCGAGACTACATACACTGGGCAAAGACCCATGGAATTCCAGTAGGCCCGGGAAGAGGAAGCGGCGCGGGATCCCTTGTTGCCTATGCAACCACGATTACAGATGTCGATCCGATGAAGTACAATCTCATCTTCGAACGATTCCTGAATCCTGAACGTGTCTCCCTTCCTGATTTCGATGTTGACTTCTGCTTCGAAGGACGAAGCCAGGTTATCGACTACGTTACAGAACACTACGGAAAGGATAGGGTTGGACAGATCATCACATTCGGAACTCTGAAGCCGAAGCAGGTTGTGAAAGATGTCTGCCGTGTCCTCGATATCCCCTATGAGGAGTCAAACAAAATCTGTTCACTCATCTCTGATGAGCTGAAGATGACTCTCGACAAAGCCTTCCAGCTCGAACCGAGACTGAAGGAGATAGAGAACAGAGGTCCGCTATATGCAGAGCTTTTCGATACCGCGCGCCGTCTTGAGGGACTTAACAGACACTCCTCCCTCCACGCTGCAGGTGTTGTAATAGGAAGGGAGAACCTTGACCAGTACGTTCCTCTTTATGCGGATCCTAAAACAGGTGCAATCTCGACACAGTATCCGATGACACAGATCGAGAACTGCGGTCTTGTAAAGATGGACTTTCTCGGATTGAAAACACTTACGCTTATCAAGCACACAGTGGAACTCATACACAAGAAGGAACCTGATTTCGATATCAACAAGATAGATGAACAGGACCCGAAAACCTTCGATATGCTCTGCCGAGGAGACTCAAAGTGCGTATTCCAGTTCGAATCAGATGGCATGGCTGACATCCTTAGAAGAGAGCATCCGCAGACGATTGAGGAACTTGTCGCTTTGAACGCGCTCTACAGACCTGGTCCTATGCAGTTCATCGACCAGTTCATCGATGCCAAGTTCGGGAGAGTTCCTATAAAATACCCTGATCCATGTCTTGAGAATGAGCTCAAGGAAACATACGGAGTAATTGTCTACCAGGAACAGGTTATGAAGGTTGCCCAGATTATCGCGGGTTATACGCTCGGTCAGGCTGATAACCTCAGACGTATCATGGGCAAGAAGAAAAAGGAGAAGCTTGCTGAGGAGCTCATCAAATTCAAGGCGGGAGCTGTAAAGAATGGTTTCACTGAAGAGCATGCTGAGGAGATATTCCACATCCTCGAACCATTTGCAGGCTATGGATTCAACAAATCCCATGCTGTCGCCTACTCCGTCGTCGCGTACCAGACAGCATTCCTGAAAGCCAACTACCCTGCTGAATTCCTTGCCGCTAACCTGACAAACGAAATGAACAATCCGGCGAAATTCACAGAGTATCTAAACCTGGCTCCGAAGTATGGACTGAGGATACTTCCTCCATCAATCAACAAGTCGGAAAAGCATTTCAATGTCGTTGATGGGGATATCATCTATGGTCTTGCTGGTATAAAGAATGTCGGGGAGAACATCGTTGGCGAGATCATAAAGGAAAGGGAAGAAAATGGCCCGTATAAGGATTTCATGGACTTCCTTTCACGTCAGAGCGATGGAATAAACTCCAAAACTGTCGAGTCATTGATCAAAGCCGGAGCTTTCGATGAGCTTGGGACAGATGTAGCCACACTACTTGAGAATCTTGAAGATGCGCTCAAGTTCGACAAGGAAACAAGGGAAGCTTCTGCATATGGTCAGCTTTCGCTATTCGGTTCCGAAGATCCTGTAATCGGGGAATTCAAGATGAGGGAAGCCGTTCCAATGCCGCAGATGGAAAGGCTTCAGATGGAGAAGGAGTATCTTGGCTTCTATATCTCAGGACATCCTCTCGACTCCTACGCAGACCAGATAGCAGCCTCTGTTAGGGCTAATCTTGCAGATCCAGATACCATTCCGATGAATCAGGAGACATCACTTATTGCCTTGGTAACTGCTGAAAGACAGGTAATAACAAAGGCGAAGAAAGAGAAGATGGGAATATTCACGCTCCAGACAAAGGAAGGAGATGTCGATGCGGTAGCCTTCCCTTCCGTCTACGAAACCATGAGGGATAAGATCGAACAGGATCATATCTATGGCTTCAGAGGGACATTCAGGAAGAAAGAAGGGGATGCGAAGCTTTCTTTCACGCTTTCATCTGTATGCTCTCCATATGAGCTGCAGCCAGAGGCTATAACAATGGTCCATATCCAGCTGAAAAAGACGGATTCGTTCAGGCCAGATGACCTCAGACCTATAGGAAAGGCGCTTCAGGATCATGAGGGATACACTCCTGTATCATTCACTATAGAAGGAAATGCATCGGAGGAGCTGAAAGCTGGCGGAATGTACCATGTTGACTACTCAAGAGCACTTCTAGGAGAACTTGAGACTCTGCCACTGGTCAGAAAGGTCTGGATTTCTTAATTTCTATGTGGAGGAAACGAAAATGCACCACGCATTAATGTCCATAGCTTTATTTTTAGCCAGGCTTTTAGAGATATACTCATTCATAATCTGGATAAGGATTATCGTATCCTGGGTACGTCCTTATCCCAGACCGGGTTCTTTCACATACTACATGGCCAGAATAGTCGATCCCTATCTTGGCCTTTTCAGATCATCAAAAGCGACAATAGGGGTTCTGGATTTCTCCCCCATCATCGCAATAGGAATACTTGCAGTAGTTCAGTCATTGCTTTCAGTGTATGGAATGTATGGCTTCCTTACTCTTGGAATAATCCTCGCGAATATAATCTATGCTTTCTGGTCATATGGTCTTTCAATATTCCTCTTCTTCTCGATCATCATGCTTATATTCAAGACGATTGCGGCATTTACGCATAATCCGATGATGTATGGAATGTCAGGGCAGTTCTCCGATCCGATTTCAAACATGGTGAGGAAAAGCTTCTCAAACAGGATTCCCAAAGATAGCACTGTCGCTCTCATATCATTAGCTATTAACATAGCGCTCTACTTTGTCCTGAAACAGGCATTCGGTATGCTTGCAAACCTTGCACTGAGGATTCCGCTCTGAGATGGAAAAGCCAAGAAGGATAACCGAAGCTCCCGGTATTGGAAAGAAAAGCAGCGAGGATCTCCTCGCTCTGGGAGTCTCGACCCTTCATGATATGATTTCCCTCCGTCCCCGCGCTTATGATGACAGGAGGGAAGAGAGAAGGATAAGAAACACCAGCATCGATGATCCTTCAATCTCATGCAGAATAACCATACTCAGGCACTCCGAATTCAGCTCAAAAGGCGGAAGGACCCTGAAAGTAACTGCGACAGATGATGATGGGACGAGAATAGAGCTTCTCTGCTTCAATAGATACTTTCTCAAGACACAGCTACGCATTGGCTCTGAATGGTATATCTATGGAAAGGCCATGAAGAATCGTGGGGTTTATCAGATATCATCATTTGAGATAAAGCGAACAAGGGAAGAAGCCGGAATAGGCAGAATTCTTCCTGTTTATCCTCTTACAGGAGGACTGACAGAGAAGCTGATGCGAAATGCCGCTTCTTATTCATTAATGGCGCTCTCCCCTATTCCCGACGAACTTCCCCAGAGCATGTACGAGAGGGAAAACCTTATCCACCATAGCGAGGCTTACAATTTCATTCATTTTCCAGCAACGATGGAGGATGCCGCGAGAGCTCTCAACACACTTGCTTTCACAGAGCTTTTTATGATGGAACTATCTGTCCTGAGAGAAAAACCAAGGGGAATAAGGAAGAAAAGCCTTCCTTCTGCAAGAGAGAAAAAGCTTCTCAAATCTCTCCCTTTCACTCTTACAGAAGACCAGCTGAAAGCGGCAGAGGAAATCAGGGAGGATATGGACAGCCCTGTACAGATGAACAGGCTTCTGCAGGGAGATGTAGGTTCAGGAAAGACCCTTGTCGCGTGGCTGACAGCGCTTCATGCGATAGACAAAGGAGAGCAGGTCGCGTTCATGGCTCCTACAGAGCTTCTCGCAAGACAGCATGCAGATGGAGCTGCCGAGCTTCTATCCCCTCTTGGGGTGAGGATTGCATTCATAACAGGAAGTGTCAAAGGAGAGCGGAGAAGGCTGCTTCTGAGATCATTGCAGGAAGGGTCTACAGACCTAGTGATAGGTACACATGCGCTATTTTCAGAAGATGTAACTTTCAAGAATCTTGGTTTTGCTATCATAGATGAGCAGCATCGCTTCGGTGTACAGCAGAGGCAAGCGCTTATGAAGAAGGGTAATAAAGCTGACATACTTTCAATGACAGCAACCCCTATTCCCCGCTCGCTGGCACTTACACTGTTTGCAGATTACAGTGTTTCAGTACTCCATTCCATGCCGAAGGGAAGAATTCCTGTAAAGACATATCTTGTGAGTGAATCAAGGCGCGAGGAGATGTATAAATCTGTCGGAGTCGAGTTCCAGAGGGGACATCAGGCCTACTTTGTCTATCCGAGAATCGATGATGAGGGAGAGGGTGATCTGAGAGATGTCACGACAATGTATGATTTTCTAAAGGAAAAATACCCCGATGTTCCTTCCCGATTGATACACTCAAAGCTCCCAGATGATGAGAAAATGCAGATTCTTCATGATTTCAGGGAGAAGAAGATTGGCTATCTTGTAGCAACTTCAGTTATTGAAGTCGGTATAGATATCCCGGATGCGACATGCATAATAATCGAGCATGCAGAGCGTTTTGGCCTTGCCGCACTTCATCAGCTCAGGGGAAGAGTCGGAAGAAGTTCCCTGCCCTCTTACTGCTTTCTGGTATATGGACCAGGTCTTACAGATGAGGCGAAGGCAAGACTGAGAGTTATGAAGGAAACAAATGATGGCTTCAAGATCGCAGAGAAAGATCTCGAGATAAGAGGACCGGGCGAGATGATGGGAGATAAGCAATCAGGGTTTCTGCATCTTAAATTCGCAAGTCTTACAAGCGACCTGGATCTGGTTGAGAGAGCAAGAGCTGAAGCTGAGAGGATAATCTCGGAGGACAGGGGCCTTCTGAAAGCTGAGAATGCTGTGCTGAGAGAAGCTCTTGCCAAGATGAAATGACACTCTAAAAGCGCTATAATCCACATTTAGAGGATTATATGATCACAAGGGAACAAGCTGTAACACTTTTCAAGAAATACAATGAATCTGAGAGTCTTTATCATCATGCGCTCTCCGTAGAAGCTGTAATGAGGGAAGCTGCATCCAGATATGGCGAAGATGTGGAATACTGGGGAATCGTGGGATTCCTGCATGATATAGACTGGGAGAAATTCCCTGAGGAGCATTGCAAGAAAGCTCCAGAGCTTCTTGCTGAGATAGATACTCCAGAGGATATGGTTCATGCAATCTGCAGCCATGGTTATGGGCTTGTAACAGATGTGAAGCCAGAGAGGATGATGGAGAAGATGCTCTTCACTGTAGATGAGCTTACAGGGCTCATTACTGCCACTGCATTGATGAGACCGGAGAAGATGAAGGGAATCTCCGTGAAATCAATAAAGAAGAAGTGGAAGGACAAGTCATTTGCAGCTGGTGTTAACAGGGAGGTTATCTCTCAAGGCTGTGAGATGCTTGGAATGGATACAGCTGATGTTATCCAGCTTGCTATAGATGGTATGACAAAGGTTGCCCCAGAGCTTGGACTCTGGCCCGAGGAAGCTTGAACAATACAAATCCATTGGCTAAGCTCTGAGCATGAGAATCACGGGAGGAAAATACGTCAGACGGCAGGTCCAGTGCCCCCCTGGAGTCATAAGACCAGCTATGGACAGGATGAGGGAGTCTCTTTTCGCCATTCTAGGTGATCTTTCGGGACTCTCCTTCCTCGATTTATATTCAGGCTCTGGCTGTGTTGCGATTGAAGCTGCATCGCGTGGAGCTGATTCTATCCACCTCGTGGAGATGGATAGAGGAAAGAAAGCCACCATTGAGAAGAATCTCTCATTCGTAGAAGAGAATCATAGATTGTTCATGATCGATGCTCTCCGCTTTCTCTCATCTGGAGCTTATCGCTATTCGATAATATATGCAGATCCACCATTTCCGATGAAGGATAAAATCCAGATTCTTCAGTGTGCAGATAAGGGAAATGCTGTCAAAGACAACGGACTTTTCATCATCCATATCCCTACGGAAGAAAGAAAGCTCTGGCCAGAGACAGATGGCTCTTTCCGTCTGATAGACGAAAGGAAGTATGGCAGATCGATTCTGCTTTTTTACAGAAAGGAAACAACAGATGTTCAGCATTGATGATAACGGCATCGGACGCGATGTCATGGAAGTAAGAAGTACAGATACAGATAGATTCTTCAAAGGCAAGATCCCATTCTTCTTTACGATGCTTCAGGAAGCTGCTGCAAAGCATTCAACGCTTCTTCATTGCGGTATTCCAGAGCTTGTTGCCAGAGAGAACAAGACCTGGGTAATCGTAAGGGCCAAGATGACTATCGAGCGTCTTCCAGATTGGATGGAGAATGTGAATATCGAGACATGGGCAGAGGAACCTTTCAAGCTATTTGCTCCTCGTCTTGTTACTGGCAAAGATGATAAGGGAGAGACGATCTTCACGACAATTAGCCATTGGGTTGTGATAGATATCGGTAGAAAGAGACCTATCAGACCAAATGAGGCCCTAAAGTATTTCACCCTTCCAGACAAGAGTCTTAGATTCATCGATCCTGATATCGGGAAGCTGAGGATAGCAGAGGATTTCAAAGGATTCAGGCTTCCAGACTTCACGCCTCGGACGAATTACTATGACACAGACACAAACAGCCACATAAACAATATAAGCTACATAAACTGGCTCTGTGATGCCTTCCCCTTCTCTTTCCAGGACTCCCATAGATTGCATTCCATTGACTGTCATTGGGCTAAGCAGACATTTGATGGCGATGATATCATCGTGGAAACATATTCCGAAAATGAGAATCCTCTTGAAGAGGACAATCCGGTATTCTTTACAAGGATAGTGAAGAAAGAAGCAGATGGAACCCTTACATCTGTTTTCGAAGCAGAGACGGATTGGGTAAGAAGATAGTAATAGCCCGGAATAAGAAAGATTTCTTAAACCCGGGCCTCTTCACATCAGGCATGCTAAGTTGATTTGGGATTATTCCTAGATTTTTAAATAACAGAATCTCAAACTTCACTATTGATATCTGTGCCTATCAATAATGTGGAGGTCTTCTATTTGGTCTTGCCTCTCCAGATACCTCTATGAGGTCTGCGACCTTCTTTTCCAGAAGTTCGATTCTCTTTTCCATCAAAGCGATGCTTTTATTTGCCTCGATAACGACTTTATCGAGTTCATCACACTGGCTTTCAAGATAGCTTACCTTTATTTCAAGTTTTTCAATTTCTTCATTCATATGGCAATCATAACACAAAAGACATTTTAAAATCGAAGAGTAATTAGTTAGGTTCAGGCATTAAGAAGATTCATTAGCAGCGTAACCATCACATCCTTCTCTTCTGGTCTTGATTCAGCAATCATTAGGGTGACAGCAACCAATGTCCCATTTGCAATAATTCTCTTCCCAGATGCAGAAAAGAGCATTCCATTCTTCTGAAGGAAAGCGAGAAACAAAGTTGCTCCAATACGCTTGCATCCATCATTGAATGGATGATCCTTCACAAGAAAGTACAGAAGTGTTGCAGCTTTCTCCTCCACACTCGGATAGACATCTTCCCCGAATACGGATTGGTATACAGAACCAAGAATTCCTTTCAAAGCACCTTCTGTCTTTTCTGTGCCAAAAACAGCTGAAGAAAGTGAAAACTTCATCGAATCTATTATCGAAAGGCATTCCTCATATGAAAGCTGAACATATCCCCTACTTCCTTTAGGCCGCACAAGGCTTTGATGATCATAATCATCAAGAAGATCCAGAGCCGCTGTATACTGATTGATGACATTCATCAGCTCTTCCTCATCGGTATCGATAAGATGAGAAATAATCCTTGTCTGCAACTCAATCGTCTTTCCTTGAGCCTCAAGAAACCTCTTGTTCTCTGCGTATCCACGGATAAGATAATCATTGAGAATAGATGTAGCCCATTTGCGAAAAGCAATGCCTCGCTTAGATTTCACTCTATATCCAACGGAAATAATGACATCAAGATTGTAGTACTCTATGAATCGCTGGACTTCCCTCTTTCCTTCAATCTGAACTGTTGCATTTTTTGCAACTGTTGCTTCACACTCAAGTTCTCCTTCAGAAAAGATGTTCTTTATGTGTCTAGAGACTGTCGATTTGTCCTTTTCAAAGAGAGAAGCTATCTGATCGAGAGTAAGCCAGACTGTATTCTCTGTGGAGGAAACCCTTACATCTAGCTCAAAAGCTCCATCATGGAACATCACCAATGCATTGTTATCAGTATTCATGTCTATCTCCTCTGCTTCTACGAATGTGGTCTTTACAGTGACAGGATAATCCAGAAAATCAAAAATACTTTTCTGATTCTCAGTTACTACAACTGGATACATTTATTATAGCCATGAAAAGTGAATTTAAATATGTAAGACAGAGGGGTTAATCGATGAGTGTAATCATCACAATTATGAGAACAAGCATCCGAAAGCAAGGGATGATGACATCACTAGCTTCAAATTTCAGCAGCTTTGACTAACGCTCTCTTACGATAAAATGAGATTCCAAAGCCTATGATTCTGTCGTAATCGACGAGATCATTGCCGTATTCCCTTCTTCTGAGCTGGCTTACTGCCTCATTTGCAGAAGCTTCCATGCCATCAAGGGTATCTGAGCGCTTAAGCTCGAAGACAGCAGCTATACCAGCCTTCCTGTCAAGAAGGATTATATCGGGTCTTCCATCTCCTGATTCTCTATTCGATCTCACAACATATCCTGCTCCTGAAAGAAGACCAGCAAGGAATGCATGGTAGAAATTCTCTTGGAAATCATATGTGCTGATTGTCTGTCTAAGATATGACGAGATTTCTTTTGAAAGTGATTCCGCCTCCTCTGTCCATATAGCTTTGAACAAGGCTTTTCTATCACTCTTTCCTACAGTATCTGAAAACCATTCATCGACTGAAGTGGCAAAGAGCATTCTTATTTCCTCGTTCGGAAGCCTCAGCTCCGTTTCTCCATTTGGATCATATTCACCAGCAAGAGTGAGATAC
>CASDRY010000116.1 GCA_949283235.1 uncultured Spirochaetales bacterium | reverse complement strand
TTAATAATAGCCCTGAAAGCTTCGATGAATGAAGAGAAAACAATATTATAGCCAATGTAACTGCTGATGACTTTTGAAAGTTCTGCCAGATTATCTTCATTCGATGCTTTCTGACATGCGAAGAAGATATTCTTATATTTATCAGCGAACTGGGTTATGAGGGTTGTCTTGCCAACTCTTCGCCTTCCATAAACAATAGCAAATTCAAATTTATTGCTATCGTACATCATCTCAAGTCTTCTAAGTTCTTTCTCTCTTCCAATGAACATGCTTTTAATATCTAAATATTAAATATTCAAATATTATTCATCTCTCTTAAATGGAAGATCCTGAGCGAACCGATACTGCATCTGAATCCTATTCGGTTAATCTTGGCAATCACTTCCTGTTCTTTCTTCAGTTTTCACAATAATCCCGACTTCCTTGAGATAGTTATTTTTCAACTTTAAAGTTCGGCAAAAATCTTGAATTATCGGAAATAAATACTTCAGGATATTTATAATAAATCCTGTTTATTTTGCCGTTGATAATCTAGAATATGAGTAGTATGGAAGTTATCACTGTAAGTGAAATTGCTGCTAAATGGGGTGTATCGGAACGTTCTGTCCGTAATTATTGTGCTTCAGGTCGTGTGCCTGGTGCTTTTCTGGTTGGCAAAACGTGGAATATTCCTGCAACTGCGACTAAGCCTGAAAGGAAAATCAGAGCTTCAAAGAATTCCTCGCTTCTTACAGTCTTGCGTGATGAAATGCAAAGTGGACGGAAAGGTGGAATTTACCATCATATCCAGATAGAGATGACTTACAATTCAAATCATATCGAGGGTTCTTGTCTTTCGCATGAAGCTACAAGGTATATCTTCGAAACAAATACAATAGGAATAACAAAAGATAAAGCTATAAATGTTGATGATGTAATTGAAACTGTCAATCATTTCCGATGTATCGATATGGTAATACGCAATGCAGAAAAAACTCTTTCAGAGGCTATGATCAAAAAGCTGCATCTGATTCTGAAATCAGGAACAAGGGATAGCAATAAATCCTGGTTTAAAATCGGAGACTATAAAAAGATTCCAAACGAAGTAGGTGGAATAGAAACAACAGAGCCAGAAAATGTTGCTTCTGAACTGAAAGCATTATTGAAAGAACATAATGAAAAACCAGAAAAGACATTTGATGATCTTCTTGATTTTCATGTGCGTTTTGAACGTATTCATCCATTTCAGGATGGGAATGGCAGGGTAGGTCGTTTGATTCTTTTCAAGGAATGCCTGAAGAATAATATTGTTCCATTCATTATAACAGATGAAATAAAGATGTTTTATTATAGAGGCCTACAGCAATGGAATAATGAGAGAGGCTATCTTCGTGATACCTGCCTGCCAGCTCAGGATCAGATGAAAGAAACTCTCAATTATTTTCGCATATCATATACAAATTAAAATTGTGCTGCTGGATTCATAAGAACATCTCTGATATATGAAACAATAGATAGCAGGTCATGATAATTTCTACCAACTGGAATTATTGAACCTACATCATAATTTTATTGGATCTGAAAAAGAATGGATTCATTTACCACGAAAGGTAAACATAACATGATATTTATAATCTAACGGATCAAATCCATGAAATCTGAAGGATTTTGGTTGAATGATTCTGATTTATCCTAATGCAGCAGAAGATGTTCAATTCAAAGTGTACCGAGATTTATAGCTTTTCAGAAAAGGAAATTTGCATATTTATGACTGCAATTGCAGATTTCTTACAATCTGCTTTATACTTATCTCTATGGCGTATGATGAAAAAAATATCAAATCGCTGTCTTCCCTGGAACATATAAGGTTAAGACCTGGAATGTATATTGGGCGGCTTGGGAATGGTTCTCATCCCGATGACGGCATTTATATTCTTCTTAAAGAAGTTGTGGATAACTCAATCGATGAATTCATCATGAAGTATGGTTCTAAGATTGAAGTGACTGTACTCAATGGTTCTGTAACTGTCAGAGATTATGGACGAGGAATACCTCTTGGAAAGGTTGTTGAATGTGTTTCCGTCATAAATACTGGTGCTAAGTATGATGATGAAGCTTTCCAGTTCTCCGTTGGTCTCAATGGTGTTGGAACAAAAGCTGTCAACGCGCTCTCATCTGAGTTCTATGTTAAGTCATTCAGGGAAGGAAAGTTTGTTGAGGCTTGGTTTAAGAAGGGAAAGCTCAAAAAGAAGAATGAAGGAACAACTGCAGAACCTGACGGAACTCTTGTCTCATTCACCCCTGATAACACCATATTCGTTGATTACCAATTCAATGAAGACTTCATTATGGATAGGCTCTGGAGCTATGCATATCTCAATACAGGGCTCACGATTGAATACAACAAGAAAATCCTTAGAAGCAAGAATGGCCTTCTTGATCTGCTTTCGAAGGTGATAGGAGATGATGGGCTTTATCCTGCACTTCATTTCCGTAATGAACATCTGGAATTTGCTTTCACTCATACTTCTGGCTATGGTGAAAATTACTTCTCATACGTCAATGGCCAGAATACTGCAGATGGTGGTACTCATCTTGCCGCATTCAAGGAAGGAGTTCTCAAGGGAATAAATGAGTTCTTCAGAAAGAGCTGGCAGGCTCCTGAAATCAGGGATGGCATCGTAGCTGCGGTTGCTATCAAGATGCAGAATCCTGTCTTTGAAAGCCAGACAAAGAATAAACTCGGTTCAACTGAAGTTCGTACCTGGATAGTCAATGAAGTCAAGGAAGCTGTTATGGATGCCTTGATGAAGGACAAGGCTAAGGCACAAGGACTTCAGGAGAAGGTAACAACTAACGAGAAAGTCCATAAGGAAGAACAAGAGGTTAGGAACAACTCCAAGGAAAGAGCGAAGAAGACTGCCGTTCATATTCCTAAACTCCGCGATTGTAAGTATCACATAAACAATGCACCTGCCGCACATAGGAAAGAAGCGGAGGAGTCTATGATCTTCCTTGCGGAGGGAGACAGTGCTGCAGGAACAATCTCAAAGAGCCGTAATCCTGATACGCAGGCTGTATTTGCTCTGAGAGGAAAGCCTTTCAATGTCCAGGGCTATAAGCGTACAGAGCTCTATAAGCATGAGGAGCTATATAATATCATGGTAGCTCTCGGTATTGAGAATGGTATAGAGGATCTAAGATATTCAAAGGTTGTCATCGCAACCGATGCTGATACCGATGGTTTCCACATCAGGATACTTCTCATGACATTCTTCCTTTCATACTTTGAGGAGCTTGTCACATCTGGAAAGCTTTTCATTCTTGAAACACCTCTTTTCAAGGTAAGAAACAAGCAGGTTACTGAATTCTGCTTTACCGAAGCAGAGCGGGATGCCGCTATGAATCGTATAAGAGGATGTGAGGTAACAAGGTTCAAAGGTCTTGGTGAAATTGATGCCTCGGATTTCAAGACATTCATAGGGGAAGACATGAAGCTTCTTCCTGTATCGATAACATCAATTAAGGATATCAGGGAAAAGATGGAATTCTATATGGGTGATAACACTCCTCAGAGAAAGGAGTTCATTATGGAGAATCTTCTAAATGTCTCAGGCTGATAAACTCTACAGGAATTACTTTCTGGAATATGCGTCATATGTTGTAAGAGATAGGGCTATCCCTGATCTTATCGATGGTTTTAAGCCTGTTCAGAGGCGAATCATGCATACTCTCTTTGAGATGGATGATGGAAGAATGATGAAGGTCGCCAATGTAGTTGGTGCAACTATGAAGTATCATCCGCATGGAGATTCTTCCATCTATGAGGCTCTTGTTAATCTTGCCAACTCGGAGCTCTTCATCGATAAAGGAGGTAACTTCGGAAACTTCCTTACAGGTGATGGCGCAGCTGCGGCAAGATACATAGAATGCCGTCTTAAGCCATTTGCGAAGAAGGTTCTTTATAATCCAGAGATAACAGAGTATGTGAACTCCTATGATGGAAGAAACAAAGAACCTGTTGTATTTCCTGCTAAGATTCCTGTTGTTGTTATCCAAGGAACGATGGGTATCGCTGTAGGTATGTCCACATCAATTCTTCCTCACAACATCTTTGAGGTTCTTGAAGCTGAGAAGAAAGCACTGAGAGGGGAGAGGTTCAAAGTCTATCCTGATTTCCCTGGTGGCGGAATAATGGATGTCTCTGAATACAATGATGGATTGGGTAAAGTCGCAGTCAGGGCAAAACTAAATGCCTCTGATCCTAAGAAGCTTATCATTGAAGAACTTCCATATGGTGTTACAAGCGATGCGATGATAGCTTCTATTGAGAAGGCAAATTCAACAGGAAGACTGAAGATTGCCTCAATCAGTGACTATACCGCAGAGAAAGCTCAGATTGAGATATGCTGGCAGCGTGGAGTCTATTCAGAGGATATGGTCGATGTTCTTTATGCTGCTACAGATTGCGAGAAGAAGATTTCGGTAAATCCTCTTGTAATTGTTGATGGACTTCCTAAAGCTGTTCCTATTTCTGAGATGATCCGATTCCATGCAAAGCATCTTATCGAGGTTCTCACTGCAGAACTTGAGAATGACAAGAAGCATCTTCAGGAACGTCTTAGAGCAAGAACGCTTGAACGCATATTCATTGAAGAAAGAATTTATAAGAGAATCGAGACTGAGAAGACTGCTGAAGCTGTCAAGTCAACCATTATTGAAGGTTTTGTTCCATTTGAAGCGGAACTTGGCGGAGAACCTCTTAGCGATGATGATATCGAGAGGCTTCTGAAGATTCCTATCAGGCGTATAAGCCTCTTTGATATCGAGAAAAACAAGGCTGAGATTGCAGAGATTGAAGGAAAGATGAAGGAAATTGATTACAATCTTTCCCATATCGTTAAATATGCAGAATCCTGCCTTACAGAATATGAGGAGATGCTTGATAAGGATTTCTTTAAGAGAAAGACTGAAATCTCATCCTTCGAGACACTCAATGTGCGTCAGGTTGCTGTTCGCAATATGGATGTCAGATACGATCCTGAGACTGGCTATCTTGGAACTAATATCAAGACAGGGGAATCCCTCCTGAAAGTCAGCCCATATGACAGAATCTTCTATATGAAGAACAATGGTGAGTACCGTGTCGTGAACGTTCAGGACAAAGTGTTCATCGGAACGGAAGGAATATTCTACATCAACTATGGTGATAAGGATGTAATCTCCAAGGAAATCTTCACTGTAATCTATCGTGACAGGATCCGGGATAAGAATGTTTATCAGATAAAGAGATTCCATATCTCCGCATTTACAACAGATAAGGTTTACTCGGTAGTAAGCGGAGAGAAAGCAAAGGTCAAGAAGATGTCTCTATGGCCTTCCGCTATAATCTCGATGAAGTTCAAACCCGGATATGGCTATAAGATCATGGAAGATACGGCGAGATTTGCTGATTTCCCAATCTATAAGTCTCCTAACGCTGCTGGTCAGAAGCTTACAGGAAAAGAGCTTCAGTCGCTTTCAATAAGGCAGACAAGGGATACTTCGACTACCGAGGAGAATACACAGCCCTCGCTTCTGGATGGTTTGGATGACAAGAATAGCTGATAGAGTGCTTTATGAGGATAATCATCTGATCATCATCAACAAACTCCCAGGAGAGCTTGTCCAAGGCGATGGTACAGGTGATGTCACTCTTGCAGATGATGTTAAAGCCTATCTCAAGGAAAAGTATAATAAGCCGGGGAATGTCTATCTTGGCATTCCTCATCGTCTGGATAGGCCAACATCTGGAATAGTTGTCTATTGCAAGACTGATAAAGCACTTTCAAGAATGACAGCGCTGTTCCGTACCTCCGATGTGAAGAAAACCTATTGGGCTATTGTCGATAAAGCTCCTGCGAAGAGGGAAGGGGAACTTGTTCACTATATTTACAGGAATGCTGAGACAAATAAGAGCATAGCTTCTGCGAAGGAAAGAAAAGGAGCGAAGATAGCGAAGCTTTCCTATAAACTCATAGCTTCTTCTGATAATTACCATCTTCTTGAAATAGACCTTCACACAGGACGGCACCATCAGATCAGGGCACAGCTTGCAGCAATAGG
>CASDRY010000115.1 GCA_949283235.1 uncultured Spirochaetales bacterium | reverse complement strand
GAGATTATCACAAACAGTCCGCTTTTCGGGCTATCAATAACAATACTTGGATATTTTATTGGAATGAAGCTGAACAAGAAGACAGGAAAAGCCATCTTCAACCCGCTTTTTATCGCAGAACTCCTTATAATAGCAGTACTTCTTATTTTCAGGATTCCATTCTCCGCCTATAACAATGGCGGAGCTGTCATAAATATGTTCCTTGGACCTGTAACAGCTCTTCTTGCCTGCTCTATTTACAGGGAAAGAAAGCTTGTTGGAGAACATCTGATTTCAATTCTGGCAGGAACATTGGCGGGAAGTGTCGCTTCAATCATAACGATTCTTTGTCTTTCTTCCCTTCTCGGAATTGATACACAGCTCGCTGCATCATTAGTTCCAAAGAGTGTCACCACACCAATAGCAATAGCTATATCCGAAACATTGGGAGGAGTCAGATCACTAACTGTCACATCACTGCTTTTGACCGGTGTTGCAGGAAATATACTTGCTCCATTCATGATCAAGCTTTTCAGAGTCCGGAACAGGGTCGCACAAGGCGTTGCAATCGGAACTGCAAGCCATGTAGTAGGCACTTCAAAAGCCCTAGAACTTGGAGAGGACATAGGAGCTATCAGCTCTATAGCCCTCTCCTTTTCGGGGATAATCACAGCAATAATAGCTATGGTGTTCCTTTAATTCAGGAAATCCTTCCTCTCCGGTGTGAAGATATCAAGCATAACCCCTTCTTCAAGACAGACAGCCCCATGGACGACATTGGGCTGTTTGTATGTCGTGTCACCAGGTCCGACAACAATCTTCTTGCCATCGATAGTGAATTCGAATTTACCAGAGATAACATATGAAATCTGCTCATGCGGATGGCTGTGAGGAGCTCCTACTGCGCCTGTAGCGAAATGCATCTCACAGACCATGAGATTCTCAGAATGAGCAAGAACCTTTCTTGTTACACCTTCTCCTGCAGGTCCTGCAGGGTAATCCTTTCCATAAAATACGTTCTGAACTTCAGCCATAAAAAGCCTCCAAGCTGACTATATCCTCTCAGAGATTCGTAAACAAGCAAAGATTTAGAAATGAATATATTTTCAATAAATATAAGCCTAATATGGTATATAATATACTATAAATAGTGCAAAAAAATATTATTCTTACATTTATACTCCGAGAATACATAAAGGTAGAGAATTTCATGGCGAAGAATGAAACATTAGCTTGCCCATTATCCTATTCAGCATTTTGATATTTCCATAGGACACTCAATATCATTAAAATTTATGTTCTAAATAGAGGATTGAAGACTTTTCCAGCTATAATAATTCTGATAAAGGACAACGTTAAGAATAAGCTACAATACACTCATTCTTTAATCGTATATGAGAATTCTAGGATACAGGAAAAGGCAATAACATATGAGCGACAAATCAGAGATTATAATCTATCAGACAGAGGATGGACTTACTAAAATAGATGTAAGGCTTGAGGATGATACAGTATGGCTCACACAAGCAGAGATGGCTGAGCTTTTCCAAAAAAATGTATCAACCATATCACGGCATATACAGAACATTTTTGAAGAAGGAGAACTACAGAAGAGCGAAAGCAATTTGCGTTTTTTGCAAATTGCAAATTCTGATAAACTGATTGCTTTATATAGCCTAGATGTAATTATATCTGTCGGCTATAGAGTCAAATCACTACGTGGCACTCAATTTCGCATCTGGGCGAACTCCATATTGAAAGAATACATAACAAAGGGATTCGCCCTTGATGATAATAGACTGAAAGATGGCGGTGGACGATATTTCAAAGAGCTTATACAACGTGTCAGGGACATAAGAACAAGCGAAAGGAATCTCTATCAGCAAATCACTGATATATATATGCGACAGCTATTGATTACGACCCGAAAGCTGATATAACCCATAAATTCTTCGCTACAGCCCAGAACAAGATGCATTATGCAGTACATAAACATACTGCTGCGGAAATCATATATGACAGAGTAGATGCGAAAAAAACATATGTGGGAATGACCAGCTTCAAAGGAAACTATGTCACAAAACAAGATGTGGGAGTTGCAAAGAATTATCTGTCAGAAAAGGAACTTCAGATAATGCAACTCATAGTATCACAATTCCTTGATTATGCAGAACTTCAGGCATTAGAAGAGAAACCTATGACAATGCAAGACTGGATTGACAGGCTTGATTATCAACTGCAAAGCATCGGAAGCCCATACTAGAAGGATCCGGATCAATTAAACATGAGCAGGCAGTACGGAAAGCAGAGGAAGAGTTCAGAAAGTACCGAGAAAAGGAAATGAAGGAGCTTGTAAGAGACTTCGATAAAGAGATAAAGAAACTGAAAGGAGGCGCATAGGAAATCAATTATATTTAACAAAAAGAATTATAAAATGTGTGACAGTTTTTTAGGGACTGTGACAAATCTGAAAAAGTGTTTGTTACATAATGTGTTGAAAAGTCCTTGCTTTTATTACATATAGCTGGTATTTTATCACAAGTTATTACAAAAGCACTCGCCCTTGTAGCTCAGCTGGTAGAGCGCAGCCATGGTAAGGCTGAGGTCACCGGTTCAAATCCGGTCGGGGGCTCTATATCCAAGTTCATGACAGATACACAGCTAATTTGTACAAGTTGACAAGTACAATTTTACCCTCTAGCGATATCTAATTTCCCCCTCTGGAAGAATCGAATTTCACCCTTTGGATTGATTTATTACTTATCTTAAATTAAGATATAATCATGAACAATAATACATATTTACCACGAATTATTGATTCAATTATCGCTGATAGACTTAGCTGGAAAGGAGCTGTCTGCATAGAAGGCCCCAAATGGTGCGGCAAAACCAGAAGCTGTCTTGAACAAGCTAAAAGCACCTTTCTTGTAGGATCACCTGAAGGAAACTATGCAAATCGAAAACTTGCAGAATTAAGTCCTCTTCTTGCACTTCAGGGAGAAACACCACACCTTATTGATGAATGGCAGGAGGTTCCATCTATCTGGGATGCTGTAAGGATGGAGGTTGATAGCAGATTTAAAAATGGTCAATTCATCCTGACTGGATCTTCCAGCCCCAGGAAAAAGTCCACACTTCATAGTGGTACAGGCCGTATTACAAAATTAAGAATGCGCAGCATGAGCCTATTTGAGTCAGGAGATTCATCAGGCAAAGTGTCAATTAAATCTCTTTTCGATAATGCATTTTCAGATTGCCTTACAGGGGAAGTCGAGCTTATGCATCTTGCTGAACTTATCATCAGAGGTGGATGGCCTGGAATTCTCGGTTATGGCGAGCATGCATATATTGAAAACGGAAGAGATTATATAAGAAGTTTTCTTTCTGAAGATTTACAGAAACTAGATGACGACAAAATTCGAAGGGACATCAGGAAGATTGAATTCCTTCTTACATCGCTGGCAAGAAACGAGTCAACAACAGCTACAATAACAAGCTTATGCAGAGATATAAAAGCTGCTACGAATACAGACATTAAAGAAGATACAGTTAATGAATATATCGAACTACTTTCCCGCTGTTTCCTGATCGAAAATCAAGAGCCGTTTACTTTCTCCTCAAGATCATCGAGAAGACTTAAGCTTGCTCCCAAACGACATCTTACTGACCCTTCTCTCTCTTGTGCGCTTCTATCATTGACACCATCCAAGCTTATTAAGGATCTCGAGACATTTGGATTTATGTTTGAAGCACTAGCAGAACGCGATCTTGCAATTTATGCTTCTGCTCTTGGCGGGAGACTTTGCCATTATCAGGATTATGGCAACAAGGAAATAGATGCCATACTAGAACTAGATGATGGAAGGTGGGGAGCTTTCGAGATAAAGCTAGGCGCAAATCAGATAGATAAAGCTGCTGATAACCTTATTAGGATTAATAATCTTATAACTAACGATAATCCAGACAATGCGCCTACATTCCTTGCTGTAATCTGCGGTCTGACAAATGCGGCATATCACAGGAAAGATGGAGTCTATGTATTACCTTTAACGGCACTGAAACCATAAACAAAACACCAACCTTTTTTGACAACCACGCAGAAACCAGATTGGATGATAAGAAAGGCCAAAGATTTTAAATGTTTATATATCTCTGGCTTTTGTAACATAATCTTTCATTCCTTATCTTTCAGACTATTTATAGCAAGGCAGGAAAGACCTGCACCTAACATTATGAGGGCATCCTTTACCTCGATCTTATTCATTATTGATAAAGCCACGACACCTACCCCCATACCCACAGCCACGCATTTGAGAACAAGAGAAACAGTCTCGCCTATGCTTTTATTCTCCATCTTTTTCTCCGATTTACTCTGCATAAGCTCATCTACACTCACCCCCAGGATTTCAGCTAAATGAGGAAAAGAAGCAATATCAGGGCAGGAAAGATCACGTTCCCATTTCGACACAGCCTTGTCTGTAACCCCCATCTTCTCCGCGAGCTCTGCCTGTGTCATGCCACAGCTTTTTCTGAGTTCAGCTATCATCATACCAAGCGTTTTCTCTTTCATATTTTCCTCCGACACCTGAATAATAAGCTACAGAGAAAATCAGACTCAACCGACAGCTGGTTTACTTAGGTAAACCATTAGTTTAGCCGTGGTTTAGTTGCAATATTCACAAGAAAAGCAATATTAAAGAGGTATGAATGACGAGAAAACACCTACAAACATCATTGTAAGAGGCGCGACAGTCCATAACCTGAAGAATATCAATGTGGATATTCCTCTCAGCAAACTTGTTGCAATTGCCGGGGTATCAGGATCTGGGAAATCCTCTTTAGCGCTAGGAACACTCTACGCAGAAGGTTCCAGAAGATACCTGGAATCCCTCTCAACATATACAAGGAGAAGACTTACACAGGCTGCAAAAGCCGGAAGTACTTTATGCGCGGAAGACCCGACCGCGCACGAGAGAAGTTATTCCGAATCCACGCTTTATGCAGATATGGGAAAGGGAGAAAGAATCAATGCAGGGGAATCGTTTGAGCGTAG
>CASDRY010000114.1 GCA_949283235.1 uncultured Spirochaetales bacterium | reverse complement strand
TTCGGGATAGATATCACCAACTGCACCAGATGTGTCTGCAATGAAGGTGTTGCTGTCACATTGTATCCATTTCTTCAGAGCTTCCATATCTGAAGCAGGTCCTATGGATGTGTTGATCATTATCTTCCCGTTTCCAAGATGGCTGAACTCCTCATCATGAAGGAGAATCACTCCCTTATTCAGGCAGGTTATGACAACATCTGATTTCTCAAGAAGCTCATTCAGAGGAAGATAGTGCATCCCTTCCTTCTCGCAGTCCGCTTTCACGGAGCGTGCATAGTAGGTTATCTCTGCACCCATTGCTTTCAGTAGTCTTGCAGTCATCTGACCGCTTGTCCCGAAACCGACAAAACCGATTCTGAGATTCGTGATCTCCTTCGGTCTTTTTCTCCACATCGGCCAATCGTATCCATGGAGGACCTTTACTAGGGCATAGACAACGAATTCTGTAACACCTTTGTCTCCATAGTCTCTTATGCCATACACTGTGATACCATGTTTTTCAGCATAATCGATATCAACATTCGCGCTTTCCTTGGAGTAGAGGGAGCAGCACATCCCAACATACTTCAGTTCTTTGCATTTTGACAGAACGGATGCTGGTACAAGAGGAAGTGTCCTGACAAGAACCGCATCTGCATCTCCTATTCTTTCTATCAGCTCCTCTTCGCTTTCTGGAAGCGTGTCAAAGCGGATTATCTCTGAAGCATATTCACTGAGTTTTTCCTCAGCCCATGGCTGAAGACCGATAGGGCCAGCCTCAACAAGCTTTCTGAATTTCTTCATACCTTCCTCCTTAGAAGAAAATCATAGAGGAGGAGAGATTGCGAAGAAGCACAACTACTGACCATGCTGCGATATCACTGGTTGCGGAGTAGATATCAACAACTGCTTTCAGTCCTTCTGTCTCTACTGTGATGCAATGATCATCTCCGATGAATCCAGGGACGCTTGTTATCTTAGCTTCTGCATTATCTGGCCCTATAGTGGCAAGCGCGGATGCTACAGCTACATTCACCTTTGTGGGCAGGAGTTCTATCGCCTCAGTTGTTGATCCCGAGAATACGTCCTTCTCATTGTTCTGAAGCTCTTCTGAATACAGTGGAGTATTTTTCAGGGAATTCGGTCCTTTGTGAGTGTGTATTCCCGCTTTGATATCAAAACCATTTGCCTCTGCTATCAGGGAGATGGTCTTCAATACATCAAAGCCTCCTACAGCTCCTGATGGAATATATATCCTTGCTCCGCTTTTCTCTGCAGCTTCCAGTGCTGCGGCTTTGAAAGCACTATCAGCAAAAGCTCCAATTGAAAGGGGAATGATGCTGATGCCTTTTTCCAATGCATTGATCGCAAAATCCTTCAGAAGGGCAATAGCTGCTGTCTCGATTATGTAATCAGGTTTAAGTGAGATAACCTCGTCAATTGATGAAGAGACTTCAGCCTCTGTTCCTTCTGCCAATGCTTCGGCATCTTCCTTCCTGAGGGAATAAGCAGCTACTAGCTTATAATCTTTCAGAAGTCCGTTTATATATGCTTTCTTTATGATCGTTCCAAGATGACCACAGCCTGCAATTGCAAATGTTTTCATGGTTTCCTCCATTTTGTTCTCCATATACTCTCACAGAAAACAAGAGAAATGGAAAGATGGAAGAAGATCATTTGCATTGCAAGCGTGAATCATCTTCAGTTAGCGGCTTTTACTTTATAATCGCATCTGATGCTGTATAGGTATCGAGTGAATTTGCCTTTACCTGGATGCAGATATAACTGATAGGGCTATCAGATGCGGCAAAGAACTGTCTTTCAGCTTTTGGGGAAACCCTGAGCCAGTCTCCTCCCTGGAGCTCTACATCTTCTCCATCTATTACAGCCTTACCTTTCCCTGAGAGAATGAAATAGATTTCCTCATTCTCCTTGTGAGAGTGGATGAATGGAACGGAGGCCCCAGCAGGCATTTCATTTATGCTGATTTCCGCACCTGTCAATCCAAGCTTGTCGTGAAGTTCTGTTCTGGCCCCTTCTGACTTTCCTGTTTTTGCATAATTCTTCATTTCTTTTCTCCTTATGCTTGTACATTACTATCTGGAAGAAAGACTGAAAAGTACGCACAAAAAAGTAACTGCGCACTATTTTTAGAATGTGTGATACACTCTTCTTATGAAGAAGAAACAAGAATTGCCTGAATGCCCTGTAGCAACAACTGTCAGCTTGATCGGGAGCAAATGGAAGCTGCTTATATTAAGGAATCTTGCCTCAAGGCCCTGGAGATTCAATGAGCTGCAGAAATCTCTTGATGGGATATCTCAAAAGGTTCTGACATCAAGCCTTAGGGAACTTGAAGCAGATGGAATCATATACAGAAAAGACTACTATACTAATCCTCCAAAAGTAGAGTATGGGCTTTCAGAACTTGGAAAGAACCTGAAATCATTGTTGGACACAATGGCAGAGTTCGGTAATTACTATAAATCGGCTATCTGAATAAATAGGATAAGTCTGGATGATGAAATTAACAGATTTCTTCCAACCATTGCGAATAATGGCTAGAATATAGATATGTTTGGAATAGGAAAAGGATTTTGGGGAGGGCTTATAGGGCTCTTCTTTTTCTCGATAATCGTATTTTTCGTTATTTATCTTCTCGTCCCAGATGTTTCAATAAGGTTCTTCGGGATATCTGTGAATTCAGATGAATATATAGATGAGACAATCAGTCAGTCTATCTCAGAGCTGGATCTTCCCGATGGGATTCTTACAGATATACAGTCCTATCTTTCATCCGATGAAGGCAAGGAATATCTTGATAATATCCAGAGTTCAGTCGGTAACGGCGCGGATAAGGCAATCTCTTATTTCAGCTCAGAGAATTTCAAAACTTTGATTTCAAATGCAGGAGAGGCTATTGCTTCCGGAGCTGAGAGCGCTTCTGAATTCTTCTCCTCGCATTCGGTAACCTCTGAATGATTCGGATAGAGTTTCTTGGAACAGGTACAAGCCATGGCATTCCGGTAATCGGATGCCATTGTCCTGTCTGTTCATCCGAGGATGTGCATGATAAGAGATACAGATCGTCGATTCTGATACGGAAAGGGGAGACTTCTGTTGTAATCGATACCGGATATGAGTTCCGTCTGCAGGCTTTGCGCACTGGCCTTGATAAGCTTGATGCTGTTTTATATACCCATTCGCACTCTGATCATCTGATGGGCCTTGATGATCTGAGGGTTTTCACCGATGAAAGAAAACTTCCAGTTTATAGTTTTCCGTCTGTTCTCTCTTCTATAGAGCGGATTTTCCCCTATGCATTCACTGATATGCCATACAAAGGGGTTCCAAGACTTGAAAGGAAAGAGGTTGCGGAACGAGAAAGCTTCTCTATCGGGGAGCTGGAATTCCAGGCAATACCGCTTCTGCATGGCTGCATGAGGATTGCAGGATACAGATTTGGAAGCGTCGCGTATTTTACAGATGTTTCAGACATCCTCTATGAAGAGAATAAGGAAAGCTTTAAAGGGATAAAGACTCTTATTATAGGAGGGCTCCGAGATAAGCCGCATTGGAGCCATTTTACATTCCAGCAGGCTGTTGATAACGCTAAGCTAATCGGTGCAGAAAAAGTCTATTTTACACAC
This sequence comes from uncultured Spirochaetales bacterium, assembly GCA_949283235.1. GTDB lineage: Bacteria > Spirochaetota > Spirochaetia > Sphaerochaetales > Sphaerochaetaceae > Ornithospirochaeta. The sequence goes on along the minus strand of CASDRY010000114.1, from coordinate 320 downwards.
ATAAGCCATGCTACATCTCATCGTGATATAGAGATGCGATTCTCACCATATGCACGTCCTGCTTATGATACACTTGTCTTGGAGGTTGATGATGAGCGATGAATTGTTTTCCGCAGCGGATCTTGATCCTGAGAATATCATGAGGGAAAGAGCTGAGAAAGCTTCTATGAATAAGAAGGAAGAAAAAGCTGTAACAGTAGCTGAAGCGGAAGGCGCTTTTGATAAAAGTCTGTATATCATAGATGGCTATTCAGTTATATACCGCAATTATTTTGCTCATCTTTCCAATCCTCTCACAGATAAGAATGGAGCTAATATAA
>CASDRY010000113.1 GCA_949283235.1 uncultured Spirochaetales bacterium | reverse complement strand
GATCATTCCCAATCTTTAGGATTTGTCCGTTCGTTTCTGTATGAGCATATCGGCTGCAGAAAGATGACAAGAAATATAGCGAGAGTGAGGAACAATGATTAAAGCAGCTGCCTGTCTGCAGCTTGCAGCCGTCATCACTGAATTTTTTTGCCCTGGATTCTCAAGAGATTCTATCCTGGATACGACTCAAGAAAGATGGCAATGAGCATTCTGGGCTCACCTTCAAGTCCTGTAAGCAGCATTTACAGCGCCTGGCTTGTTGTTCTTGGCCTGATCCTTTCCTTGGCCTCTTCTGTATATTTCTCTGTACTATCCGAAAAAACAGTTCTTGCTGTCCTTACAAGTGTATCAATCTTCCTGTTTGCGCTTGGGGCCGGGATTCTTGCAGGTATTTTCAAGGCCGATGCAGATGACAAGATAGGGACTTTGCCATCCAGAATACATGGTTATTCATCTGCCATAGGCTTCATGGCATTGCTGTTCTTTCCTCTTCTGAGATCTGCTGCGATGTTTGAGGACAGACATTTCATGCTTGGTGCCTCATATCTGACAGTTTTCCTCTTTGTTCTTCTTTTCTTCATTCTGTTCATCATGTCAGACAAGGAGCAATATAATGGAACCTGTATTGACCGGGAAGGCACATGGGAGCGCCTCACGCTTTTCTTCATGTACCTTCCTCTTGTGGCCGATTCCCTTATCATACTGATACCCATAACAGCTTGAGTCACAGTTTCACAGAATGAAAATCTCCCCTTGCCGGATTTCCTTCACACAGCCAGCCTTCGCCTGCTTTCAGATCTTCAATGACAGACCATACAGTATCATGACATGTGTCTGGATTGTAAGAACTTGCAGATATCAGGGAAGCCTTTATTGCTGCAATGTTCCAAGATGCAGGCTTTGAAAGTGCTGCACTGATTGATTCATGCCTTAACGCTGCATTCCAGTCATCATCCACTTTGATAAAATAGGACTGCATTCCGGGAAGGATAAAGCGGTTTGTGGACACAAGGCAGTGCCTGCCGCTACTGTATTCCACTTTCTCCATATGTTCTGAAGAACATTCCACATATGCGATATGCCCACTTTTATCTGCCATCATATAGGTCTGTGATGATGCTATTGGAATAGATTCCAATAACGATATTGCGGATTTAACAGAATCTGTCTTTTCAAGAAGTAGACGCAAGATCAGTCCTGAGTTGAGTCCAGGCTTTGGATTATGAGGAAAGACGGATGTGAATCCGGCTGCTAGCCCTGCCTTGTTCCTTCCATCCTCCAGCTCAAGAAAAGCAGTACTGTTTCCATAATAGCCATCATAGATGAAGTGGCTATTTGTTTCTTTCATATTGATGAAGAAATCGCTGTTCCTCCCAAGAAACACATTCTCATCATCACACATTGCAATGCAGGAACAATGTGCTGAGGGAACTATCGCATACATAGATAAGAAAAGAGTGAACAGGATCTTCTCATCAACTTTCAAGCCTCTTGCCAGACTCTGGATTTCCAATATAATTTCCGGATAATGCTTTTCATACAAAGACAAGCATGACGAAGCGAAATCAAACCTGTCCTGTGTCAAAGGAAATGGTATTTCACCAAGGATATCTATTCCTCTTCTCTTTATCTCATCTGCCAGAGAAGAACCGTTACGCAAATCAAAATGTCTCATAATTGCTCTCCTTATCAGAGAGTGGCGCCACTTCTGTAATCAGGCTATAAAAACATAATTTTAATTGCAAGTAAGATTTCTTAGAAAAAAAATAGCAATCAACTTCGACTCAATGGAACGAAAAAGATTGCCACAGATATCAATACGTTATTAATTAAACTTCACATATTCAATAATTACTCTTCGACCATGAACAGCTCCTCAATTGTGGCGTTAAATAGCTTTGCAATCCTCCATGCAAGAACAAGAGAAGGATTGTATTTCCCTTTTTCCAGAAAGCCGATCGTTTCCCGTCTTACGCCTACCTTTTTTGCAAGATCTTCCTGACTCATGTCGTATCGGGCTCTATATTCCTTTATTCTTGTTTTAATCATTTTCCTTCAATGCTCTTCCAGCGCTGAAATTATATATGGCAACAAGTACTGCATTTGCTGCAACAGCTGCAGCCCACCCTGCGGCAAGACCTCCGACAAGTGCATATACCGAACCTTTACCAAGGATAAATGAAATGACTGAGAAAAGAGCCATTGTAATCATGCCACAGCAGAAAGCCTTTGCAGCAGAACGGCACATGTAAAGATTCCACATCTCATCATCCTTAACAAAGAAATACTGGAAATCGACAGCAAAGGCAAAGAAAGCAAGAAATGTTCTTTCCTCTGAAAAAACACCAATGAAGCCTAGCAGTGCTATGAATCCTGTAGCTCCAAATAAATATTTTAATTTCATTAGAAATACCTCCTAAATAGATATATTTTTCTATCTTTATGATAGAAATATATAACATAAAGAATCTGTCGTCAAGTGTTTTCTATTATAGAGAATGCAATCACCCCCAATCGCTGATTGGTATGCAGAATTCACATAAGTGATTTGAAATCTTTGCTGCATTATAGCGTTCAACAATCGGCTTTGACCGATCGATTGGCAACTTACCAAGCAAGGATGAAAGATTATTCCAGAATTCTGATACCGCCTCTGCTGTATGAGGTATTTCAAAGACAGCATATCTACCATCTGGTATTTCCCTCACATCGAGTCCGATATTCTCCTTTCCTGTTACAACAAGGCCAACATCATATCTCAAACTGTTTTTATCAATACTTCCTGGATCATCCAATGCAATCCCAAGGATTGTACTGCCTGCAGTGAGCAGTTTTTTATCCCTGAGATATGCTTTGAATGTTTCCATCAATTCCTTGTTCTTAATTCCGTATTCCCCGGTTCTACGCATATAAGCGATTCTGATATTTCTGAATTCTTCGATTACCATTATTTCCACCTATAACTCAGGATTGTGGAATCATAGTAAGAGCAGTTAAAATCAGATTCAATAAATCTTTTAAATTATTTAAATTCAACCATTTGCAGATAAATTATGGAATATGAAGCAAGGTGAACTTCGTTTCACAGGAATTCTGTTTTAATAATGCTGGAACATCAAAAACAGAATTCCTTTTTTCTCACTGTCTATCCAGCATATTGCTTTCCGTGTTGTGAATCTGATAAGGCAGTAATTCTCATCGTCAGGGCCGGCAGGATAATAATGTTTAAAAACATCCTTCCAGAACTTATGGAGGAGAGTACTGTCTGTAATGGCTTCAGCAATTCCTGTAAGCGTTACACTGTCTGCTTCATGCACGAAAGAGATTCCCGCTTTAGGATTCTTCATAAGCTGTCTCGCTTTGTTTGAATTTCTGAATGTTGTCATCCAGATTGTCTTTATACCAACATGAGAGATTACATCTATCGCAACAGGACGTGGAAAACCTTCATCATCTATCGTTGATAACGTTACATATCCTGTATGGTCGAGTATCCAGGAAGCTTGCTCTTCAGCCTTCATCCACCTTTTCAAAGTCGGCAGGTACTGGCGAAGTCCCTGGACTGCTTCATCTTTCGAGAGATTCAGTCCAGAGGCTTTGTGGAAATCCTCAAGTCCTTCAGACGATGTGTTGATTTCAATCTGCTCTTCCATTGAAGAAACAGTGAATAATCCATCTTTGAAGCAGCGTATGCAGTATTCAGTATTCTCGTGGCCATCTCCATGTGTTCCATAGAGACTCTCATCCATTTCCACGCCACAGCTCTGGCAGATGAAGACCATGATTGACCGCCTTCTGCCAAAATGGCAGGACATTGGAGACAAAGATGTTTATATCATAGTCACAGGGCATGACTCCAGAGAAGGACTCAAGCGGACAGCTGATGATCTTTGTGATATATTCCAAGGATTCGGTTGCCGGATCTGTGGGATAATCTGGGGAGAAAACGTCTGGGAGAAAGGAGAAATCCTTGGATCGGAAACTGTGAAAACAGCACTCAGTCTAGGATATGGAATTCATTCTTAGAAAGTCATATAAGAAGGAAATGTGTACATTGGGCAAGATAAATAAGGAATGTTTACCTTAGAAAAATAATCCTTTGCTGTATAACGCGTTAACACGTACACGTTGATTCTTTTGAAAAGCTTGATTGTTAACACCATTTCTGACCGGATTTTTCAATCTTTCTTGACGCTTGAGAACTATAACAGTAAGATTTAATTACGGTATCGCAGATATCGTCAGCGGTGGGATCCAGTCGAACCGTCTAAGCGTATGTTAAGTACGTTGGCCACCGCGAAAAGCCACCTCGTTGAAAGGTGGTTTTTTCTTTTCTAAGGAGCTGTAATGAATATTTACGTGTTTTCTGATGAGAGTGGGATATTCGACTACAAGCATCACGAGTTATTCGTGTATGCAGGTGTTGTCGTCATTGGAAAACAGGAAATGGATATGCTTTCCCGCAAGTTCCTAGCACTTGAAAAGAAGTTACGGCAGAAAACAAAGTACAGAAATATGCCGGAACTGAAAGCAAAATATCTTGATGAGAAGGATAGGAAAAAGCTTCTTGGGGTGTTTTGTGAAACATATAAATTCGCAATAGCGATTAAACTGAATCATTTAGATCTTAAGAGGGTATTCCATAATCAAAAGTCAAAGCAGAACTATATGGATTTTGCATACAGGTTTGTATTAAGAAAGGCTTTTGAGCATATGATTGGCAGAGGTTCATTGTTTCCAGATGAAGCTTTTGACCTTATTATCAATGAAGACAATCATCATATAGCTGAATGTGACTTGCAACAGAAGGCAGACACAATTTACAAAGAATTCAAGGAAGGAACTTTCAGGACAACATTTGGTGTATTGTTTCCACCTCTTTTTGAAAATCTGGGGAAAGTCGAAATCACACTCAGAGATTCTGTAAATAGTGCACTTATCAGAGGGGCAGATATTGTTGCTAACACAGTCTATACTTCTATTTTAAAGAACGAGCTTGAAGTTCTTGGAAATGATAATTTCTATATTGAGTTTTTGCCTTGAAATGGATGCCATATCAAATGCGAACGCACCGTGTTCGCAATTAGATCTGATTGTGAACAGCAGAAGAATCTCGTCTGCCATTTCTTGACGCGAACGCATGCGTTCGCGCCTATCGGATTATCAATTTCTGAATGATTTATGCGTGTAGCACTATTTGTAGCAGGTCATGTAGCAACTTGTGATACCGTAATGGAGAGAAACTGGGGATAAGGTGCATCAAGGCATGCAAACATAGCTCTTGCATAAAATGTTAAGGGGTGTTAAATTAAAGCAAAGGATAGTAAGAAGAGCATCGTAATTACTTGTATTAAAAGAAATTATAAGCGTTTTGACATCGTGGAAGTCGGCAGTTCGATCCTGCCATCGCCCACTAAGACCTATCTGGTTTCTGTAAAAGGAATTGGATAGGTCTTTTTATTGTTTCTGCTTTCTGTGGTTTTGTGTGTGGGCAGACAAATGGGCAGATGCGTTTATCGGAAAAGTAGCAAAAGGGCATTATTTTCTGAGCACTGGTGAAAGATTGAGTTGTTCGCCAAATGAAATCTGAATCGCAGCATGTCTAATATATCCAATGAACTTTCTGGTGATATGTGATTCTACTTGATGTGTACACTATTATAGTGTACACATTTATTTATGTTGGTAGTCGTGAATCAGCCCCATATTAATAATTTTACAATTCAGGGTACTATTTCGGACAAGGATCTTCAGTTCCTCAAGAACTACTTCGGAGAAAGTCTTTCCGTCAGGTATGATGAAGATCTTGTCGATTTCCATGATGCTGATTGGTTCAAGGAAGTTGAGCCGGAACTTACTCCTGCTTCAAATCTTGCTTTCTACCGCAAGCTTATGAAAATGACACAGGCAGAGCTTGGCGAGAAGCTTGGAGTTAGCAAGCAGGTGATTTCCGACATGGAACATGAGAGAAGAGCAATCAGTAAGGAAGTAGCAAAGAAACTTTCAAAGATCTTTGATGTGAGTGTTGAACGCTTTATCTGAGGGCTTGCTTTAAAGCTCGTTTTACTCCAGGGGAAACTATAATCTAGGAATAGAAAAGAAAGCTGTTCTGAACATAAGAAGAGATACTTTCTTGCATTATTTCTGAATATCAAGTTATTTGTAGTTCATCTTTTTCTCAGAAAATTTCAAGATTTGTAATGTTAGTTACGGCATTTACAATTTCCCAGAACGGGGCGAAAGAAAATGAGCGGAGAGGCTGGGTGGTAATGAATATCAAGGGTATGCGTTAGAGTCTCTTCTTGGCCCTTTTCAGGAATGTGCTTGAGCTGAAAAGAAAACAGCCAGAAGCTGTTACCCCTGGCTGACTATGAAAAGTATTACTTATCAATATACATAGGAAACGCCTACAAATGGTGCAAGGAAGAAACCACCCATATGCATATTCGCAGATTGAGACTGACCAGCAGCAGAAAGAGTTATGAGCGCATAAATCGGACCACCAATTGCTATTCCTGCATTAATCCTAAGGAAATCAAGTAGAGTAAAATCTGCAGTAATCCTTCCATACAGACAGAGATCAAATTCAGATCCAGAGATAGTCTGTCCATTATAGGCCTGTTTTTCTGACTGATAGAATCCATTTAATCCTAGACCAGCAGCTAAACCTATCAGGTCATTGAAAGCATATCTATATCCAACACCTGCTCTGAATACAAATCCAACACTTGAATCAGTTGCACTTGTTGTTACATTCCCTGCCCACGTATTTACAGGGAAGATCATGCCGAGGCCGTATTCTACTCCAAAACCTCCATTTTCACCAAAATAGTTAGCACCATCTGCTGTGAGCATGAATCTTGTCATTCCCGTGCTTTCAGGAGCCTTCTGTCCTTCGAGACTAGTAATCCAGAACCATTCTGGTGTAAGAGAAAGGCCAATCTGACCTTCTGCAAAGATAGGAACGATTGAAATAATAAGAATAGCAACGATGACAAACAATTTCCTCATATTAGTCCTCCATACCAAATAGAATAAGCTATAATTTTCATAAATGGAACAATCAGAGATTGTCAGTAGCTCACAGTAATGAGACCAGCTCAATTTAACAGACAGTGTCTGTTGATTTGGATAGGCAATGAACAGACGGCGCATGAATTGAAGATTTGAAATCGAGAAGCCATTTCCAAGTTCTGCTTTAAGGCGCTTTGAAATATGCTTCAGTGTCTGTTCTCCATATTGCGCTCTTTCCTGATTCTTCTGCTCATCCTCAACAATGAGTCTCCCGATATTCCAGTAAGCGGAAAGCATCTCAGTATTCACACTTCGGACAATGTTCTTGCGAGAGGTGAGGATTATCTCCTTGATGCTTTCTATAAGGTTGTTTTCATTCACTGTGATATCAGTTTTTCCCATTCTGAATCTCCTGAATATAATTTTACGTGGTAGTCTAAAGACTATGCAAGGCGTGCTGTCAGTATTATGGCAAAGGTATCTTCGAAATCTATTAGGATACCATCAAGATTGTTTTCAAGTTTGCAATGTCGGTAGAAGAAGCCATTCTGAATGGT
>CASDRY010000112.1 GCA_949283235.1 uncultured Spirochaetales bacterium | reverse complement strand
TTCCATGTAGGCTGTCCGCCTTCATTGAGGAAGAAATGATAGCCTTGGTCTTTCAGGGTATCTGTATCATCTGGCGGATTCCATACACCTTCATAACCTGGATCTGTCCTGAATTTCGGATCCGCAGTGTCTCTTCTGGAAACTGTGAAGTAAGTGTATCCACGCTTATCAATAAAGCTTCCTGAAATAAGACCTTCTCCATATATCATGACATTCTCTACATCCAAACCATAGATCATGCTGTTGCGGAAGAATGAATGGCCATGGTCCTGCAAACCGAAATACTTGTTCACTTCAGGCTCAAGATAGTTTCCACCATCTGTGCCAGGACGAGCTCCAAGGATTATCGCATCATCGCTGAGGAATATATTCACATTGCTCTGAAGCACGATTGTGTACATCTTGAAAAGACCATCTGGAACGATTACAGTTCCGCCACCCATTGCACTAAGGTCTTCCATAGCCTTGTTGATAGCTTCCGTATTCTTTACTGCATCAGCATCAAAACCAGCTTCAGCACCATACTCCGTAATGTCAATGACATTATTTTCCTTGAGAAGTATTTCCTTTGTTACAGTTGCTCCCGATGCAACATTGATTCCTTTGAATACTTTCTCACCAAGAAGCTCCGGTTCTTCTGTGAATACAGGAAGATTATTGAAGCTATCAGCAGTTTCAGGGTGCTGTATAGTCTTAGGTATATACCAGAACTCTCCTCTGCCTTCACTCTCATCTGCTATCAGCACAGAAGAGAAAACAGAAAGCAGAACCATCAAGAAAACAAACGCTTTCCTCATTTTCGAGAAACCTCCATAAAAATGGTAGGAGTTAAACATATAGCTTACAATTCACAATTCTTTTGGCTTTCCAAAGTTCTGCATATAAGTGCCCAAAATGAAGTGATTATCTCTTTGGATGGATGAAAAGCTAGTCTTTAAATTAACGTTAATCTAAAATTTTGTACAATTTTCTTAGTTTTTCCTTGGATTTTTATTGCAGAATCAGGTATCGATGTTAACATTAATCCATGAGAGCAACCTTGAAGACCATCGCAGAAGCAACAGGTTTCTCGATAAACACAGTATCGAGGGTGCTCAGGAATGACTGCAGAATCAGTAATGAAACAAGCACTTTGATAAAAGGCAAAGCAGAGGAACTTGGCTATATTCCAGATGCAATAGCATCAAGCATGAGAAAACCAAGAAGCATGACAATTGGTGTTGTCAGCGCTGATTCCTCCAATCCGTTCTTCAGTGAAGTCATAAGAGGTATTGGCGAGAAAGCGGAGGAACTCGGATACCAGATGCTTATAGGCAATACCGAAGAAAACGCCTCAAAGGAAGAGCATCTTATAAAGCTTTTCCTTTCAAGAAAGGTCGATGGCCTTCTCGTAATGCCGACATTCGAGAAAGATGAGAAGCACAGAGCCTTCTACTCCACCCTTCCTGTCCCTTATATCTTTGCAGGAAGGTATATAGATGGACTTGAGAATCATAGCATCCTGCACAGTGATGAATATGGAGAGAGAAGCGTGTTCGAATACCTTCTCAGGAATGGACACAGAAGCATTCTATATCTCTCGGGACCTGAGAATGTAAGCAATACCGAAGCAAGGGACAGGGGTATGGAGGAAGCTTACAATGACCTGGGTCTTGCAATAGAGAGGAAGAACATCTTCCATCTTACAGGGCATGCTGAGGATGGTTACCATGCTGTTAATACCGCGCTTAACAGGGGAATGGAGTTCTCAGCTGTTGTCTGCTTTAACGACATTATCGCAATGGGAGTGCTTAAAAGCCTTTCCGAGAATGACTTATCCGTTCCAGATGATGTTGAGGTAATCGGTTATGACAATCTCATGTTCTCCCAGTTCATGCAGCCTTCGCTTTCAACGGTAGATGTTCCAAAGCACAGACTTGGATATAAAGCAATGGAAGTTCTCAACGAGCATATAGAGAATCCGGAACTTCCTTATAAAACGGAAAATCTCCCTGTACGGCTTGTCTTCAGGGACAGCACGGCAAGGGAAAAGATAAGACGATCATAGAAAAGGAGGAAAACTATGAGAAAAGGGCTTATCACAATGGTAGCACTGCTTCTAGCCGGAGCGATGTTATTTGCATCTGCAGCCCCCGAAACACAGGAGACTGAAGGTCCTATCGAACTGAAATTCTGGTCCTTATTCACAGGAGGAGATGGAGAGTTCTTCAATGCGATGATCGACAACTTCAACGCATCACAGGATGAAATCCATATGACGAATGACATGGTCAGATTCGATGATTACTACACAAGGCTCACAACAGCTCTTGCAGCTGGAACTGCTCCTGATGTAATCGTTCTGCACCAGGCAAGACTCATAAACTATGTCCCATCTGGAGTTCTTCTTCCTCTCGATGATTATGTATCAGAAGAAATGCTCACTGATTTCCAGACAGCTCCACTCGAGGCATGCCGCATGGATGGAAAGCTTTATGCGATTCCATTCGATGTTCACCCGATAGTAATGTACAGCAACAAAGCTCTTCTTGAAGAAGCCGGGATCACAGAGCTTCCTCAGACAGCTGAAGAGTTCGTGGAAGCTGCAAAGAAGGTGAAGGAAACTACAGGTCAGTGGGGTTCCCTCATTGATAACACAACAGGAACATATAAGGCATATACCCTTACAAGACTCTTTGTATCCCTCGTAAACCAGCAGGGCGGATCGATGCTCACCGATGATTACAGCGCAGCTGCTTTCAACAACGAGTATGGCTATAACGCACTTGTATGGCTTCAGGAGCTTCTCAATGAAGGAGTGAACCCGAACGAGCTCGATTACGATGCAGCAATGAACATGTTCAGACTCGGCGAAGGTGCATTCTACTTCAATGGCGTATGGGCAACAGGAACAATGGAACAGGCAGAAGGACTTGATTTCGTTGCTAGCCCACTCCCGCCATTCATGGGCAAGAGCGCGGCTTGGACAGATTCCCACACATTTGCAATCCCAGTACAGAAGGATCAGGATCCTGCAAAGATTGAAGCAGCTATCAAGTTCATGGACTGGATGACAGCTAATGCAGACCAGTGGGCACTTGCTGGTAATATTCCTACAAGGAACAGCGTTCTCGAGGGAGAAGCATTCAACGCGCTTCCATACAGAGCTGACTATGCAGCAGCAGTATCTACAGTTGTCGCTAACCCACCAACTCCAGCTTGGGGAGAGATCTATGAGACAATGAGCGATCTTTTAGAGAGCGCGGTTACAAAGAATGAGGATCCGCAGACAGCGCTTGACGGCATGGAGAGCACAGTCAACGAGATCATCAGCCATTATTGATCTTCAGCTCCCCTTCGGGGGAGCGATTATCCGGTATTCTCCGAGGAGGATACCAGATAATCTTGGAGGCTTTATGATACCAGGTAATAAAGATACAAGGGATGGAATCCTATTCTCACTGCCTTTCCTGATAGTCTTCGTGCTTTTCATGGTTTATCCCCTGCTATTCGGCTTCTATATAAGCTTCTTCCAGTGGAATATACTCGGGACACCAAAGTTCCTTGGACTGCAGAACTATGCGGAGCTATTCCAAGATGAGAAGTTCTGGTCTTCGCTATGGCACACTGTTCAGTTTGTTCTGATGACAACGCCTGTGCTTCTTGTGATGGGTTTTCTGATGGCGCTCCTTGTCACAAGCAAGTCTCCTCTGAAGGGAATACTTGAAACCTGCTTCTTCGTTCCTTACATATTCTCAATGACTGTTGTAGCCACGCTCTGGGCCTGGATAATGCAGAAGGATTTCGGAATCATAAACCAGGTTCTAGGGCTCCTTGGAAAGGAGGGAGTAAGCTGGCTTACCAGCGAGAAGAATGCGATGTGGTCAATTTCCATTGCAACATACTGGTGGACAGCTGGCTTCAACATGGTTCTATTTACAGCCGGTATCAAGCAGATATCAAAGGAGATATATGAAAGCGCTATAGTGGATGGAGCAAATACTTTCCAGAGCATAATCCATATAACGATACCTCTTGTGAAACCTACCACCATTCTCTGCCTGATTCTCCAGATAATAGCCTCCTTCAATGTATTCGGACAGGTATATGTAATGACAGGAGGCGGCCCTGCGGGTTCTACCAGGGTTCTTATCCAGTACATCTACGAAACAGGCTTCAGCTATTTCAGAATGGGATACAGCGCAGCTATGAGCTACATACTTTTCATAATCATCATGGCTGTTTCCGTGATGCAGTATGTTTTTCTGGGAAGGAGGAATGACTGATGCGTAATAAGAAAGCTATAATCTACCGTATCCTTGAAGTTCTCCTCCTTCTTATCTGGGTATTTCCCCTTGTCTGGATGGTCATAACCTCGCTGAAGTTCGAGAATGAGGTTGTTACAAGGAATTTCACATTCCTTCCCGAGAACCCTACCCTTCAGAACTATATCGATGCCTTTCAATCGACATATATCCTGCAGTGGCTTCTGAACTCACTCATCATAAGCCTTGTCACGATGGTTGCGACATTCATTCTGGATGCGCCTATCGCATATGCATTTGCCAAGATAAGGTTTCCAGGACGCAATATACTCTTCTGGGCTGTGATGGCTGGAATGATGGTTCCTTTCCAGGTTCTTATCGTGCCTCTGTATCTGCAATTCAATTCCTACGGGCTTGTTAATACCCTGTCAGCTGCGATAATACCCCGCCTTGCAATGCCTATAGGAATATTCATACTGAGGCAGTTCTATGAAGGAATACCGGATGCATTGGAGGAAGCTGCTTTCATAGATGGAGCAGGAAGACTGAGAACATTTGTCAGGATAATCCTGCCACTTGGAAAGGCTGCTGCAACAACAGTTATAATCCTCGCATTCATAAATGCATGGAATGACTTCCTATGGCCTCTCATCGCTATAAATGAATCTCAGAAATATACCATCACAGTAGGTATAGCGAACTTCCAGGGAACACATGGAACACAGTACTCGCTTATAATGGCGGGTGCCGTGATCGCCTCGATTCCGGAACTGATCTTCTTCCTCATCTTCAGAAGAAAGATCATAGATGGAATTGCAATGACAGGAATCAAGGGATGAAGATTAATCTCAGAGCTAATGTAAATGGAATTGAACTTGATGTTATGGGATTTCCAGCTGTCATAGATGGCCTGGTTCTCGAAAAGGAGGAGCATGAGGATGGATTCACGCTCTCCCTTCTTGCAAATCGTGACGCAGACGTTTCCATGGAAGTTTCATTCCAAGACAGCACATCCCGCTTCTTCGTTCCGTCAGTCTGGTATGATGGAAATCCTGACGGAGAGGGGCTCTTCCCTACCTCTAAGCGTTCGCCATATTGGACTTTCGAAGAGACGAGGATGCCACTACCTGGAATTATCGGAACAGAGACAGAAGAAGGCTGGAGATTCATCTATCTTGATGAATGCAGTGACGGGAAAGCGCTGTTCTCCTCAGGCTGGGATGCAGCTGGAATCAAGTTCTTGATGCCTCCGCATGAAACACCATGGAGCTACAGAGGCAAAACGAAACTTATAAAGACAGCTAAGCCAGGACCTGTCATGCTGAAGAAAGGAGAAAAAATAGAAAGACGCTTCTTCATCAAGGAAGAGAGAGGAAAGCTTTATGATGCATATAGGGATTTGATCAAAAGCATCTCTGAAGAAGAAAAACTCAGACAAGGCTGGGATGAGTATAAAGCGCTGAAACTTGCAAGGCTTCTGAATATGGTCATTCCGATGGAGGATGATACCGCCTCCCTTATAATGGGAGAAGGAAATGGGGCTGTTGATGATGTCTATAAATTCACAGCAGGATCTTTCCTTGTCAAATCCATTGAAGCCGCTACAGCTTTCATGAGAACTTCAGATACGGTTCTTTCCAGAGTCCAGACTACTCTCAATAGCACACTGAAGCGAATAGGTGCTTCATCGATTGAGGAGATAGCGAAAAAAATAGGAGAATTCTTTCTTAAATGTGAGACAAATAAAGGTTTTTATCAGGATTCAGTTGATCTCATCAGCGGTGAGCGCGGTGGATACCTTGGAATAAGCGAGCATCCGGAGTTCAGATATCTGATGAACGCGAGATGCACAGGCGAAGCGATGAAAGCTTTCATAGATTTATATGATGAGACCGGATACAAACCTTTTCTGGAGCTTCCGAAGCGTATCGCTTCGTTCTATATTAAGCACCAGCTTGATACAGGATCATTCGGACGCTGGTGGGACAAGGATGGAAATGCAATAGACAGCAAAGGTACAAACGGAGCTTATATTGCAGTGATGCTTCTTCGTCTCATCCCATATCTTGATAATAAGGAAGAAGCAGTTTCCGCACTCAAAAAAGCAATAAAGTACTATACAGAGCTTGCGCTTTCAGATGAATTCCATGGCGATACCCTGGATGCGGATTCCACAGATAAGGAAGCAGGAGTGGCTATACTCTCACTGCTTTTAACAGCAGCTGAGAAGGGTTACAGAGATGAGAGAGTAATGCAAGGAGCTAATGAAGCTGCTTCTTTTATCCTCACCTGGATCTGGCAGAAACAATCATATCTTCCACCAAGCTCCCCGCTTGGAAAAATGGGATTCTCGACAAAGGGCATGTCGTCTGTTTCAGCAGCTCATCATCATCTTGATTTCTACGGAATGCTCATCGCCTATCTCTATCTGCGGCTATGGAGACTAACAGGAGAAGTGTTCTGGAAAGCACAGGCTGTAATGCTTATGAACACATGCCTAAGTCTTATCGGGACTGAGGAAAATGGATACCTTGGAAGAGACAGAAGCGCTGAAGGCTGGCAACCTGAGCAGATAAACCATACCTCCTGGGATTATTTCTCAGATGAGAGCAAGATGAATGGCTATGCCGGTATTGATATAGCATGGGTAAATGTTCTTGGTTACAGCTCACTATTATCTATTGAAGAGGAATTTCCGGAAATCTTCCTCCGGTAGAAAAGCGTATTGGAGGAAGGACTGTCATTGTAGCATTCGGTTCTCTCAAAACCTAGCTTCTCGTAGAGCTTCACAGCACTCTGAAGCTCTGGAAGCGTGTCGAGATAAATCCAGCTGTATCCTATCTCCACAGCATCTTCAAGGATTTTCTCCACAAGTGCTGTAGCAATACCATGCCCTCGATACTCAGGGCGCACATAGAGCCTTTTCATCTCGCATTTCTCATCATCAAGCTTTCTGAGCGCTATACACCCGGCTATCTTTCCATCAAGGAGAGCAAGATATAATCTTCCCTCAGGCTTCATGTATTTTCTTGAGGGATCCCTCTCCTCTTCTCCATAATGCTGTATATCGAGATAGAGCTGGAATGAAGGATCAATGGACACAAGCATGGCTGTATATTCAGCAAATAGCTCTCTCACATCATCTAGACGATCATATCCCTCAATTATTTCCAGCATATACGGAATATAATATCGTGGAGAACATCAAGTAACTCTCTACCATTAATCAACATATTGTTCTAGGTTATAAAGATTTCCCTTCTCCCCACCACCTAGGGATAAGAGAGCTTAGCTTAATGGTGTTTTTCTCTTCATAATCTGTGAGGATTTCAATCTCACCTGCCCTATCAGAAATCTGCATCATCATCTCCATACAGGCGCCACAAGGTATTCCCAAGCTTCCATCTGGCATAACCACAGCAAGTTTCTGTATATTGTGCTCTCCGTTTGTAATCATGGATCCAATAGCATTTCTTTCAGCGCACATTCCTAAAGAACAGGCTGTATCAATACACACTCCA
>CASDRY010000111.1 GCA_949283235.1 uncultured Spirochaetales bacterium | reverse complement strand
GGATTATAACCATGTGTGTTGGAATCTCCGAAGCAGAGAATGGTTTTCAGTGTTTCTTTCATATTCATAATCATACCAGCATTCTTGCGAAAAAAATATGTTTGACTTTCTGATTGTCTCGTGTAGTCTGGTTATAGCATAGATTGTAGTACAAACTAAACAATTTATAGGGATATCTCAGAATCGGTCGGGATACCGATGATAGTCTACAACATATCATTGGCAGGTCTTATGGATAATAAGCTTGTGCGTCGCCTTGCATCGATAGAAGGAGTGAAGGGGCTTAAATTCACATCGCGAGAGCATGATGATATGTGCGCGCTGAAGACAGAGCTAGGGGCGGACTTCAAGATATTCTCAGGCTGCGATGAGATGGCAACGCAGGGGCTTCTTGCAGGAGCTGACGGCATAATCGGGTCGTTCTACAACATGATGCCTGATACATTTAAGAAGATATACGAGCTCTGCACGGCAGGGGATTTCGCGGGAGCATTTGAAATCCAGAAGGTAGCTACAGCTGTAATCAAGTATCTAGTGCAGTGGGATTTCTTCCCTGTCATGAAGGCCCTCCTGACGGATGCGGGAATTGATGCAGGATATTCAAGGCGACCATTCCATCTGCCGGATGCGGAGACGATGAAGGGGATAAGGGAATTCTGCCGGAGGATGAAAGCAGAGCATCCCGATATCCCTATGGCGTTTCTTGGGAAATGAGAGAGGAGAGGGGCGGTATCATTGCCGCCCTGATGATTTAACCAGATATTCAGAAGAAATAGTGCCTCTGAAGAAAATAACAGATACTATTATGAAGTATTGCTGATACAATCTAGTTGCATGGTGCTTTTTCCATGCATTTGGAGGAATAATGGAAACGCTTGAAGAAGTCAGAAGCAGGTATTATAAGGAACTAACAGAGAATATCCTTCCTTTCTGGCTTGAACATGGTATGGATTGGAAGAATGGAGGAATCTGGACATCTCTTGATAGGGATGGTTCTTTGCTTGAAACAGATAAATCTGTCTGGTTCCAGGGCAGGGCGCTCTGGGTATTCTCTGTTGCATATAGGAGATTCGGAAAGAGTGAGTATCTGGAAGCTGCCAGGAATATTGCTTCTTTCATTGATAATCACTGCTTCGATACAGATGGAAGGATGTTCTTCCGTGTCACAGCAGATGGTAAGCCAGTAATAAAAAGACTGAGATACTTTTTCAGCGAGACTTTCGCAACAATTGGTTATGCTCAGTTCGGTTTAGCTTCTGGAGATAGGAGCTATATAGATAAAGCTGAGGAGCTTTACAGAAAGGCCAAGTCCTTCCGTGATACTCCCGGTATCCTTGTTCCTAAATTCAATACAGAGACACGTCCAATGAGAGGACATGCTGATTCCATGATAATGATCAATGTCATCTCAGAGCTTCGTGAGGCAGTTCCCGAGAAGGCAGATTTCTACAATGCTGAAATCGATAAGGAAATAGAGGATTGCAGGAAATACTTCATACATCCAGAGATGAAGACTGTTCTTGAATCTGTAGGTCCGAATGGTGAATTCCTTAAAGATCATTTTGAGGGAAGAATCATTAATCCTGGACATGCTATCGAGGGCTCCTGGTTTATCATGAATGAAGGCCTCAAGAGAGGGAGAGAAGACTATATAAAAACAGGTCTTGATGTTCTTGACTGGATGTGGAAAACAGGCTGGGACAGCGAATACGGGGGAGGTATCATCCAGTACAGGGATGCGCTTGGAAAGAGCCTTTCCGAGTATCATCAGGATATGAAATTCTGGTGGCCGCAGTGTGAGGCTGTGATTGCTAATCTTATGGCTTATTCCATCACAAAGGATGAGAAATACCTTAACCATTTCCATGAGGTCGATAAGTATATCTCAGACCGCTTTATTGACCGAGAATATGGAGAGTGGTTCGGATACTTCCACAGGGACGGAACGCTCGCGACTTCCCTTAAGGGAAATCTCTACAAAGGTCCTTTCCATATTCCTAGGATGTATATGAAAGCAATTGAGATTATCGGGAAAGAGGAAGGATGAGGGCATCGCTTCCATCTCCTGATATAGTTTCAGATCCACCTATCTTGATGTAGCTATCGATGATGGTTTTGCTAACTCCCTCCGCAACTGGAGGGAGTTCTCCTGCATTGATTGCATCGATAGTTATCCTGTCGAGAAGGTGGGTGATGTAACCCTCATCGGAAGCTATGATATCCGACACGAATGTCCTTACTCCATTAACTGTTTTCTTCGTCTCCAGCGTGAATGAGATCTTATCGCTCTCGATGCGCACTTCGGTATCATCAGAAAGATCTTTCCGTATCTCTATACCCTTGCAAATTACAGGATCTTTCTCATCCTTCCCGAGCGTGAATACAAGCTGCATAAGACGCATTATCATGCTTTTGTTCTTCAGTCTTGTGAGTGCGTTCAAAGCTCTTCTCCTCGTCTTATCCTTTCGATGTTCTTGTCAAAAGGGGGATAGATGATTCCTTTTTCCGTGATGATTCCCGTGATATTCGCATGCGGTGTCACATCGAAAGCAGGATTGTATATCTCAATCTCCTCTGGAGCTATAAGCACTCCACCCGGTCTTCTCACCTCATCTGGATTCCTCTCTTCAATCGGGATATCCTTTCCATCTCGCATCGAGAAGTCTATCGTGGAGGTTGGAGCTACAGAGTAGAAAGGTACTCCGTATTCCTTTGCTATGACAGACAGCATAAATGTTCCAAGCTTGTTTGCCACATCGCCATTTGCTGTTATTCTATCAGCACCGAGGATTATCAGATCGATCTTTCCATCCCTTATGAGGGAAGCTGCCGCGCTGTCAGGGATGAGTGTTGACGGAATTCCTGCTCTAACAAGTTCCCATGCAGTGAGTCTTGCTCCCTGAAATAGAGGTCTTGTCTCATCTGCATAGACATGGATATCCATTCCTCTGTAGTGGGCTTCCTTTATGACTCCTAGCGCTGTTCCCCATCCGCAGGTTGCAAGGGCTCCTGCATTGCAGTGAGTAAGGATCGTGTCTCCTTTTCTTATTACGCTCACGCCTATCTCTGAGAGTTTGTGATTCATCGCTCTGTCTTCTTCGAGAATCAGGGAAGCTTCGGAGAGAACGGCTTCTTTGTCATATCCAGAAGCCGCGGCTTTTCTCATAACTCTATCCACAGCCCACATAAGATTGACAGCTGTGGGGCGCGATGAACGGATCATTGCACAAAGCCTTTCGAAGACACTTTTGTTTCCTTCAGCTTCAAGAAGCGCGAAATAAACACCATATCCTGCCGCGCCTCCTATAGCAGGTGCACCACGAACTACCATTGTCTTGATAGCTTCTGAGACTTCTTCAGCTGTAGAGAGGTCCATGTATTCAAGCTTCTCAGGGAGTTCCCTCTGGTCTATGACCCTGAGCCTTCCATCTATGAATTCCAGAGCTTTGAAATCCTCATCTTTCATTCTGCATCTTCCTCGTTTCTAACTGTGATTATCTCTCCTTTCTCAAGGCACACAAAGGAGTAGGGAGTGTCTCTTGGGATGTACACGGAATCTCCCTCTGAAAGCATTGCCGTATCCCCTGCCAACGTGAACTCGAATCTTCCTGATAGCACTATATCAATTTCATTGTAACAGTTTTTCCTCTCTGCAATGATTGCTCCCGCTTCAGCAATGAGACGAGAAGAAGAAAGCCCATCTCCGTGAGCAAGGAATTTCCTTTTCAGCTTGTTGCTTACAGCCACAGTATCTATGTCTTTATCGGAAAAGAAGCTCATACTACCTCCTGAGGATATCCTCCCATCTTTCTCTTGTCTTTCTGATTGCTTCCTCTTTGTCGATTGTCAGAAGCTTGCCTCTCTCCAGAAGTTTTCTTCCCTTTGAGAAGACTGTATCGATATTCTTCCTGTCTGCAGAGAAGACAACAGCCGAGAATGGATCGTTGAGAGGTGTCATATTCACTTCTTCGGTATTTATCAGAACAAGATCTGCTTCCATTCCTTCTCTTATCATTCCGATTCTGTCCTCAAGGCCAAGTGCTTTAGCTCCATTCGTTGTTGCCATTTCTATGATGTCATATGGCTTTGCGGCAGATGGTGTCATATTAGCCACAGTCTGCAATAGAGCTGCTGTATTCATTTCTTTGATCATCGAAAGATTGTTGTTTGAGGAAGCTCCATCAGTCCCAAGCGCAACATTTATTCCATTCTCCCTGTATTTCTTTACAGGTGCAATTCCAGATGCGAGTTTCATATTCGAAGCTGGATTATGCACAACGGAGACATTCTTCTCTCTCAGTATCTCGATATCCTGATCATCGGAGAAAACACAATGTGCTGCATATGTCGGAACTGAGAAGACCCCGATACTGTCGAGAAGGGCCGCGGGCGTCTTCCCATATTGATTTAGGCAGTCATCGACTTCCTTCTTTGTCTCAGCAAGATGGGTGTGCATTCTCACACCTCTCTCCTTTACCCATTCCGTAGCTCTTTCATAGCAATCAGGGGTGGAGGTATATACAGCATGCACTGCAGCATCAAGCCTGAATGAATCATCATCTCCGATTGCTTCGAGAATGCGTGGTGCAAGCTCTCTTATCCTGAAAGCAGCATCGGACGAGTCATTCATGAATGTCTGCCCGATAATCCCTCTTATTCCAGCTTCCTTCACAGCTTTCACTGTGTTCCATGCATGGAAATACATATCAGCAAAGACAGTACAGCCGGATTCTATAAGCTCTGCGCATCCAAGCCTTGATGCCTGATAGATATCCTCATCATTCAGCTTGTCTTCTATCGGGAAGATCTCAGAAAGCCAGTCTTGGAGGTTTTCGCATGTATCCTTGTAATTCCTCATCAGAACCATCGATAGATGCGTGTGCGCATTAACGAAGGAGGGTAGGGCTATCATGCTTGACGCGTCAATTATCTCATCAGCCTTTCCATTCGTTTTGCCACCAACCTCTTTTATCCTGCCGTTTTCTATCAGGATGTTTCCCTTGAAATAATAATCCCTTTTTGTCATTGGGATTATCGTTGCATTCTCTATAAGCGTAGTCATGGTGACATTGTAGCACAAAGAAAAGAGCCGCAGCTGCGGCTCTGTGTTTATTTGACAAGATTTCTCTTGATTTTCTTTGTCGTTGTCATTTCCATCGGTTTATCAACAAGGGTGACTTTCTCAATCTTCTTGTATCCGACGAGATTCCTGTTGACCTCGGAAACTATTGCTTCCATCTCCTTCTGGAGCTCTTCCTTGGATAGCTTCTTGTCCTTGTAGTAGTCCTCAGATGGATAGATAACAGCTTCTATGCACTCACAGGGGACATCCTTCTTCAGCTGGAAGCCTCTGATAAGAATCTGGTCTATCTGCTGGTAAAGCTGGAACATATCCTCAATCTCCTCAGGGAAGACATTCTTGCCTCCCTCGGTGACGATTATGTTCTTGGCTCTTCCCTTAAGATAGAGATAGTTTTCGCTGTCTAAGTATCCGAGATCTCCTGTTCTGAGATAGCCGTTCTCATCGAAGAGAGCTTTTGTGTTCTCCACATCATCGAGGTAACCTCTTGTGATATTCGGTCCCTTGACCCTGATCTCTCCGATACCTTCGCTATCTTTATCTGCGATGATCATGTCAATGAAAGGAAGAACCTTTCCGACTGAATCAACCTTGAAATGCTCAGGTGGATTGAGGGTAAGGATCGGGGCTGTCTCTGTCAGGCCATAGCCCTGAAGGAAGTTGAGACCAAGCTGCTGATACTGCTTGAATACCTTCGGTGAGAGTGGGCCTGCACCGCAGATGAGGACCTTTGAATTCTCAAGACCTACCTTGGATGTGATCTGCTTGTCAAAGAATGGCTTGAAAGGAGTCTTCCCGAAAGCCTTCTTGCACCATCCATTGAGAGTCATTAAAAGCTTCACGAGACCATATGTCAGAGCGCCTTTTGCCTTAACCTGCTTGAAGATTCCTGCAATGACCTTGTTATAAAGGAGAGGAATGCCCATGAACACAGTAACTTTTCCCATCTTCATGTCAGCAATCATTCTGGAAACAACTATGCCATGACCGAAGATACAGTCAGCACCATGTTTTACTGTCTCAAGAAGAACAGCTGTGCAGCAGTAGCTGTGGTGGAGTGGAAGGAGCGCATAAAGCACATCTGTCTCATCTACACCCATTCCATCTGCAGCCTGGTAGACATTCGATGTGATATTCCTGTGTGAAAGCACAGCGCCTTTCTCGTTTCCTGTTGTTCCTGATGTAAAGAGGATGGCGGCATCGTCTCTCTCATCTACATCTACCTTCTTCTCCAGTGGCTCGATATCGAGGGAGGCGAATTTCGGATACTCATCGCTCTTTCCTTTCAGGAGGGCTTTCCCGAGAAGCGAGTCATACCACTCTCCGCCGATACCTTTCATCTTCTCCAGCACATCGAGATCACAGATAGCGAAACGTACCTTTGCATACTCTGAAAGCCTCATGCATCTATCAGCGTGCATCTGGTTGTCGATTGGTACGACAATAGCACCTGCAGCCATGACTGCGAAGTATGCGATTGCCCAGTCTGGGCTGTTTTTGCCGTTTATCAGGACCCTGTCACCTTTCCTTATTCCCTTTGACTGGAGAAGTGCAGCACCCTGCATAATCTTTCTGTATGCTTCCTTGTAAGTAAGATCTTTTCTGTCTGGTTCAAAAACTGTGAAACATGGACGCTCTGGAAAACGCGAAAGCGCTATTTCGAAAAGCTCCGGGATTGTAGGCCATTCGCCTTTGACAATCTTCTTCTGTCTGAATTCTTCAAGTTCTTCCCATGAATGCATTATTGCTTATTCCTACCTTTTTGCAGAATATTGCTGATTTTCCCTTACTAGTTAACATTCACTATATAGGTTTGGCAGGATTTTGGCAAATACCAAAGTTTGTCAGGGGAACAAGATAGGATCTGTTATGATATCCCAAAGGGAGGGGTAGACCGCATCTGCGCATTCCGAGAGCCTTTCACGATCCCCGGAGCCTGTGAGAACAGCTATTCTGTATCCGGCTTTCCCCTCTTTTGCAAACTCCATGTCCACTACTGTGTCCCCGATGACTGCGATGCTTTGGCTTTCTAAGCCATACTCCTTGCAGAATTCCTTTATTGCTTCCGGATTCGGTTTAGGGTGTGTTTCTGAATTCTTTGTCCTTATGAATGAGATGTATTCCTTTATTCCCATTCTGGAAAGGAAGAGGTCTGTTGATTCATCTGTATCTGTTGTGACTATTCCGAGGATATAACCTCTGTCGTGCAGTGCCTTTATCGTTTCCTCGACATATGGAAAGTCTATTTTCTCAAGCTGTTCTTCTGTAGGAAATCCTTCATGCTTTATTATAGCCTTGACAGAATTCCAGACCCTCCAGGGATTCATATGATAACGGAAGGTTATCCTCAGTATTCTCAGTGTTGCTAAAAGAAGCTTGTCATGCCGGAAAATTATTCCATCAGGGTATGTCTTTCCGTTTCCATCAACTCCGACAACCCTGCAGAAATCAGATATGCATTCATGCTTCCTGCTTTCAGGCATTCTAGCCTTGGCAAGACCCTTTGCAATGGCATCGGAAAGTATTGGTCCCCAGACTTCGCCATAATTGAAGAGGGTTCCATCCTTATCCAGGATGATGCCTTTGATTCCACCCATATTCTACAGCATATGCAAAATAGCTTATTTTGACTACCATTGAGAATATGGACAGACTGAGAGAGATTGTCGGATTATCCAGAGAGATGTCTGCTGAGCTGGATAGCCAGAGCTGGGATTTCCAGGGTTATGTTCTGAATCCTCTTGATTACGCATGGGATAATTACTCCTCTTTTCTTTCGCTTTCGATAAGAGACGGAGCGAGGATTCTTTTTTTAGGTATGAATCCTGGACCATATGGCATGATGCAGACAGGAGTTCCATTTGGGGAAGTCGATGCTGTCAGAAACTATCTTGGGATAACAGGTGAGATAGATATTCCTGAAATCAATCCTCCTCTGAAACCTGTCATAGGCATGGGAATAAAAAGACATGAGGTATCTGGAAGAAAGTTCTGGAAG
>CASDRY010000110.1 GCA_949283235.1 uncultured Spirochaetales bacterium | reverse complement strand
AGATTGATGTATGTGTGTCTCCGAGGAAGTCAGAAGATACAACTGCATCCTCTGTGTATCCGAGGATACCCTTGAGCTCGCCCTCTGAAGCCTTCTTCATAGCTGCACAGATCTCGTCATACTTTGCTGGCTTTGCAAGGTTACATGTGAGGTCAACAACAGAAACATCAAGAGTAGGAACTCTCATTGACATACCTGTGAGCTTGCCATTGAGGGAAGGAATAACCTTACCTACAGCCTTTGCAGCACCTGTTGAAGATGGGATGATGTTGCCAGAAGCAGCACGACCACCTCTCCAATCCTTCATTGAAGGACCATCAACTGTCTTCTGTGTAGCAGTTGTGGAGTGAACTGTTGTCATGAGACCTTCTGTGATTCCCCAGTTGTCATTGAGAACCTTAGCGATAGGAGCAAGACAGTTTGTTGTGCAGGATGCGTTTGAAACGAACTGTGTTCCCTTTACATATGTATTCTCATTTACACCGCATACGAACATCGGTGTATCGTCCTTAGAAGGAGCGGACATTACAACGTACTTTGCGCCAGCCTTGATGTGTGCCTCAGCCTTCTCCTTTGTAAGGAAGAGACCTGTTGACTCAACAACATACTCTGCTCCAACTTCGTCCCACTTGAGCTCTGCTGGATCCTTGCATGCTGTAACGCGGACTGCATGTCCGTTAACGATAAGCTGGGACTTCTCTACGTCGCACTCGATTGTTCCATCGAACTTGCCATGCATTGTGTCATACTTGAGCATGTATGCAAGGTAATCTACAGGGCAGAGGTCATTGATTCCAACAATCTCGATATCCGAGCGGTTCATAGCAGCACGGAAAACAAAGCGACCGATTCTTCCGAATCCATTGATACCAACTTTGATCATATTCTCTCCTTCTACCTCTTTATGAGGATGACTTTTTTCAACCGATAAATTTATACCATCTTAAAGAGAAAATAGCAATTAAGCCTTCCCTTTCTTAAAAAATATAATATGCATCAGATAAATTGGGAATACCTCAGATCAAACCAAGTGCGAGAAGGTCTGTATCAATGCCCTGGATATAATCATCAAGAGAAAGAGCAACAGTTATATCAGGAAGCAAAGGCCCCTCAAAACCATTGTCAAAGTACTTCGATGACCATGTATAGCCGAGGCCAGATGATGGCAAAGTACCGGATTCAAGCTCTCCATAGTGGCTGACACTTCCACCTGTCGGACGCCCCACGAGGGTGGCATCAAGCCTGGTCTTAAGTTCTATGGCATTGAGGATTGCTGATGAGAACGTTCCCTCTCCTATAAGGACATACACATCAAGACCTCTCTCATCCTGGATTTTCTCCAGGCCATCAACAAGAGGCTCGATTATTGCACTGTTTCATCCACCATTGTATCTGAGATCTATTACAACTTTCTCATATCCATTCTCATTTACAAGAGCAATGACAGCTGCAGCGAAATCAGGGAAAGGGAATGCATCCATCTCGCTGCATGAATGATAGTTAACAAGAAGAGCAGTCTCATCTGGAAGATACATTGCGCTGAAATTGTCCTCTATATTCAGAGTATCAGGAAACTTCTGCCTGAGATATGACTTAGGCTCACTGCTATACTCATCATATGAATCCGGAGAGATGGAGATCTCATCTCCTCCACTGAAAGAAAGAACGGCATTTCCATCTTTTCTTCCAATACCTATCGCTTCAAGGAATTCAGGAAAAAGAAGATGACTCATAAGAGAGCTCATAAGAAAGACATCATTGTCATGAGGCAGGATATACCTACCCTTTTCTGCTATTTCACCAAGAGGGAAACCATTGATGCGCTCGACCCTTCTTCCGAGAAGCTCCTTATAATCCTCATAGGCACTTACAATGACAATGTCACCATTAAAGAGCCCGAATGAAACCGGAAGGAAGTGAAAGGAAGAAGCAAATTCATCTGATAGCATAACCTGAGTGTGTGAATGAATCCCTTGCAATGGCAGCAACAGAAAGAAGGGCATAATACAATTCTCCCTCATCCATTCCATTCTCTTTAGGAAGAAGAGACTTCACATACTCATCAGCTGTTTCCTTATCAACAGAGTTGAAGAAATCAAAATGATTCTTGCCAAGTTCATCATAGAGAACAGCGATATCAGATGAAGGAAATACCGCAGAGGAGGCGTAAAAGAGAATAAGTATCGCGAAAAGGAAGTTCCTCATCTTGCGAGGAAATCCAGATCCTTCATGATTCTCTCCTGCTCTATGAGCATCGGCTCTGAGGAGAAGTCATTGGTGCTGTGATCCATTCCCCTGAGGTGCAGAATACCATGAACAAGAAGCCTTCTGAGCTCCTCGCTCTCATCGACAGCGAAAAAGGATGCATTTCTTTTCATCGAGTCTATCGATATGAAAACATCCCCAAGCTCCCTCTCCTCTCCTTCCATAACAGGGAATTCATCCCCATCATTTATAGCGAAAGTAAGGATATCAGTGGGCTCATCTTTATCCCTATACTCCTTGTTAAGGCTTCTCATCTCCTCATCTGTTATGAAATGAAGGGAGAAGTCCCCATTCTCTCCAAGGTATGAAAGAATCTCGCTGATCCATTTCTCCACCATCTCAACATCTACTGTATTGTTCTCATCCTCAATGTAGTGCATATCACTCCTTACCATACTCTATGCGCTGATGATCACGGCCAAGGAGATAGTGAATGAAGGATTCCTTGATCTTGTCCAGGTCATTGATCGTCAGCTGAGAGTTATTGAGCTGCTTATAGTTCATCTTATCTATAATGATGTTGGTAATGAACTTCTCATATTTCTGATGGTTCGGATTCTTGAGCGTTCTGGTAGCTGCTTCAGTGCAGTCAGCAAGCATAACGACAGCGCTTTCCACGGAAGATGGAATATGTCCGTTATAGCGGAAATCCTCCTCGCTAACGATGGAACTCCTGTTTTCCTTGGCTTCCCTGACAGCTTCGTTGTAGAAGTATTTTATGAGATCATTTCCATGATGCTCCGAGATGATATCTATAACTTCCTGAGGCAGTCCTATCTCCTTCGCCTTCTCAACTCCAAGCTTCACATGTGATTTTATGATAGCCGCGCTCAGCGTCTTGTTTATCTCATCATGGGCATTCTTTCCATTCTGGTTCTCGATGAAATACTCAGGATGCTCTGCCTTCCCGATATCATGATAAAGCCCCGCAACACGGGCAAGGTCAGCATTCGCGTTTATGGCTTTCGAGGCATCATATGCCATCTCGGAGACATTCTTCGAGTGGTTGAATGTTCCAGGCGCAACCTGTGAAAGCCTGTTGAGTGTCGGAGTATCGGTAAAGGAAAGCTCATGCAGACGATAAGCTGTAGGTATATTGAAGATCTTTTCTATCACTGGGAGTATCACAGAGAGAAGAATGAATGAGAAAACGACATTCAGCCCTGCCGCGATAGCGCTAGTGAAGACAACTGAGAATTCAAGATCATAGATGAATGAAACAAGAACAGTTATTCCCGCAGTCGCTATTGCGGAGAATAGCGTCTGATAGATTATATCGAGTCTTTCAGAGCCAAAGCGGATGAACATCAGACAGCACTCTATGATCGCGAGGAAGTAGAAGAATGAGAAAAATCTGCTTCTCGGATAGATTGATGCAAAGGATGCGAGGACAAGAGCGACCGAGAATCCAACACGTCTGCGTCCTGTTATGGAGGTAGCAAGTGCAGGGAGCAGAATGAATGGCAGGAATGGATCTATATACGTAATTCCTTCTTCCGGAAGGAATCTGTAAAGGAAATACGAAGCTACAAGCGTCAGATCTATTCCGACAAGGAAGATTGTGGAATAAAGCGAAAGCCTATAACGATATTTTATGAAATAGAAAAGAAGATAGATGAGAATCAGTGCGATGAGAACAAGGAATACAAGGTATCCGAATGCTTTCTGGAAAGAGACAGAGACAACCGCTGAATCATAGATTCGCTGGATAGTCCTCAGCTGCTGTTCAGTAACGACTGTATCACGCTGGATGATGTAATCGCCTCTATGTATCTCTACAAGGACAGGTGGAACCGCCGCAGCCCTGCTCTCTCTCCTGCTTGTCGTGAGAAGAGCATCGTAGAACACATTCGGAGACACAAGCATCGAAACCGCATCCGCGACAAGTGTCGTATAAGCAGATGGAAGCTCTGGATAATTCTGAGCTGCCTTTAATGATATCGCCTCATAGATATTACTGCTGAGAATTATATTATTGACTCTTCGGATCTGGCCTTCATATCTGAAAGGGAGACCACTGTCCTCAATCACGAAAGAACGATAGCCTCCGCTTTCAATCGTAGAGATATCATCTTCAGAGAAAACGCCCTCATCCAGAAGATAGACAACCCCCTCATTTATAAGAGAAGCAAGCAATGCTCTATCGCTTTCAGGAACTTCATCAAGTCTTGTAGATACATTCTCAACATCGGGAACTCCCCCTTTGAGAACATAATCTACAGTCTCTCCGCGCTTAACAGCTTCAGTGAAATCCTCCGCAACGCTTCTTATGCTCATTGACTGAGAAGCTGAGTAGTAGAAATAAGGGAGGACACTCCTTGCAGCTTCCGCTGTCTCATCCGCTGTCGCGGCATCATCTATGTATGAGAAATCAAGAGGCGCTATTACATCCTCATCTGCAAGCTCCCCAGGTCTGTACTCCCTTGAAAGGGAAAGCACTGATCTCGGATCAGACGAAAGAAGAAGAGGGAAAAGAAGTCCCAGAAAGACAGTCAAAGCCAGAAGAGCAAAGAGAATCATCCTCTGTCTTTTCGTGAAAGCCTTCAAGCATTCTGAAACAAGCCTGTCCTTCATTAATCCTCCACCTCAGAGTAGGCTCTGACAATTTCACGTACAATACGCGAGCGTATAGTATCTGTATGGGAGAATCTTACCACCGAAACCCCTTTGATTCCACTGAGTATTCCCACACTCTCTTCAAGTCCCGAATCCCTTTTATGGGGAAGATCAATCTGAGAGGGGTCTCCGGTGACTATAGCCTGTGAATTCTCCCCCAGTCTTGTCAGGAACATCTTGATCTGGGATCTTGTCGCATTCTGCGCCTCATCAAGAATCATGACAGCATTATTGACAGACCTTCCCCTCATATAAGCAAGAGGCGCAATCTCAATGGTGCCATTCTCCTCCATTCTCTTTATCTGCTGAGGGGAAAGCACATACTCTGCAGCATCATAGAGCGGATTAAGATATGGTCCAAGCTTCTGCTTGAGGTCTCCGGGAAGGAATCCCAATGATTCCCCCGCCTCTACAACAGGACGCGTCAACAAAAGCTTTCCCTTTCTCCCTGAAAGCACCTCCGATAGCCCCCAGATTACAGAGACGAATGTCTTACCAGTCCCCGCAGGACCGACAGAGAAGACAACATCGGAGCTTTTCAGAACTGAAAACAACTCCTTTTCTGCTCTGCTTTTCGGATATATCGACTTTCCAGCTGCTACAATAACTTCATTCCCACTATCTCTATCAGCAAAGGAAGGCTCGGAAAGCAGCTGAAATTCCATGAATATCTCAGCCTCCTTGAGCATTCCCCTCTCCTGGGCAGCATCTTCCAGCCTTTTCATGAAAGGAATGAAGAGCGGAACATCCTCCGCTGTGGAGATGCTCGTTCCCCTGACGGAAAGATCTGTTGCCATAAGCATCTCAAGGTATGGCAGATTCGAATCATTTGCACCTAATACAAATTGGACATTTTCAGGCTTAAAGACATAGCTCTGAGACATTAGCGCTCCCATCTATTCGTACTTGTATTATAATCCCAGTTCTGATCGATATTCAGCTCCGGAAGAATCTTCCAGCTAAGATAGATGCTGAATTCAGGAACGAACTGATAGACATCATCATGCAGCTCAATATTGGCGGAATATGAGCAGTGCAGATCCCAATCATCCATGTAGTGGACAACTTCAAGCGTTGCCTTGCTCATCACGAAATTAGTCTCATAGCGTCCATGACCGAAGAAATCAAATGAGCGACCGAGATCAGCAAAGAGCTCTCCGAAGAAATTACCGCTCAGATAATAATCATAGAAGGCATTGTTCGATGACGAGAATGAGAATGTGAAATCGAGGAACTCTGCAATGCTGAATGTAATCGATGGAGTGAATGTAAAGAGGGAGGCATAGGGGTTATCCATATCGAACTCGAAATCAGATTCGATACCGAACGCGAAATACAGCCTTCCCTTCCACAGCTGGAATGAAGCTGAATCCACATCAAGATGTGCTTCCACTCCCTTGAAAGAGACATCGCCTACAGCACCCTGCCATTCAACGGAAACGCTGAAATAAGGAATCTGAAGCGTTGTCATGATCGAATCGAAGTAGTTTCTCTCGCCGTTATCATAGGCATAGAAATCAACATACTGGGTAATCGACCAGGCCCTGTCTTCTGTTCTAAGGGAAAGAGATGCATTACCGAAGAAGGGGCTCCAGAAATCTGAAGGATTATAATCAGAACTCTGATAACGCAGTGACACATTGGAAGTTACATATGTACCGCTGTAACCAAGCGAAAGCTCTACAAGATCGCTTCTGAAAGGAGAATCTGTCTCCTCCTGCAGGAACTGCCACCCGAAAGAAAGGGCAAATGGACCATAGCTGTAAGCCATTCTAGGAATAAGCTCTGCAGCAAGAGGAGGCAGGACATACTCAAGAGATGGAGTGAATGTTCCGTAATCAGTGGTAAATGCCTTTGTAAGGGCTATGGAGTGGCTTGTAATCGTATCCTGGTTAAACCCTGGAACAAGGAAGGAAGAAGAGGTCTCCGTTCCATCCTCAACTTCGCTCATATAATTGAAAAGCCTCGATGCGATATGATACTGGATACCGATATAAGGCACTGAGAAAGTAACATCAGAGTTGACAGAGCCTCTATGCGTGTAAGCCACAGCTGATGTGCTGTCTTCCCATAAATATGAATAAGTCGGAGTAAAGATAGCTCTCAGTGATGCATATTCCGAAGCCTGAGCATCCAAGGTAAGACGCATTGATGTGGAAGATGAGAGCGTTCCATCCTCATATGCTCCAGTGCTGTCAAAACCATATTCATTCTTGAAGTTTTCTGAAAATGTATAACCAAGGGAGACGGAATACGTCTCATCCCCAGTTGTCTCCGCCCTTCTCGCTTCAGCTTCATAGATACTATAAAGCAGAGGATCTGAAAGGATATGGATATCGGTGACATCCGTCTCTTCCTTCTCTAAAGCAACCACTGGAGATGTGACGGTAGAGGCAAAATCGAAAAGCATACCGGAAACAGATGCAGTAAATGATGGAAGTGTTGTCTCGTCTACATAGTATTTATGGTCGCTGGTATCCCATCTGTAATCGACAGCAACTGTCAGATCAGAGACAGAAAGCGAGGAGACATAGTCATTTCTGATCTCAGATGGGAGGGTATAGTCAATCTCCAGCTCATTGGAATATGTCGTGATGGTGGAGTTGTAATCAGTAGGGAACTCCGGAGTCTTCATAAGAGAGAAGAGGGAAAAACCTGTAAGACGATCCGCATAATCCATCATTACCCTACTGTCTGAATAGAAAGGAAGGGAGAGCGTCAGATCAAGTCCGTATCCCTTGTATTCAAACTCATTCACTCCATAATACCTGAAGTGTCCGTCATAGTATGACGAGGATGGAGAGAGCGCCACACCATCGAGAAAGGAGAATGTCAGGGAATCTTCCAGAAGCGATATATGACTATCGATGCCAAGGTGGAGACCATTTTCTGAATAGGCATCAGCCATCAACGCAATATAAGAACCAGTCTCCCTCGCCCATCGCTCTGCAGCGCTAAGCTCTCGCTTAGATGAGTAGTAAGCTCCAGTTGGCTGGGTATTCTCATCATCTCCTCCCTGGGTAAGAATAGACATGAAGGACTGGCTGCTATCGCTACCTTCTTCCACGCTCTCAGCCTGACCAAGAAGCTCGAAAGTCGTGTTGAGGAACGCACCACGCTCTGAGGTGAAACCTATCGATGGATTTCCAGTGACCTGTGAACCTGGGAAGAAGAAGAACGGAAGCCACAGCAAAGGCACTCTTCCTATGGAAAGATAGGCATTGGTCACGAACATATCGGAGCCAGTGAGCATTGCAATCTCTTTCGCTGTGATCGAAAGATAAGCCTCATCTGGATTTGATGTGATGAATCCATCCTGATAAAGCATCCCCCCATCAGGCGAGTATGAAAGAGTCTCTCCCGATGTGTAGATTGTTATCGTCTCATCATCCTCTCCAGTGCTTTCTGTTGAAGTGGTCGCATTAGTTACCATCAAGGAACCGCTTTCCCATGAAACAGTAACGATATCCGCGGTTATATCCTGTATCGAGGCGCTCTCATCGTCTGTTGTATATGAGACATTCTCCAGCGCTGTAAGGCGGCTATTCCGGGTATCGACTATGATTGTATCTGCGGAAAGCTCGGAAACTGTTCCTTCATTCTCTATCGATATCGAGGAGTTACCTGTAAGAACAACTCTGTCCCCTTCCCTTGTGAAGTTCTGGGCCTGGTTTATTGTAAGGATGTACTCATCATCTGCAGCCTCATCCTCTCCTTCAACGACTTCATATGCAGCAAGCCCTTCATATTCATAAAGAGCATTCTGCATCTCCTCCCTTGTTCCTTCCTCAAGCCCTCTTATATCAACCATACTCCTCAGTTCATCGTCAGTTGCGAAGTAAATCTGAGGAGCGCTCAATGCAAAGATGAGCGAAGGAATGAGAAAAAGAAGTAACAGGAGGATTAGAAACCGCTTCAACTACAGATATCTCCTAAGATACTCGCCAGTGAAGCTTCCCTCTGTATGAGCCACATCTTCTGGTGTACCGGACGCAACTATCCTACCACCATCGTCTCCACCATCAGGACCAAGATCGATAATGTAGTCAGCTGTCTTAATCACATCAAGGTTATGCTCGATGAGTATCACGCTATTACCATTCTCCACAAGTTTCTCAAGAACCTCAAGAAGCTTCTTAACATCTGCAAAATGAAGTCCGGTTGTAGGCTCATCAAGCACATAAAGAGTCTTTCCTGTCTGAACCTTTGAAAGCTCAAGCGCAAGTTTAACTCTCTGAGCCTCTCCTCCGGAAAGAGTAAGAGCACTCTGTCCAAGCCTTATATAATCGAGACCTACAGCCATCAGCGTATCGAGCTTTCGCATGATCTTGGGATGGGCTGAGAAGAACTCATGAGCCTCACTTACAGTCATTTCAAGAACATCTGAGATATTCTTACCCTTGTAAGTCACCGACAGTGTCTCTTTATTGTACCTCTTACCATCACAGACATCGCATTTGACATAGACATCAGGAAGGAAGTGCATCTCAATCTTAAGCTGTCCATCTCCAGAGCAGTTCTCGCAGCGACCTCCAGGAACATTGAATGAAAAACGACCTGCGCTATATCCTCTGGCTTTTGCTTCTGGCATCTGGGCAAAAAGCTCTCTTATAGGAGTGAAGAGATCGACATATGTAGCAGGATTCGAGCGAGGAGTACGTCCTATAGGAGACTGATCAATAGATATGACCTTGTCGATATACTGGACTCCATCAAGAGTCTTGTAACCATCATAGTTATCGCTCTTCTTAGAAAGCCTTCTCTGAACTGCCGGAAGAAGTATCTCATTGAGGAATGTTGATTTGCCCGAGCCTGAGACTCCTGTAATGACAACAAATTCCCCAAGCGGGATATCCACATCGATATTCTTCAGGTTGTTCTTTGCACATCCTGTGATCTTTATATGCTTGCCGTTACCTTTCCTTCGCTTCGGGACTGGGATTGTCAGGGCATGGGAGAGAAACTGACCTGTAATGCTGTCCTTATTTGCAGCTATCTCCTCAGGCGTTCCTTTAGCTGTGATATATCCTCCCCTCTCTCCAGCTCCTGGTCCGAGGTCTACAACATAATCAGCTTCCCTTATTGTATCCTCATCATGCTCTACAACGATAACGGTATTACCAAGATCCCTAAGCTTCTTCAGCGTGTCGATGAGCTTCTGATTATCTCTCTGATGAAGACCGATTGACGGCTCGTCGAGAACATAGAGAACACCTGTAAGCGCGGAGCCTATCTGCGTTGCAAGCCTTATTCGCTGAGCCTCTCCACCTGAGAGCGTTGCAGCTGCCCTGTAGAGAGTGAGATAGCCAAGCCCTACATCCTTCAGGAAGACAAGACGCGCTTTTATCTCCTTGAGAATTTCCTTCGCAATTTCTCTTTCAGTATCTGTAAGCTGGAGATTATCGAAAAACTCAATAGTCTTCAGAACCGACATTCTTGTCGCATCTATGATGTTCAGCCCACCAACATATACCGAAAGCGCTTCCTTTCTAAGCCTGTCTCCATGGCAAGCTGGGCAGACAACATCCTCACGGAATGAATCCAGCCACATCCTTATATTCATCGACTGGGTTTCGTAATATCTTCTCTCAAGCTCTGTTATGATACCCCTGAATTCAGTCGTCTTTGCACTAGATGTTCCCTGATAGGTATAGGAAAAACGATCTCCTCCACCATAAAGAAGGATATCAACAAAATCCTTCGGAAGATCCTGTATCGGAGTATCCATCGAATAGCCATAATGCTTATAGAGAGTCTCGATTCCAGCTCTATAGTAATTTGCATCGGGACGATGGGTTCTTATTGCCCCCTGATTATACGAAAGGGACCTATCTGGAATAATCTT
>CASDRY010000109.1 GCA_949283235.1 uncultured Spirochaetales bacterium | reverse complement strand
TGAGTTTGAACTTGGAATTAAAGGTCTAACCTGGGAGGGTGATAGTGACTATCCATGTATAATCGACCCAGACAGCA
This sequence comes from uncultured Spirochaetales bacterium, assembly GCA_949283235.1. Classification (GTDB taxonomy): domain Bacteria; phylum Spirochaetota; class Spirochaetia; order Sphaerochaetales; family Sphaerochaetaceae; genus Ornithospirochaeta. The sequence continues at coordinate 11,196 of CASDRY010000109.1, read as the reverse complement.
CAACATGGGAAATTTACATAAGGGAGTTCTATCTACCAGAGTCAGATGCAGAATGTGTAATCACAGCAGATGGTGTTGGTGTAAAATGGGCAGATGTCCATGAATTGCTGGAATTCTGAGATAATTTGAAGTTTTCATAGTAGCCGGGGAGATTCTCCCCGGTTTTTCAGTGTCTGGCTCTTCTCTTCTTTGTTTCTACTGCTGCTATGTTGATAGCAAGAAGAATCAGAACGTAGAATGGGAAGAGTTTCATTGAGATGTTTCTTCCTATTATTCCGAAGAGTGCTGGCATGAATGCAGAGCCTATATATGCAGCGCTCATTTCAAGTCCCATTACGCTTGCAGATAGCTTCTGTCCGAAGTATTCAGGGGTCTGATGAAGCATTGTTGGATACATCGGTGCAAATCCCATTCCGAGAAGGAATAGAGCGAGAGGGGAAAGGGATGGCGGGGTGAATAATACAAGGAATACCGAAATCAGAATCGATATGTGGGATATCCTGATCATTCTCTCACCATTTATCCTGTTAGCTACAAGGCCCGAGATGATTCTTCCTGTTGTTATTCCCCAGAATAGGAGACCTGCTGAAGCTGCTGCTGAGCTTTCTGAGAAATCTCTTGCACTGACAAGAAATGTGGATCCCCAGAGCATGGAAGACTGTTCCATAGCGCAATATGAGAAGAAGCCTAGAGTTGCGGCCAGAGCTCCTGGCTTTCTTATTGCTTCAGTTAGCTTGACCTTTTCATTCTTTAGTTCAGGTTTCTTCCCATCTGTTGTTATTTCGCTTTCACCTGCTTTCTTCCATAGTTTCCCAGATAAAAGGATGATGAGGAATACTGCACTCTGGATACTGCCAACTGCAGTGTATCCATTCCTCCAGGACATTCCATTTGCGAAGAAGTAGGAGAGGAGGAAAGGACCTACAAGCGTACCTACTCCCCAGGATGCATGGAGAAAATTCATCGCTCTTGCTTTATAGTGCAGTGCGACATAATTATTCAGACCCGCATCCACAGCTCCTGCTCCAAAGCCAAGTATGGCAGCGGCTATGAGGAGTAATGGGAATGATGTGATCACAGAGAACAGCAGAAGTGCTGTAGCTGTAAGTGCAACTGAAACTGTTGTTATTGCCCATGTTGAGAAACGGCTGTTGAGCTTTGCGTATATCAGGCTGGAAAGGGTTGTAAAGATACAGACTGTGATTGATATCAGTCCTGCAAAGGAAACAGGAACAGCAAAATCAATATACATCATTGGCCAGGCTGCCCCGAGAAGAGAGTCTGGAAGTCCTAGTGATATGAATGCCAGATATATGATTACCAAGAGCAATAATGAAAACATGTGGAGAGATTAGCATCTAACAAATCTTTTGGTGAATCTCAAACAGACAATTAACTGATATATTCCGCCATCTTGATTTCTTGCTGATGAATTTTTTGTGCTTGAATGTATTGACGAATGGATGAGGTTGTGATTATTACTACATATGCTTAGAATTCTAATTATATTGGGAAGGCGTATATGGATGAAAGAATGCTTATGGAAAAGTTTGATAAGCTGAACAGAAAGATGCGTCGTTATTTTTCTAGTTATTTCACTGAACCCACGCTTACTAGTATCCAGGCTCTTGTCTTGCATTTCATCATTCTTGAATCCAGGAAAAGGGATGTCTTTCCAAAGGATCTTGAGGAATTTCTCGAGATAAAACCCTCGTCAATCAATAGCCTTATAAACAGTCTTGAGAAGAATGGTTATCTGAAAAGAGTGAGTAGTGAGGATGATGGCCGTTATAAGAAACTTGTTCTGACCGATAAGACATATGCAATTGAGAAGGACATAGTAGCTAGGGTAGATGATTACATGAAAAGTATATTCGTAGGGATTTCTGATGAAGATCTCAAAGTATTTGACAGTGTGCTGGTGCAGATGACAAAAAACATCGAATAGGTGTTCTTTTTGCTAATATAGTTAGAATTCTAAATAAATGTGAGGAGTAAACAATCCATGACTTAATCACACAAGAAAAAAGAATCATTACTGAAATATATTTAGAATTCTAAATTTTAGGAGAATCAAACATGACAGAAAAACAGGCAATAGCAAATCCGCTTGGATATGAGCATATCGGTAAGTTGCTGAGAACATATGCAATCCCCAGCATCATCTCGCTTATAATCAACTCCCTCTATAATATGGTTGACCAGATTTTCATCGGTCAGGGAGTAGGTTTTCTCGGCAATGGAGCGACTAACATCATCGCCCCTATTTCAACAATAGCTATAGCTATCGCAACGCTATTCGGAGATGGTCTAGCCGCTTTCTTTAGCCTCAATCTCGGACAGGGAAATCTTGATAAAGCGGCAAAAGGAGTTGGAACTGCCGTAATCATTTCCAGTATTGTCAGTGTCATTTACGCAGTTTTCGCGTTTATATTCCTCTCACCGCTTTGCAGGATATTCGGAGCGACGGATAGCATCATGCCTTATGCGCTCGGCTATGGACGTATTATCGTCATAGGTTTTCCTTTTGCAATCGTGGCAACTGTAATAAATTCTGCAATCCGCACAGATGGAAGCCCTCGCTATGCGATGTTCTCAATGATGGTGGGAGCAATCCTAAACACTATTCTCGACCCTCTCTTCATCTTTGTTTTCCACTGGGGAGTGGAATGTGCCGCTCTTGCGACAATTCTCTCACAGTTCATTGGATTGCTTTTCAATATTGCATATCTTTTCAAATTCAAGACCATCAAGTTCAAAAGATCAGCATTTGTCATGAAATGGTCTATATCAGGGCGACTTGCAAGCCTGGGTTTTGCAAGCTGCTTCAATAATCTAACTTCTACAGTGGTTGCATTTGTTTCCAATAACCTGCTTACACAATATGGTGCACTGTCAGAATATGGGGCAGATATCCCTCTTACAACATTTGGACTCTGCATGAAGGTCAGTATGATAGCATTCTCCGTTGGTATTGGAGTGGCAAGCGGAAGTCAGCCTATCATCGGTTTCAATTTCGGTGCGAAGAAATATGACAGGGTGAAGAAGACGTTCCTTTTAGGCTCTGTTGTCTGTACCATCATAACAATCATCTCATGGATTATTTTCCAGTGCTTTCCTCTCCAGCTCATAAGGATATTCGGGACCGAATCAGCTTTGTATGAGGAGTTTGCAGTCAGATGCTTCCGTATCTATCTGCTTCTTACCTTTCTTAACGGATTGCAGATGTGTACAGGTGTGTTCTTTCAGGCTATCGGACAGCCTCTTAAAGCCGCGATTGCTTCCCTTTCAAAACAGCTTATATTCTACATTCCAGCAATGATTATCCTTGCTCCTGTTTTTGGACTTGATGGTATTCTCATGGCGGGGCCAGTTTCGGATACATTGGCCTTTATCCTTTGTCTGGTCTTGTGCGTTATGGAAATAAGAAAGATGGATGGAGTATCCAAGCATTCAGCCAGAACCTGACTGACTTTCCAGGTAAGGTGTGGTATTCATGTCTGAATCGCTTTTGCTTCTGTCTAGGATAATTGACTGAAAGAGACAGCGATGGTATCCAGTGTACATGCATGGATTGGGAATTTCGGTAAGTAACAGGATAATAGGCGAGAAAGAGGCTTCCTGGGATTTCTCAGATGAAGCTGAGCTTATTATCGCTTATCGCTCATCTGTAAGGGTTATTGCGTCAGATGGATTCCAGGCCTTCACGCTCAGGGAAGGTGAGGGGGTGTTCATTCCTCCCCGAGTCATTTCTTCTGTCATAGCTGCTGATGAGAGCGCGGAGATTCATGCCATTTCTTTCCCTCTTTCCGTTATCTGGGAAGATGAAGAAAGCATAGTTTATAAAAAATACTCAGAACCTATTCTCTCGATATCTGGATCTGTATCCCTTTCTCCTAAGGATGCTGCTTTGATTGAAAAAGCGTTTCTTGCAATGACTGAGAAGCCATACTGCTACGAGCTTATCACTCGAAATTACCTTACATCGATTCTCATATCGATTCTCGTGGAGAATGAGGGAATGGCACATGAAAAAGCATATACAAATGAAAGGCTTCTTGGAATGATGACATATATAAAGTCTCATTTCAGTGAGGCTGTCTCCCTCTCTGATATTGCTGCATCAGGCAATGTGTCAGAGCGTGAATGCCTCAGGATATTCCGAAAATCCCTTGATACATCTCCTGTGCAGTTCCTTATTTCATATAGGCTTAGAGAAGGTGTTAAGTTGCTTGAAAGCTCGGAGCTGCAGATTGCTGAAATTTCCTACAAAGTCGGATTTGAAAGCCCTTCCCATTTCTCCAGGTCATTCAGATCCTTCTATGGAATCTCCCCTTCAGAGTGGAGGAGAAGATTACTCTAAAGAGAGGAATTTCAGCGTATTCTTTTCAGCAATCCTTTCTATATCCTCATCTGTGAATCCGGAATTCTCGAATATTGAGAAATACTCTGTATATGATTCGACTTTGAAAAGATTTACAGAGAAATCAGAACCAAAGAGGATTCTGCTTATGATTCTCTCTCGTTTAGCTTCGTCCTGATCTTTCAGATAGTTCAGCAGTTCTGTGTAGAAATCATCGCTGCAGCCGGAGAATGAGACATCCGCATATACATTCTCGAAGTCCATCATCAGTGAGATTATCGAGTAGAACCAGGGGCTATCAGGATGTTTCCTGAGCCTCGCGCTGATGCTCTGTACATTGCTTCTGGTTGCAATTGCATATTGTTTTCCGAAATGAGCGAAATCGATTATGAGCGAAGGATAATTCTCCAGCACAGTTCTCCATGCAGCAGGGTCCGTATTTGCCCAGGCTTCTTCAGCTCCTGTTCCCCTGAATCCCTGATCATCTGAGTGCGTTATGATAGGAATCCTGTTTCTCTCGCAGAAAGAATAGAGCCATCTATGCTTTTCAAGAGTTTCCTTATCGTTAGGCCAGGGCTTGAAGCCTAGAGGAGGGTAGACCTTTACACCATAGCAGGGTTTTCTGGGAATCTCATGAGGCTTATGAAATTTATGAGAAAGATTTAGATATCTATCAAAGAGGTTCTCCATGAACTCCCCTGTGTGCAATTTTGGATCTATCCCTATGAAAGGATAGAACTCGAATAAGCCATCTGGATGGGCTTTATAGTACTCTTCAATTCCCTTGATGGTAGCTTCTGCATATGGAGTTATCTTATCTTCGGCATTGTATGGATAGTAGATTTTATCAAGGATCTTCCTGTCCTGTGAGAAATCCATCAGGAGAGGAATCATGATGATCTTATCAGCCTCCATTCCCCTGAAATGGAATTTTCCATCGTGGATGTAAGGAAGAAGCGGTTCATACTCATGCTTCCTGTCTGATGTGTATAATCCTGCAAGATCATCCTCCATCACGCATAGTGTCTCCCCGATAGGACGTGAGAATGCTGTTAGTGCATTTGTAAGCATGTTGAGGAAGTTGTTTCCTCTCATTTTCTGAGGAGTGATGATGTAATTTGTGGCGGCATTTGCAGAGATTATCCCGGAAGCTGAGTCATAGAAGGAATTAAGAAACGAAGCGAAGTTCGGTTCATTCATGGTCATTACATGGAAGTGGCAGTCTGCGAAGTATCTCACGCTTTGATTCTAGCAGAAAAGAAGGGAAATGAAAAAAGCACCCGAAGGCGCTTGATCAGATTCCCATCTTCTGTTTCATCTTGGACCAGGAATCCTTGAGTGTAACAGTCCTGTTGAATACAAGATGCTCAGGGGAGGAATCCCTGCTGTCGGCCATATAATAGCCGTTTCTGATGAACTGGAGATAATCCCCAGGTTTTGCAGTCTTTGCCTCTTCCTCTATTCTTGCTTCAGGAATGACTATGAGCGAATCCGGATTGAGATCATCGAGATAGTTTCCAGTAGCTGCTCCAGGGTTCTCGGCTTTGAAGAGCTTATCATACTGCCTTACCTCTGCGGTTATTGAATGAGATGCAGATACCCAGTGGCTGGTTCCCTTTACCTTCCTTCCATCAGCAGTTGTACCGCCCTTTGACTCTGGATCATATGTACAGTGCACGCATATGATATTCCCGTTCTCATCCTTCTCTATGGACTGAGCTGTTATGTAATACGCATGCTTAAGCCTGATCTCATTTCCTGGATAAAGTCTATGATAGCCTTTTACAGGAACCTCCATGAAATCTTCCTTTTCGATGAAGAGCTCACGAGTGAAAGCTACTTTATGCGTGCCAGATGCAGGGTCTTCAGGATTGTTCTCAGCATCGAAATACTCAACCTGTCCCTCTGGATAGTTGTCGATAATGATGCGAAGCGGATCAAGAACGGCCATGAGCCTCTTTGCTCTCTTGTTGAGATCTTCCCTCACGCAGAACTCCATGAGAGAGTAATCAACAACGGATTCAACCTTTGCAACTCCCACGCGCTGTACAAAATCCTTCATCGACTCAGGGGAGTAGCCCCTTCTCCTGATACCTGCGATTGTAGGCATTCTAGGATCATCCCATCCTGTGACATAGTTGTTGTTCACAAGGTAGAGAAGCTTTCTCTTCGACATCAGAAGGTAATTGATATTGAGCCTTGCAAACTCATACTGATGCGGGGTGTGCTCAATTCCATCTATCGATGTTGCCCAATCATATGCTGGTCTATGATCCTCAAATTCAAGTGTACAGATAGAGTGGGTGATACCTTCTATCGCATCTGAGATAGGGTGTGTGTAGTCATACATCGGATAGATGCACCACTTCTTTCCAGTCCTTGGATGCTCGGCGTACTTGATTCTGTAAAGAGCAGGATCGCGCATGTTGATATTAGGGCTCGCCATATCTATCTTCGCGCGGAGCGTATAAGCCCCCTCTGGGAACTCTCCGTTCTTCATTCTCATGAAAAGGTCGAGATTCTCTTCAATGGATCTGTCCCTATCTGGGGAGTTCTTGCCAGGCTCTGTCAGTGTGCCTCTATATTCCTTCATCTCTTCAGGAGAGAGCGAGTCCACATATGCTTTTCCTTCCTTGATGAGCCTTACCGCGATATCAAAAAGCTGGTCATAATAGTCGGAAGCGTAGTATGTCTTCTCTCCCCAGTCAAAACCAAGCCAGTGAATGCAGTCTTTGATTGAGTCGATATACTCCTGCTCTTCTTTAGCTGGGTTTGTATCATCAAGCCTGAGGTGGCATGTTCCGCCATACTTCTCTGCAAGACCGAAATTGATACAGATTGCTTTGATATGACCGATATGGAGGTATCCATTCGGCTCCGGAGGAAAGCGTGTTACGATTTTATTTCCAGGAACTCTTCCTGCTTTCAGATCGTCTTCGATGATTCGCTCGATAAAATTGAGCGGTCGCTCTTCCTTGATTTCCATATTCACCGTCCTTTCAGACCTTTCAAAGGGTCCTTTAGAAGATGATGGGATTCTAACATAAAGAGAAGCTTTAGAATACCTCGAGAGTTACTTCTCCCTTTCCTTTTGCGGCAAGACCGAAAGAAGCGGAGGAGGAGAAGGCTTCTTTTTCAATTCGCAGAACCTCCTTTTTCCCTGTGGAGAAAATAAGAAGCGCTCCTTTCTTCGTTAGTTTCAGCGCTGTTATAGACTCTGATGGTATTTCCGTTCTCACACCTTTGAATGAAAGCACGATTCTTTCTTTTCCGAATACGATATATTCCTCCGGTGTGTGGAGAAGGATAAGCGCGGTACTTGTATCTGAGCTGTAGGAGAGGGAAATCTCATCTTCCTCTCCGATAACGAAGAAGACGGAATGAGCTTCCTCTGATCTGAATGAAAGAGTGTGCAGGGTTGCTTTGATTCTCTCAGGTTTTGATATCCATACAGCTTTCTTTGTGTTCATGCCATGATTATACCCACCTTGCCCAATGCAATCCAGCAGAGTAGACTCGAAGCATGATTGCAGTGATAGGTGAGATGGGAATCTCTTTCAGACCTTGTGAGGATCTTTGGTCCAAGGGCTTTTCCGGACTTGGATATGACTGGGTAGTCAAACTCAGAAAAGAAGGCTTGGATACGCTTCTTCTTACAGTGCTTCCCTTTGGAAAGATTGGTGAGGAGATATCTGAGGAGCTTGTACGATTAAAAGCTGTTTTCGATCCTGATATGATGGAGCACATGAATCCACTTGTGGAAATTAATGGTGAGTGGCTTATGAAAAGCAGTTCCGTTACAGCAATGAGCACCGAAAAGCTTACATCTGCATTCTCTTACTTCAGTGATATAAAGAGCGTGGTTATCTCGTCAGCTCTTCTTTCCTACAATCCATCATCTTCCGCGATTCTGGATTCCGTATCCTTTATGTTTCCTCAGCCCAAGGTTGTTATTGATACAGGGTGCAGTGAAAGCGCAATAGGCAATAAGGATATGCTTGAGAGAACTCTAAGCTTGTTCTCCTCAGCTTGCCCAGATGTGCTCATAACAGATGATAAGGAAAGAATCCTCGATTTCATCAGATAACTGAGAATCTCTCCAACGCGTGAGCGATGCCGTCCTCATCATTGGAGAGTGTAATGAATGCAGCGGCTTTCTTTGCTTCTTCCGAGCCATTTGCCATAGCAATCCCAAGACCTGCTTTGGCAATCATGCCGGCATCGTTATCCCAATCTCCGAATGCCATCGTTTGTGAGATATCTATTCCGAGATGCTTTGAAACGATATCGAGAGCATCTGTTTTATCGATACCCCAGGGAAGGATTTCGAAATTATTCCAGCTTGAGCTTATTACCTTTGCTGATTTCCCGAGCATTTCTTTCAGTTCTTCCATCAGCTTTTCAATCTTTCTCCTGTCATTGTCTTTGACAAGAATCTTGTAAGGTTTTTCTCCTGTCCTTCTTAAAACTTCATCAGGATCTGTTATATCCATCCTTACACCCTCATCTCCGCAGATTTTTGTCTGCAGGTTATACCACTCATCATCTGAATCTATCGCGAATCTGGTCTCGCAGAATGCGATTAGGGAGGAGACTTTGCCCTTGAGATGCTCAGCAGCTTTCATGTAGGCAGCTTTCTCGATTCTTTTTTCCCTGAGATATGTTTCACCTGATTTTATCAAAGCCCCGTTGATGGCTGCATAGATTACGGGAACATCAAGCTGCTCCTGAGCTCTAATCATTCCTGTGATATAACGCCCGGAGGTAAGAACTATTGCTATTCCTTTGCTATGAGCTTTTCTTATCGCTGTTTTTGTCTTCTCTCCGATAGTAAGATCCTGTCTGAAAAGTGTTCCGTCGATATCTGTAAAGATGGCACGATACATAGCATTAATATTATCGAGATGGGGTTTGAGGGAGAAGTAGTTGCAGGAAAGATTGCTCTGTGTTACTTCTCTGGTGTGAAAGCGTTCGGAATTCTTCTTTTAAGCATGCTCTTGCTTTTCTCCTGCTCTGTACGTAGTGTTACAGAGTCTCGTATCGCTATGGATACGCTTATTACTGTGACTGTCCCTGAAAATGAGAGTGAGATAGCTGACGAGATATTCTCTCTTATCTATCGCTTGGATGAGGAGCTTTCCAGTTTCAATTCCGAAAGCTGGATTTACAGGATCAATGAAAATGCTGGAATTTCTCCTGTCTCAGTTCCGGAGGATATCTATTTGCTGATCAAAGCCTCTATTGAGATGGCTTACAGGACAGATGGAATCTTCAATCCTGCTATCGGGCCTCTTTCCACTCTCTGGGCCTTTGGTTCAGAGAATGCAAGAGTTCCTTCTGAAGAGGAGATAGAAGCTGTACTGCCCCTTCTTGATTACCGCTTAGTAGAGCTTTCAGATGAGGACTCCTCTGTTTATCTTCCACTTGAAGGGATGGCTCTGGATTTAGGAGGGGTCGGAAAAGGCTATGCTTCTGACAGAGTCAGGATAATGCTTGATGAAAAAGACTCTGATGGGCTTGTAGTGAATCTTGGGGGCAATGTTCTCGCGTATAAAAGCGCAGATGGGGGTAGGCCCTGGAGGATAGGTATAAGGAATCCTGAGGGTAATGCGGAGACTTCTGTCTTCACTGTCGAGGTTGAGAACAGCACTGTAATTACATCAGGGGTTTATCAGAGGTATATTGAAGAAGATGGTGTGAGGTACCATCATATTCTGGATTACAAAACAGGATATCCTTTCAATTCAGATATCATATCTGCAACAGTTATATCTTCATCCGGAACTCTTGGAGACATGCTTTCGACAACGCTTCTGGCTTTAGGCTCTGAGAGAGCATTGGAGTTTGCAGCAGAGATGGGCGTTAGATGCATCCTGATTCTTTCAGATGGAACTATCATCGATTCTGATAGCCCTGATAGCCAGATAGCAGTCATGGAGGAATGAATCTATAGGTTCAAAGGAAGTTCCGTCTGAGAAGAAGCCCGTTATAGCAAAGCCATTATCTGTCAGTCCTCCTAGTATTGTCTCGAGGGTGTGAGAGTATTCGACAGTGTCGCCTTTGCTTATCCTCTTTTCAAGTTCCTTCCTCGATAGGCTTATCTCATCGGAGAAGGGGAGAGTGTACTTTATCTTCATCTTTCCTTTTGCAAGGAGTCTGTCGTCGAAGATGTAAAGAGCAGGGTTCGCGATACCGAAGATGAAGATGCCTCCTTTTTTCAGTATCCTTCCTGCTTCTCTGAATACAGCTTGGATATCATTAACGAAATTCATCGATACCGGATTTATGATTCCATCGAATGATTCGTCCCCGAAGATTGATAAATCAGTCATCCCTATTTGATGGAGCTTTGCTTTAAGACCATATCGTTCAAGCGCTATTCTGTCTCTCTCAAGCATCCCGCCGCTTATATCCACGCACTCGGTATCACAGCCATAGGCCGCAAGAAGAGGAGTTTGCTGCCCTCCGCCTCCTCCGAGGGATAAGACATGCTTTCCTCTAAGGGGTTCTATCCAAGAAAGGGGAACATTCTTGTCAATTGTGACTCGTATTGCGGGCTCTCCGTTTCTTGCCTTCCCAATCTCCTCTTCTGACACGATGCGGGCCCATGCATTGCCATTTTCAGCCTCTCCATCCCAGGCTTTTGCATTAATATCTGCACAATCCATAATCAGAGAGTCACATCCATTTTCTCATCTGTCAAGAACGTGGTAATATCTGGGTATGCTGGCATTCAGACGGATTCTCGCGTTCTCTTCGCGTGTTCACACATATCTGGTAGCGCTTTATCTTTTCTTCGCGCTGCTTTTTGTGATATTTCTCTGCTTCCCTGT
>CASDRY010000108.1 GCA_949283235.1 uncultured Spirochaetales bacterium | reverse complement strand
GCTTTCCTCCCGTGCTGATAAACCTTTTATCAAGGTACATGCAGCCGCTCTTTCCTCAACGCTTCTCGAGGATGAGCTTTTCGGTCATGAAAAGGGAGCTTTCACCGGCGCTGTCTCTGCGAAGAAGGGACGCTTTGAACTTGCGGATGGAGGGACTATCTTTCTCGATGAAATCGGTGAGATAGACTCCCAGACCCAGGTAAAGCTTCTCAGAGTCCTGCAGGAGAGGGAGTTTGAAAGAGTGGGAGGAGAGAAACCTATCTCCGTTGATGTCAGGGTAATATGTGCGACAAATAGGGATCTTGCGAAAGAGGTTAAGGAAGGAAGATTCAGGGAGGATCTCTTTTTCCGTCTGAATGTTGTCCGTATAGAAGTTCCTCCTCTAAGAGAGAGAAAGGAGGATATAGAACTCCTCTCCGCTTCTTTCCTGGAGACATTCAACAAGGAGGACAAGAGAAAGATCGAAGGCTTTACTCCTGCTGCAAGGAAAGCGCTTTTCGCCTATTCATGGCCCGGAAATATAAGGGAGCTGAAGAATGCGATAGAGTCAGCTGTTGTCCTTTGCCGTGGAAATTATATCGATAAAGATGATCTTCCTCTTCAGATAAGAGAAGCTGGGGGCGGGGCGAAGGTCACTTTCGATCTTCCAGTTACACTCGATGATGCGGAAAAGAGGCTTATACTTGAAACCATATCCTACGCTAAGGGTAATAAGACAAAAGCGGCAGAGCTTCTTGGAATCGGACGAAAGACTATAACAAGACGCATGCAGGAACTGAAGATAGAGGCTGAAGAATGATGGATGCTGAGTCCATCTTCTCCCCTGGAGGTCGCCTTGAGAAGGTTCTGAAGACCTATTCTTTCAGAGAAGGGCAGCTTGAGATGGCCCAGCTTGTCGAGAGGGCCCTGGAGGATCATGCTCATGCGATAATAGAAGCTGGAACAGGTACTGGCAAAAGCTTTGCTTATCTGGTCCCTTCCTTGATTTCAGCATCCCAGAACAAGTCGAGGCGATTTGTCTTCACGACTAGTACCATCACGCTTCAGAAACAGCTTTTCGATAAGGATATCCCCCTTGTGATGAAAGCTCTAGGTATGGATGAAGAAGCAGCCATTGTCTATGGAAGAGGAAATTACCTATGCCTTAGAAGATTCAATGAAGCGCGCAATGAGAAGAGTCTTTCAGGTGTTAAACGCTCTGATGCTGAACTGAAGTTCGAGAAGTGGGTAACAATGACTGACACAGGAGTTGTGCAGGATATGCCACACTCTGTAGATGCTTCACTCTTTTTCTCCTTCGCCTGTGATGATAAAGACTGTCTTGGCTACAGATGCCCATTTGCTAATGAGTGTTTCTATTACAGCGCAAGGCGTAAAGCGCAGCGATCCAGGATTATCGTGACAAACCATCATCTGCTGCTTCTTGATGCAAAGAACAGGGCTGAGTGCAATCTTGATTGGGAAGAGGATGCAGTCCTTCCTTCTTACTCTGTTGTTGTCATGGATGAGGCTCATCATATCGAGCGTGAAGCGACAGATGTGTTATCGAGGGTATACTCATCATATAGGGTGAATCGTATCCTTGATTACCTTACAAGAAAGGAAAAGCGATTCGGATCTGCCTCTATTCTTGATTTCCTGTCCACTGAAGAGAAGGAAAGAGGAAGCGGAAAGCGGATAAAAGATGAGATAGCACATCTAAGAACCATGGTCGATCAGTTTGACTCGATTCTTTCCTCAATCCTCCATTCTTATCCAGATAGGGAAGTGCTATTCACGCCTCAGTTCTATTCATCGTGCGCGGAGAATATAAGGGGCGGGGAAGGGGCTGCTCTCGAGATGCGTCGGATAGGAAACGCAATAGCTTCAGCCTATTCCGATAGGCCATCAGAGACAAATGAAGTCTATGTTGATCTCATCAAGCGATACGGCTCATCGCTCTCTCTTCTCTCAGATACCCTTCTTGACTGGATACGCTTCTCTTCCTGGGATGATGAGATTCCATATGCTGAGGAGGATTTCAGCGGAAAGCCTGAGATACATCTTGCTCCTATGAATACGGGAAAAGTGCTTTCCAGGGATCTCGTCTCGCATCTTGATTCGATGATCTACTCTTCAGCAACCCTTAGCGTGAATGGCAGCTTTGAGTATTTCGAGAAACGTTCAGGATTGTGGGAGGAGAAGGAGAGAGTACGTTCAGGAATCTTCCCGTCCCCCTTTGAATATGGCAGGAACCTGATGCTCCTTCTGCCTCAGGATGGCAGTGCATTCTCGAATGAAAACAGCATTGGGTATACTGAATATGTCGCAGAAGCTGTTTATAAAGCGATAGAAGCATCTGGGGGTGGTGCTCTTGTCCTCTTCACATCAAAGAAGATGATGAGGGATGTCTATGCGAGGCTGCAGGATAGGCTTCCGAATCTAATGATACAGAGCGATAGGATTCCACGCTCAAGACTTCTTGAGGAATTCAGGAAGAACAAGGACAGTTCCCTTTTTGCTGTCTCCTCATTCTGGGAAGGTGTGGATGCCCCCGGAGAGACTCTGAGGCTTGTTATCATTGTGAAGCTTCCATTCACTGTTCCTTCCACTCCTATAATAAAAGCCAGATCGGAAGCTTTGGAGAAGAGTGGGGTATCATCATTTATGGAAATGACTGTTCCCGAAGCAACACTTCGCTTAAAGCAGGGAATCGGAAGATTGATAAGAAGCGAAACCGATAAAGGTGTCGTTATTATTCTTGACAGCAGAATACTCAGAAAAGGTTATGGCCGGATGATGATCTCATCCCTTCCTGAGTGCTATATCCCTGAAGATACAATGCTGAGGAATATAGGCGAGAAGATAGAGAGATTCCTCTACTGAAAGAAACAGAGCGGTTTCCCGCTCTGCATATCTTCTGGAATTACTCCTTATTCTATTACAGCAAGAATGTCTGCATAGTTAAGGATGAGATAATCCTCACCATTATCCTTGATAGCTGTTCCAGCATATTTGTCGTGGATGATTTCCTGTCCAGCTTTTACTTTGATAGTCTCATCATCACCAACAGCAACGACTGTTGCAATCTGTGTCTTTTCCTGTGCTGTCTGTGGGATGAAGATGCCAGAAGCTGTCTTCTCCTCGACTTCCTTTGCCTTTACAAGAACTCTGTCTCCAAGCGGAATGATCTTCATGTTATCACCTCTAATCATTAGTAAGCCTAAAGGGGCCATAAAGGAATATACAAATGGATAGCTCTCACGGCAAGGGGAGGCCAGTTACTTTTTTACATATGAGCCGGTGCAAGAAGTTTATTGACTGAAGGACCTCGCATAAATATGATACATCAATAATTGATATATCAATGAATAAGGAAGTGATTATGGACCTTTCTTTGAATCAGCTTCTTTTCAGAGTATTTCACGAAAAAGACAATGCCCTTCGTCCGCTCAGAGATGAACTTGGACTTGGGCGAGGACAGCCCAGGATTCTCTCATACCTTCTTTCGCATGGGCCAGCCACTCAGAATATGGTTGCTTCCTATTTCAGGATAGATCCTGCAGCTGTTTCCCGCATGACGGAAACACTCAGGAAAAATGGCTTTCTGACTCGCACGGAAAATGAAGATTGCAGACGTTCCAACCGGCTTGAACTAACAGAAAAAGGCCGTGAAGCTGCCGTTCGATGGGTAGATGAGTGTGCCGCTCTCGATGAACGGATTCTTTCAGGTTTCACCAAAGCTGAGCGTGATAACCTCCACGCCCTTTTAGAGCGTCTTCTCGATAATCTCACACGGGGGAGGGAAAATGAAAAGTCTTAAAAAACTGGTTCTTCACGGAAAGTTGAGGGATGAGAGAT
>CASDRY010000107.1 GCA_949283235.1 uncultured Spirochaetales bacterium | reverse complement strand
CCATCGTGAGATCTCGGAAGAGCTTCCTTGCCTCGTCAGCCGTAATCATATCTGACATAGATTCTCTCCTTTAGGAGCTGTTAGTTACTCCTAAAGGTATATACTCAATAAGTCCCGATTTTGGTCAGGTTTTGGAAAAAGAAAGTGAATATTCTGGCCCTTCCGATCTGGAAGAGCTATTTTACCTGTCAGATTCTGTAGATTCTTTCAGGGGAATCTGGATCCTGGCGGAAAAAGACAGCTGTAAAGCCTGTGATAGCAACAAGTGTGGAATCTGTTGCGCTTTCAAGCTCCGATGAAATCTCCCTTACCTCATCCTTGCTGCCAGTGAAGCGTACCTTCACGAGCTCATGCGAAGTAAGGGCTGCATCTAACGCAGAAGCAACACCTGCACTCATTCCGTCTTTTCCTACATATACTACTGGATCCAGTGTTTGCGCCTTGGAGCGCAGAAATGCTCTCTGATAACTCTTCAATTCCATAACAGGTGAAAGATAAAGCCTAGAGAGCATATTTGCAACCCCGCTTTTTTACTCATCGTACTGAGCCTTAACTTCAAAGCGCTTGATCTTCTTTGTGCTTGTCATAGGCATTGGCATGTCTGTGACTGTTACCTTTGTTATCTTCTTATAGCTCTGAAGCTCCTTGTTAACCTCAGCAACAATCTCATTCATATGCTTTTCGATTACTGCTTTATCATTATTGACGGAATCAGAGTATTTCTTCGATGGGTAGATAACAACACGGATTCCCTCACTCTTCATTGCCTTGTCGATGAGGTATCCGATTACACATACCTGATCTATATCATCATAGAGCTGGAAATGATCCTCGATCTCCTCTGGGAATACATTCTTGCCGCCTTCTGTAACGATAACGCTCTTGGCTCTTCCTGTAAGATAAAGATATCCATCCTCATCCTGATGGCCTACATCTCCTGTATTGAGCCATCCATCTGAATAGAGAACTTCATCTGTAGCTTCTTTGTTATTGTAATAGCCCTGCATTACCATCGAGCCTTTGATGTAGATCGTTCCGTTGCCGTCACTGTCAGGATCTACGATCTTGACCTCACAGCCTGGGATTTTTCTTCCAACAGATGTTTCTATATAGGCTTCGGTAGGATTGAGATGCGTGATCGGGGAAGTTTCCGTAAGGCCATAGCCCTGCACGAAATCGATACCTAGCTCATTGAACATCTTGAATGTAGAAGCAGGAAGCGGACCGCCGCCGCAGATACAGATTCTGTTCTCCTCAAGGGAGAGGTTGCGGAGAAGGAAACCAAACATCTTCTTTCCGATGTTTATTCCGAAAAGCTTCTTCACGAAGCCTGAGAATCCCATCATTGCCCTTATAAGGCCATAGACAACAGCTCCTTTCTTTCTTACACCAGCCATAAGTGCAGCTATCATCTTATTGAAGAGCATAGGAACAGCAAGGAACATCGTGACGTGTCCTTCCTTCAGTTCCTTCAGAATCTGGGAGACAACAAGCTTCTTCCCGAATACAGTAGCAGCTCCGACGGAGAATGACTCGAAGAAAACAGCAAGCATCGTATATGCATGATGTATCGGAAGGATTGCATAGAAGACATCTGTCGAATAGATGTTCATATTCCCCTGTGCAAAATAGCAATCAGAGACAAGATTCTCATGTGAGAGCATAACGCCCTTAGGTGTGCCAGTTGTTCCCGATGTGAATAGTATTGCAGCTGTCTCTTTGATATCAGCGGTCTCACCTTCCTTCTCAGGACCTGTCATATCCAGGACGAAAAGATCCTTATCAGATGGTTCAAGAGAATACTTTGCAACAAGCCCTACGCTTCCATCTGCATCGATCTTATCTATCCTCTCCTTGTCGATGAAAAGCCTGGAAACACCTCCGAAAGCCATAAGATGCTCCATCTCCTGATCTTTGAGAGCATAATCAAGAGGAACAACGATAGCACCCGCATAGATTACTGCAAGATAAGCTATAGCCCACTCCGGGCTGTTCTTTCCTGAAACCGCAATCTTATCCCCTTTCTTAACGCCATCACCCAGAAGGTAATAAGAGACTTCCTTTATCTTCTTCTCCGCTTCTCTATATGTGAACTTCTCCTCCTTCGGAGAGAATGCCCTGAAGCAGAGATTATCTGGATATCTCAGGCATGAGATATGGAACATTTCTTTTACATTCGGCCATTCGCCATCGAATTCCTTTCCCCTGAATTCATCTAGAAATCGCCATGGCTCAGTTGGTTTGAATTTCATAATACCCCTCTTTGTTTTGAATCTAGCTTGTATTGTACGCCTAAAAGAGGAGAAAAACCTTAGTAAATATTCACTAATTGTATGAAAGAAGGTTATCAGAAAGAGAAAGTCCGCTGCAGATTGTGCAACGGACACCTCTCAAAGCGATGGGAAGCGGACTGTTATCTCAGTGCCTTCTCCTAGCTTGGATTTAAGCGCAATCGAACCATGGAGCATCATCGCGCTGTGACGCACAATGGAAAGCCCTAGGCCTGTTCCGCCAGATGCTCTCGAGCGTGATTTATCAACACGATAGAAGCGTTCGAAAACCCTGTCCTTATCCTCATCGGGAATTCCTATTCCTGTATCGCTGACAGTAAGGACAACCTCCTCACCCTCGCGGCGAACAACAATAGAAGCCTTTCCGCCCTTCCTGTTATACTTGATTGCGTTATCAGTAAGATTTGCAATCATCTCATCCAGAAGGAGATCAGAACCATTTATAAAACCTGGATCCTCAGCTTTGAATTCAAGCTGGACAGAGAAGCTCTCAGCTCTCTTCCTGAGTCTTGATACGACATCCTCCGCGATTTCGGAGACTGAGATTCTCTCCATCGTCTCATCGCCACCATCACCCTCATCCAGCTTGGATAGTCTTATGATATCATGGACAAGTGCAATGAGGCGCTGGCTCTCATCATAGATTTCCTTTCCGAAATCCTTCACGTTCTCCTCAGAGACTCCCCCGTTCTTAAGAAGCTCAGCGAAACCTGAAATTGATGTCAGCGGCGTCTTCAGCTCATGGCTTACATTTGCAGTGAACTCACGTCTGAGTCTTTCGCGCTCGGACTTCTCTGTGATATCCATGATTATTATAACAGCACCGGTGACAACAGAGTGCTCGAAGACAGGTGAACCTATAACCTGAAGCGTCCTGGTCTTGTTATCGATAATCGTTTCAGCTCTCTTTCCTGAAAGTGCATCAGTAACAACAGAAGTAAAAAAATCTGAGCGGTTTATCGAAAGGACAGAATCACCTTGGTGCGCCTCCTCCGCATCGAAGAGTCTGGAAGCTGCCCTGTTCACTGAGAGAATCCTCATTTCCTTATCGATCACAGCAAGCCCTTCAGCCATGTTATCTGTGATGATTGAGAACTCGCGGCTACGCCTCTCCGCGCTCTCTATCTGCTCCTTTATCGTAGCCTGCTGTTTGGAAATCCTGTAAAGAAGAGGAGAAAGCTCCTCATACTCCTCAGTACTCTCAGGATGCTCTAGGTCTATCGAATTGATAGGATCTGTGATTCGCTTTGCAGCTCTCATTGAGAACCAAGCAAAGAAGATAAGGAGCAGAATGAGAATGACAATCATCGGAAGAAGCATCTCTGCGATGAATGAGAGGAGGGTATCAGCAGGAACCGCAAGACGAAGTATGCGTCCATCACTGAGGCGGGAAGCAGCATAGTGAAGATTCTCAAGAAGGGTATGGCTCTGCCTTGTATCCTCTCCGAAACCATATATCAGGGCTTCCTGAACCTCAGGGCGTTCGAGATGGTTCTCCATATCATAAGGATCTGTCTCGCTCTCATACAGAACACTTCCATCTTCTGCTATGATGGTAACCCTGTGTCCTGGTATGGATACATCTGTTATTCCATCTGATCCTTCATCAGCAACAGCTACAAGGAACCTAAGTTCTGCTGAGAGATCCGACTCTATCCTGTTTTCATATGTCGTGTAAAAAACCGATATCGATACTCCTAACACAAGCACAAGAGTGAGAAGAATCGATAGGAATACTGTTTTGAAGATCTTCTTATTCATCATGCCCTCTGAATCTGTATCCAACGCCTTTCACGGTCTCTATCCTCTGCCCCTCGTCTCCGAGCTTCTCCCTGAGATGCCGGATATGAACATCCACAGTCCTGTTCTCTCCATCGAAGGAGTATCCCCAGACAGTGTTAAGGATACTGTCCCTGTCAAGCACTATCCCTTCATTTTCCATGAGATAGAAAAGGAGATTGAACTCCTTCAGCGTGAGCTCAGCTTTCACTCCATTCACTTTCACAGTGTGGGATGCAGAAGAGATGGTAATGCCTCCAAGCGAGATATCATCTTTCTGCTTCTGCCTCTCCGAGCGTCTAAGCACTGCTTTGATACGAGACAGAAGCTCCATCATACCGAATGGCTTCGCGATATAATCATCAGCACCGCTGTCCAGTCCAAGGACTTTATCATACTCAGTACCTTTGGCTGTCAGCATAATCACAGGGATATCCCTCTCAGACGAATCATTCCTGATATCCTGAAGAATCTCCAGTCCGGATTTCCCAGGCAACATGATATCGAGGAGATAGAGTTCAGGCTTTTCCTTTCCTTCCTTGCCCATCATCTCCTCCCCTGATTCGAATGACTCGACTTCATAGCCTGCGCCTTTCAAGGCATAGCTCACAAGTTTCCTTATCGAGGGATCGTCCTCTACGAGGTAAATCATCTTACTCTACCTTTACTGGATTGTTTATCCAGTCTCCTGAGGCATCGAGGGAGTTGAGAACCCAGCGCGCGAGCGATGCTGCATGATCTCCCATCCTCTCCAGATACTTAGCTATCATGAGAAGATCCGGAGCCTCCTCCGCATCCTTGTCCCCTTCCCTGATCATCTCAGTCACCATCTCCTTGGCTTTATCGAAAGCCGTATCAGCTTTGTCATCTTCTGCGATAACAGCAGCTGCTTTTGAGGCATCTGAATGAACGAAAGCATCGATTGCTCCTGTCACCATCTCGATGACGGTCTCAATCATTTTATCAAGTCCAACCCTTACAGTAACCTCATCTGAAGAGATGAAAGGAAGTATTTCTGCAATATCAACAGCATTATCCCCGATTCTCTCTATATCATAGATCATCTTCATTGCGGAGGAGATTGTCCTTAGATCTTTTGCAACAGGCTGCCTTCTCAGAAGAAGACGAAGGCAAAGCGCCTCAATCTCCCTATCCTTCTCATCAATCTCATGTGAGATATCAGCAAGGCCCTTCAGCCTCTCTCTTCCCTTTCCTGAAAGTGCTTCCTGAAGCACAGTAAGAGTATCCTCGGTAAGGGAACCCATCTTTATCATACTGACATATAATGTCTCAAGCTCGCTGTCGAATCTCGTTCTCATATCAACCAAACCTTCCTGTAACGTAATCCTCGGTTCTGGAATCAGACGGAGTGGAGAAGATTTTCTCCGTATCGTCATATTCTATTACTTCTCCCAGAAGGAAGAAAGCTGTCTTGTGTGCGATTCTCAATGCCTGCTGCATATTGTGGGTAACAATTATAATCGTATACCTGTCACAGAGGCTCATCGCAAGTTCCTCTACCTTAGCTGTGGAAATCGGATCGAGTGCAGATGTAGGCTCATCCATCAGAAGGACCTTTGGCTGAACTGCAAGAGCACGTGCGATGCAGAGTCTCTGCTGCTGTCCTCCAGAAAGTCCGAGAGCACTCTTTTTAAGCCTATCCTTCACCTCATCGAACAATGCAGCATCGACAAGAGCTTTCTCAACAATCTCATCAAGCTTGACCTTGCTTCTTATTCCATGGGTTCTTGGTCCATACGCGATGTTGTCATAGATACTCATCATGAACGGATTAGGCTTCTGGAACACCATTCCGACCTCGTATCTCAGGCCATTCACATCCACCTTCGGCGAGAAGATATTCTCTCCGTTATATATGACCTCACCCTCGATACGCACACCTGGAACAAGGTCATTCATCCTGTTCAGTGTCCTGAGGAATGTTGACTTTCCGCATCCTGATGGACCGATTAAAGCTGTTATGCTCTTCTCTTCCATCCCAATGTTTATATTCTTAAGAGCCTGCATATTCCCATACCAGAGATTCAGGTTCTTTGTCTCTATTATTGTCACTGTCCGTTTCTCCTCTCCATCAGCTTGCCAAGATATGTTGTGATCAAGTTGATGATAACAGTCAGGATCATAAGGATTGCAGCAATAGCGAATGCGATATCAAACTCACCTCTCTCACTTGCATAGACGTAGAGAGCTACTGTGAGAGTTGCACCTGCACTGCCCATTCCCTTAAAGAATCCATTTACATTGTGCGCGAAACCTGCCGTGAACAGGAGCGCAGCAGATTCACTGAGAATTCTTCCTATACTGAGAATACACCCAGTGATTATTCCATTTATACAAGTCGGAAGGACTACTGTCCTGATAACCCTCCACTTTCCAGCACCAAGCGCGAAAGCTCCTTCCCTATAGCTTTCAGGAACTGTCTTAAGGCTTTCCTGTGTGGTACGCATGATCGTAGGGAGATTCATTATGACAAGTGTCAGTGCACCAGCCATAAGAGAAGTCCCCAGCGAGCAGAACTGGACGAAGACGAGCATACCTACAAGACCATAGATAATCGAAGGGATACCGGAAAGCGTCTCCGCAGCAAACTCTATAAGCTCAACAATCTTTTTATTCGTTGCATACTCATTCAGATAGATAGCGGCCCCAACTCCTATAGGAAGTACAATGATGAGGGTTGTTATGACAATGTACAGCGTGTTGAGGATATCCGGAAGGATTCCGATAGTATGCCTGAGCATGCTAGGGCTTGTAAAAAGCAGCTCCCCTGTTATATGAGGAAGACCACGGAAGAGAACATAGAGAAGCATGAATGCTGTCAGAGCTGTAACAACAACAAGGGAGATGATGCAGAGTGCTTTAAGAACCGAGCACCAGAGCAGCCTCTTGCCTGAAATTCTCTCAATCATTTCTTCTCACCCCCTGTTTTGAGCATGTTGAGTATCGCATTGATGATCATAATGAAGAGAAAGAGCACCAGAGCTATAGAGAATAGCGCCTCTCTCTGAAGTCCTGATGAATAGGACATCTCAGAAGCTACAGCTGTAGTGAGGAATCTTACAGAGCTGAAAAGAGATGGCATGTTTGCTACATTTCCTGCAACCATCATGATAGCCATTGCCTCACCTATTGCTCTTCCGATACCGAGAACTATAGCTGTGAATATACCGCTTTTAGCTGCTGGAACTGTAACACGGAAATATGTCTCTACAGCCGTTGCTCCCAGAGCAAGCGATGCTTCCTCGTACTCTCTTGGAACTGCCTGGATAGCTGAAAGGGATACATTGATAACCGAAGGCAGAATCATTACGGCAAGCACTATGATAGCAGCAAACAAAGTAGCGCCATCAGGGACTCCGAAAAGAATCCTTATGCCAGGTACAAGGATTGTCATACCGACAAGACCATAAACAACAGATGGAATACCTGCAAGAACTCCGATGCAGAGCTCCATTACCTCTCTCACCTTCTTAGGCGCCATCTTAGCAAGGAATACCGCTGCGAAGAATCCGATAGGAACTCCGATTATTATAGCGCCTGCTGTCCCGTAGATTGATGTAAGGATGAATGGAAGGATACCGAAAGCTGGCTCCGAAGCTGTCGAAGCCCAGCATGTTCCGAAGAGAAATTCAATTGGTCCTATCTTGAAGATGGCCGGCAGGCCTGATACCACAAGATATATTGTGATAACCAGAACCGAACCGACCGCGACAAGTCCGAGGACCAGGAATATCATATGGATCAGATCCTCCATCAACCTTCGGGGATTGCTTCTATACCCCTTTGCGGCGATGAATTCACTAAGTTTCATTTCCTGAAACCTCTAGCTTACTCTGCTACTGGAACAGCACCAGCTCCTGCGATGATTGAAGCAGCATCTGCGCTTGTGCAGTAGTCGAAGAATGCCTGTGCTGCTTCTGAAAGAGGTGTTGATGAGCTAGTTGCGAAGACAAATGGTCTCTGGATGAGGTACTCACCGCTCTTTACAGTTTCCTCAGAAGGAGCAACTCCCTCTACTGTGACTGTCTTAACAGACTCGAGGTTGCTTGCAAGTGATGCGTATCCGATAGCACCTGGGTTCTGTGATACAGCTGTGATGACAGCACCTGTTGAAGTAAGCTCCTGGCTGTACTTGCAGATATCCTCTGTTCCTGTGATGGACTCGAAACCATCCCTTGTACCGGATCCTGCTTCACGTCCTACTGGAACTACAGGAGCATCAGATCCACCTACTTCACTCCAGTTTGTGATCTCACCTGTGAAAAGACCAGCAATCTGATCAATTGAGAGGTCGCTAACAGGATTATCTGCATTCACGATGATAGCAATTCCATCGAGTGCAACGATTGTCTCGGTAAGACCACCTGCAATCTCATCATCCTTAAGAGCGCGGGAAGAAAGTCCGATATCGCATCTGCCCTCAAGAGCTGCTGTGATACCTGTTCCGCTTCCAGTTGGGTTATATGTTACGTTCACGCCTGGGTTGTCAGCCATATACTGCTCCGCAAGCGAAAGAATGACCTGCTCCATGGATGTGGATCCATCTGTAGAAACTGTTGCGCTTTCCTCTGAAGCACCACCAGCGAATACTGCAGTCATTGAAAGAGCTGCAACAAGCATGATCATGAATATCTTTTTCATTTAAGACTCCTATGGGCCTGAGCCCTTATTCGTTTACGACATGCATATTAATGAACGAGGATTAACTAATAAGCTTTTTCATGTTAAATCTCTGTTAATTCGTAAATCTTTTTCCTGAATCAGTATTAATCACCAACGTCTTATATTGTAATGAGTTAAATCATAACAACTGCCTTCTTTATCACTTTTCGCTATCAGTAATTATCATTAGATATGGGTAATTTCTGCTGCATTACATTGCTTACAGGCAAGAGTATTGACGTGCATCGATAATACAGATGCAGGACTTAAGTGTTGATACATTGTATACTATGATACACGAGGTAGCTTATGGCTTTAACAGCAACAGTTATATTCATAACCACTCCTGAACTCAAGGAAAGAGTCAGGGCAGGAAAGAAAAAGCTTTGGTGTGAATATGAGAAGTCTATGGCGATACAGAATAGATGATTACAGAGCTATCTGTGAAATCCTGGATGAAAGAATAACCATCTCAGTTCTGAAAATAGGCTATCATAAAGACACTAACGGATAGAATTAAAATTTAACATCAGGGGTAATATGAACATTGTCATAACAGGAGCCGCGGGCTTCATAGGTATCAATTTTGTATATTACATGCTATCAAAGCACCCGGAAGATAATATCATCGGGTACGATGCCCTGACATATGCAGCAAACCCTGAGGCGCTGAAAGGCACTGAGAAAAATCCAAGATTCACTT
>CASDRY010000106.1 GCA_949283235.1 uncultured Spirochaetales bacterium | reverse complement strand
TTGGTTTTTCCACACGATTTTGCACCTTTCACATATACTGAATCCATTGTTTCAAGCTTGAGATTAAAGATAGAATCAATAACTCTTGGGCTATATTCCTTCATGCTTTCAGTTTGAAATATAAAATTAATTATTGAAAGAAATTAGCTGTAGCTGATGGGGCAGTTGGCCGTATTTTGATGACGGAGTTGGCTGGTTTTCGATGGCGCAGTTGGCGAGGTAGGTTTTGCAAATAGGTTCTTGTTCAAATGTCGTGGTAAAGGAATTAATGCCTGTATTTTTTAAGGTCTTTTTTGCAGTATTTAGGCTCCTGAGCACAATTGGGTATGTTCCTTTCTCTATGTGATAAAACTATGAAACATTGGTGAGTGCGATAATAATGTTTGTTGGGAAGCTGTATCTTAGGGGCAAATCTCACAGAATACTGGTTCTGGTCAGGAATTTCCCGAGTTTTGTTGCCTTCTCCATTCTTTGAGGTTATCCTCACGAGTGTGAGGAAGTATGGAAGAGCGATATCTTACAGCTGATGATGGACATAGGATTTTCCTTCGTATCTGGAATTGTGATAACCCCATTGCTACAGTGCATATAAACCATGGTATGGCGGAGCATAGTCTTCGTTACAGCAGATTTGCTGAGTATCTTAATAAGCTAGGCTTTGTTGTCTATGCTCAGGATCATAGAGGGCATGGACTGACGAAGGAGGAGGATGAAAAGGGCTGGTTTGCGGAATCTGGAGGATGGAGAAGAGTCGCAGAAGATGCCTGGATTGTAGATAAAGCAATCACAAATGATTATCCTGAGCTTCCTCATTTCCTCTTTGGTCACTCGATGGGTTCCTTTGTGACAAGAACATGCCTTGCGCTTCATTCAAAATCGTATGATGCTGTCATTATATGCGGAACAGGAGCTTCTCAGGGAATAGTCGGTAAGGTAGGGTATAAGATAGCAAGAAAGAGGGCTAGGAAGAATGGTTCTCGAATGCCTGATGAGCTGTTGGATAAACTTGCATTCGGAAGCTATAACAAGCATTTCCCTGGAGAAGGAAAGTCTGCGTGGTTATCCAAGGATAAAGATGAGGTCAGAAAATATGATGAGGATCCCCTTTGTGGGTTTATCTGCTCATCCCAGTTCTATGCAGATCTCATAGAAGGTTCTTTTACGGCAAATGATAAGCATCTTGCCTCCGCTATAAGGAAAGATATCCCGATGCTGATAATCTCAGGGCGTGATGATCCTGTCGGAGACTATGGACGTGGAGTAGAGAAAGTCTGCAGAATGTATAAGAAAGCTGGATTGAAAGATGTTCGTCTCCGTCTTTTCGATGGTGATAGACATGAGATTCTCAATGAAACTGACAAGGAAGAAGTTATGAAGACGATTTCTGATTTCCTCCT
This sequence comes from uncultured Spirochaetales bacterium, assembly GCA_949283235.1. Taxonomy (GTDB): domain Bacteria; phylum Spirochaetota; class Spirochaetia; order Sphaerochaetales; family Sphaerochaetaceae; genus Ornithospirochaeta. The sequence goes on along the minus strand of CASDRY010000106.1, from coordinate 4,601 downwards.
ATCTGTATTGAAGGATGAAAATGCAGGATAACATAGAAAATGGCTTCTTTGCCAAGATTGGACAATGGTGGGTAAGATATGGCCGTGCCATTGCTCTCGCTTTCCGTGGAATGGGGAGGGATAATATCTCAATGATGGCCTCTGGAATGGTTTATTCCACTCTGATTGCCATTGTCCCTTGTCTTACGTTCCTTGTAGCGTTCCTTTCCGCTTTCGGTGTGCTTCAGCCATTCATGGATCTGATTACCATCATGCTGAAAGAGACTTTCGGAGACTCTACCGGTATTGAATTGATGTCTTACATCGAGCAGTTTTCATCCAATGCTATGAGTCTTGGTGTTATAGGGCTCGTTTCATTCATATTCACCGGCATTCTTCTTGTAAATAAGATTTATACAGTAATAAACCATATATTCCGCACTCATGCCTCATCTGGAACAGTAAGGAGATTCACTGCATTCCTAACCCTGCTTATAATGGGTGCTTTCATGGTTGTTGTGGTCTTTGCTTTAAGAAGCATGGTTGGAGATAAAATCCGCAACATTTTGATAGGCGATGAGAGAACAAGCAGCTTCCTTTATTCAGTGCTGATGTTCCTCATAATCTGGGTATTGCTCTTCCTGCTTTATTATGCCGTTCCGAATTCAAAGATAAGATTCATATCCGCAGCAATCGGAGCGACTACATGTCTTGTCTCTCTTGCTATCGTGACAGCATTATTCAGAACGATAGCATCGATGATGGTCAGCTATTCTGTAATCTATGGATCGATGGCCTCCATCTTCATAGCTCTGCTCTTTCTGTATGTTGTATGGTTCGCGATTTTCTTCTCAGCAGAGCTTGTGTTTGTTCATCAGTTCAAACCTGATAAAACCTTCATTATGGGGAATACTGAGACTCCATACAGGCAGATTTCGGAAGCTGTCAATGCCCTTCTCCTGATAGCTGACAAGTATCAGAATGGACAAGGCGCGATGAGCCAGAAAGAGCTTATAAAGAAACTCGCTATTCCTGCAAACAGATTGTCAAAATACCTTTCAGATCTTGAAGAAGCTGGGATGGTTATGGCGGCTAACACGCAGAGAACGATATTCGTTCCTGCAAAACCACTTGATCAGATTAAAGTAAGTAACGTTATAAAGGTGCTTTTCGGTGTCGCTGATGATGAGACTATAGAGACAATAGGAGAGGCGGTTGCGGCGGAATTCCTCCATCGTGGCGTTGCTGATACCTCCACTATCACAGTGGAGAATCTTCTGGAGAGAGTATGATTCTAGATAGAAAAGAGTGTGAGAGCATAGTAGGGTCTTTCCCGACAATTCCTGATGAGAATAGCGCGGTAGCAAAATGCTATCAGGTGGGGGACTTGGAAGTGAGATACCATAGGAACGGAGAGGCTATAGGCTCCGATGTAATGATAGCCATTCCTTATTCGCTTTCCGTTCACTGGAATGGAAAGTATATCTTTGCAGTTTCAATTGAGCGTGATGATCTCAGGGCCATCTCTCCAATGATTGGAGTTCCTCTCAGGGAACTTCAGGAGGAGTATGGAGTGAAGGGCTTCTATGGGGATCCAAAGGTATCTCTCTATGGAAATGGCGAGAAAGAGAGCTTGGGGGATTATCAGGGGATGAATAAAGAGGAGGAAATCATAGACTTCCTCCTGTCAGTTGTCCTTGATACATTCGATGAGCTTGCGGAGCCTGTTGAGCTTCAGAAAGCCAGATAGAGCATATAAAGACCAATTGCCAGTACAATGATACCCAGGAGTATATTCAGGGCTTTGCTTACAGCCCTGAATGACTCTTTTTGTCCAAGCTTTCTTATAAGCGATGGAGAAGAGCCAAGCACTACAGCTAATGCGGTGCAACCAATTGAATAGAGAAGCAGAAGCATTCCTCCTTTTATAACCTCTCCATCTGCACTGGCGATCGAAAGCAGCGCTACAAGCACAGGGGTTGAGCAAGGAGAGGAGAATATTCCTCCGAGCACACCTGCCGCCAGCGCTCCCAGATATCCTCTTCTCCTGTTTATCGCAGAAAGATATGTCGAAGGGATTATATTGACAATTCCCCACATCTGCAGGGCCATTAGTATCATCAGTATCCCGAGAATCAGATACCACCACCATGAAGCGTTTCCTATGAGATTGCCAAGCAGCGCTGCGGCTATACCGAATGCTGTAAATGTAACAGCCGTTCCTAGTGCGTATACTAATGATAGCCTAAATGCTTTCCCAGGAGATGCTTCCTTTCCGACATATCCAAGAACAAGAGGAATCTGTGAGAGTGCACATGGTGTTATTGATGTTATAAGTCCTGCTGCAAGTGCAATCACAGGGGAAAGCCACCCGCTTTCAGCAATGCTTTCCGATAGTCTCTGAAGAACCGAATCAAGCATCGCGGAGGTCCTCTATCATTGACTCAAGCTGTTCTCTTGTAAGATAGCCTTCATGGATTGTAAGCGCATGCTCTCCGCTATCCTTGTAAGTATAGAGGATGTAGTCTATTGCCGAATCCTCAGGTGGTGTGAAAGGCTTTCCTTCGGGCATGAAGACCGCAATTGTCGGTGTCACCCTGATAGGGAAGTACTGGAAAGCTGCCTCGTTCTCTCCCAGATCCATATAGCGGATCTCTATATCCTCCACAGTCCTGTTGAGTTCTGTGAGGTCTGGCATCATCCTCAGGCATGGCTGGCACCAGCTTTCTCCCATAACTATAATCAAAGGCTTCTCATTCTTCTGAATCAGATCTGGTGAGAACTCCGCAATCTCAAGCGGTGTCCTGTCGCTCTGCTCCCTTGTCGCATTGTTATCGATAGAACTCTGCATCGAGCTGACATTTCCTGTTCCTGCCTGTTTCGCAATGAAAACAGCACCTACAAGAATGATGACTATAAGTATGACAATACCATTTACTATCTTTCTGTTCATTCGCTCTCCTTTCCCCAGGCTTCAAGCTGAACGAGAGCTGGAAATGGGGATGGATCATCTGCTTTTATAAGCTTCGATACAGTTAAGCTTGTTATTCCTTTCTTATTCACGCAAAGAGCAGGCTGTGCACCATCTTTCTTCTCGAATCCCGCGATTCTCTCCTCTCCGTCGGAGAACTTCACTGTCGCTTCTGTCCACCATGCATCGTGAGGGAAATCTGCTCTGTTGTAGAAAACCACCTTGTCTATATCCACAGGACGACCGAAATCTATTGTTATCTCAGCATCTGGATTGCGGTTTATACCCCAGCTTGACCAAGGAAAGACTCCATGCATGTCAGACGCGATAAAGCCATCTATCGCATTTCTTGATGCAAATACAGATTCGCCTCTTGTCTCAACATTCGCCCAGGAATGCGGATAGAGAGCATTGTTTCCATGCCAGTCAAATGGGTTGAGCGCAAGGTTTCGGTAATTCAGCCTCTCCTCGTCCTTTGCTTTCCTTATCTGAATAAGATGGATGCTGCCGCTGAATGACTGCGGAGGATATGGCAGTTTCGCATCTCCGAATGGAATTGGTAGCTTGTACTCTCCTTTGCACCAGAGAAGTGCAGGGTAGAGCGATGTGTCGAGACTTATCCAGTATAAGCCCTCGTTGCTGAACTCAACCTCTATACTCTCTCCTTCCTTGTACTCTTCCTTATATACTCCATAGAGTTCATCCTCTCCGGTTTTCTCAAAAAGAGTTGCCTCTTTTCCTGTTATCCTTATAGTGATCATAATTTCTCCTTTTCTGGATTTTAGCATTCCGCTCTTTCACTGTCATATATTTGCTCACTTTTTTCCATGGCTAATGCATAATGTGAATATGACAAAAGATGAATTTTTTCAGGACAGACGGTTCTTTTTTGATACAGCTGAAATAAAGGAAACTGCTGAGTATGCTCTCCGATACTCTCCAGAGGAAGCTGCTAAGGTACTGAAGACTGCAGATGATGCTGCCGCACAGAGATATATGTTCACCCTTCGCTGGGATCTTGAGCAGACTTCTGTTCCCGTTGTTTTCGATGGTGAGATTGACTGGCTCAGGCAACCTGGGGATGATGCTGAGTTTGTATATGCCTTTAATAGGATGAGGCACTGGATCTGCTATGGTGAAGCTTATGCTATGACAGGGGATGAGAAATATGCCAAAGCCTTTGTCAAAGAACTCCTTAGCTGGACAGGAAACGTTAAGAGATCTGATAAGAAGGCTCAGAAAGCGTGGAGAAGCATTGAAGCTGGGTTCCGCATGGAATACTGGTCGAAGGCTATACAGTTCTTCCTGGATTCTGAGAATCTCACAGAAGAGGCAATTGATGCATTTTATGAGTCCATGAAAGATCATGCGGAATATATCATGGGCGTCTGGGATAGCTATAACAGAATTTCAAATTGGGGGATTATTTCCAATCATGGACTATTTGAAGCATCGATTATACTTCCGGAATCGGAACAGACAATTAGATGGCGAGAAGAGGCGCTAAGACGCTTGGATGTGGAATTGAGAATGCAGGTCTATGATGATGGAGTGCATTGGGAACAGAGCGCTATGTACCATAATGAAGTGCTGCAGTGTTTCCAGGATGTTCTCATACTTTCTCGTCATAGAGGTATAACTCTACCAGATG
>CASDRY010000105.1 GCA_949283235.1 uncultured Spirochaetales bacterium | reverse complement strand
CCTGGTCTATAGACCATCTCATAGAATGCTATCTCAGGTGTGAAACGGCGAACTCCTTCCTGTTCCATTCCAAGATGTATGTATTTATCAGCTTTGAGGGTTTCGTCGGTCTCTAAGATTACGGGGAGTCTTTTCTCATCTGCCAATCGGAAGACTTCTTCCATAGCCTTCCTCATGTATCCTTTCCCCTGATACTCCTTCCTTACGCATAGCATCTCCACGCTCAGAAACTTCTCTCCGTTCTTCTTCATCCTGTCGGCAAGGGAAGATCCTCCATTCTTGAGAAGCTGGGATAGATCATATAGCAATCTGGTACCTACAGCCTTCATTGCCCTGAATGGGAAGGAAAGCATTATATGAAGAGGTGGATGCGAATCGGAATAAGAGATGGCGACATATGCTTCTTTGTTGTCACCGACAGAATATATCCAGCCGCTCTTTAGCGCAGTCCGTATGGACATCTCCAGGTATCTTAATATCCTGTCTCTTGAGCCAAGAACACTGAAGATCGATTTCTCTCCTGGTCTGAAATCATAATCAGCATATGTCTCTGCAAGCTCTCTTATCTCAGAGTCGCTCATAACCGTAACTTTCTTCATATAAGGAAATCATACAGGTAAAAGATGCTCGTATAAAGGAAATAATACATTATCAAAACAATACTCACTAAGCTACAATACAAGCATGAGCGAATACAGATGTCCTAAATGCGGCTGCGTAGAATATACAGCGGAAACAATACAGACTACAGGCGGGAATTTCTCGAAATTCTTCGATGTACAGAACAAGAAGTTCATTGCAGTCTCCTGCAAGAACTGTGGATATACAGAACTATACAGGCAGGAAGCCTCCACAGCCTCCAATGTCCTTGATTTCCTTATTGGACATTAAAGCACAAGGCGGCCTTTATTGCCTTCTCTTTCCACCCTCCAGATTGTATCGGTACAAGCTGATATGAATGCCTCATCATGACTTACAAGAATGATAGTCATATCGCAGCCATCTTCCCTGAGCATTCTCTCGAGGATCCTCATCGATAAAATATCAAGATGGTTGGTGGGCTCATCCATCAGAAGCACAGATCTCCCCTTTCTTCTGGACATCGCAATAGCAAGTTTCTTCATTTCACCAGGACTCAGTGTAAAAGATTCCGAGAACAAGGAAGATGGATTTGAACCCATACGATACATATCTGAGAGAATCAATCCACGCTCATCATCTTCAAGAGAATTGAAATCAGAAATGATGCTCTGAACCTCTTCCTCACTGAATTCCTGAGGAAGATAAAGAACATAACGTTCCTTTCCCTGCCTCCCCATTTCTTCATTGAAAGCATCAAGGAAAAGTGTCTTACCGCTACCATTTCTTCCAGTTAGCGCTATATGAGTACCAGCTTTTATTGATAACGCAGGAATTGAAAGGGAATAATCACCGGCGTTGATAACAGTCTCAGGAAAAGCAAGATCCGGCACATGCATACCGCTAAGCAAAGTCAGACCTTCTTTTCGCATAAGTGGCTTATGAGCTGAAGCAAGCTTGTCTTCAAGCTGCGATGAGCGAGACAGATGGTTCCTTATAGCACCACCAAGAGAAGCATCCTTTCCAGATAATCTAGCTCCATCGATCTTTGCTTTTGCATCGTGGTCCTTGCTACTTAGTCCTCTTTTGGATAAGCCTTTCTGCTTCTCCTTACTTCTATCACTGAGAGAACGGACAATGCTATTCTCTGCAGAGATTGCAGATAAAAGGCTATCATATGCATTTCTTCCGGATTTCTTTCGCCTATCGCTCTCATCAAGCGCTTCTGGCAGGGGAAGCGGAATATCCTCGATAGAAGCTGCCTCACTTGTACCTCTATCAAGAAGGATCGTCCTTGAAGAAAGGGCTGATGCAAAAGTTCTGTCATGGGAAACGATTATCCCGATGCCTTTGAATGTATTGAGCGCATTGACAATAAGCTGCTTGCTATAAACATCAAGATGATTAGTTGGTTCATCAAGAATAAGAATCTCAGGAGAATGAGATAGAGCAGCTAGAAGCTGAAGGCGCTTCTTTTCTCCTCCAGACAAGCTATCCTCACGTTCAATCATCTCATCAGTTAATGATAGCGACGACTTAAGCATTCCAACATAGTTATCACCGGAGAAGATATCACTCCAATCCTCTGGAGCAAGTCCTGTAAAGACCTGAGGACAGAGAATCACATCTCCACTCTTCTTTACACAGCCCGAATCTGGAATGATAAGCCCTGCCGCAATTGATATAAGCGTGCTTTTTCCAGTTCCGTTTGCTCCTGCTATTACAGTCCAGCCTTCTGTGAATGATAATGATAAATCGGAAAATACTGCATACCCAGATCCAAGGTATGAATAGGAAATATTCTCAAGCTTTAAAAACATCAAATCCTCCAGAAATCATTAAGCACTTAGTTATTTCTCTGGATTGATGACATTTCTAGCCCTCCGTTCGTGATGAATGCTAGCATACTACAACACAGCTTTACAAGGCTGTTGTGTAATGGGTATTCTTGCTACCGCCCTCCTCCTTAATGATGACCAGCACTAGCAAGCTTCTTTAAATCACGATTTGCAGTATCTACATGACAGGATGTGATTGTAGCATATTTCTTTGCGGTTATTACGCCTTCCCAATCTTCCTGCAGGGCTCTTTTCAGGAATTTAAGCTGTCTGTCATTCAAATCAAATTCACGAGTTCTCTCAAAATAAGCTTTGGCTTTAAATGATTTCTGCACCTTAAAAATTGCGTTTTCATACCCATCAATCATTCGATTTATGAACCATACAATCCATTCTGTAATGTCCATTGAACTGCTTTTTGATACTCTCTCTAAGAGTGAATAATATTCTTTCTGCTTTTTCTTGATTTCCGTAGATACGAAAACATATGGAAGCTTTTCTCTGGAGCGACAGAGAATATAATCGCTGATAATTCTCCCTGTCCTTCCATTACCATCTTCAAATGGACGAATTGCAACAAAGTAATATTGCGCAATCGCAGCCATTACCGAATCAGAACAGGAATGACCATTCACGAATTCCAAGAACTCATCCATCATTTGATTAATTTCAGAAGCAGGTGGAGCCTCATAAATAATTACAGTGTTCTTCATGCTTTGTACTAAGAAATCTGAGAATGCAATGTTATTCTCAGTAATTTCATCAATATTTTACTGAGAATCTATCATATATTCTCAGAAAGAAGGCCCACTACAAGAGTGAGCCAACAGAAAAACTTTGGAAGATCGGTTTACGATGAACCTTTCTTCGAATAAAAATGTCGCGGGAGACTTCCACTCCCATTCACCCGAAGGTGTTTATATCAATCCCTCAGCGTCCTGAAGGAGCAATATCCAGCTTCAAAGCCGGATCAGGAATAATCCTGATCCAGCACAATCTTTATTCTCAGACGGAAAGAACCTTCCCGCCTCTGTCCGCCCAGGAGGTGTCTCCTGCAGCGAATTTCCGCTTATACTCCCTGACTGTATATGTGTTCAGTCCTGCAAGCTGAGCGGTCTTTTTGTATCCGTATCCCTGCTCAAAGAGCTTCAAGCATTCCTGACGCTTCTCATTAGGAATCCT
>CASDRY010000104.1 GCA_949283235.1 uncultured Spirochaetales bacterium | reverse complement strand
TTCTGCGAAGGAAAGAAAAGGAGCGAAGATAGCGAAGCTTTCCTATAAACTCATAGCTTCTTCTGATAATTACCATCTTCTTGAAATAGACCTTCACACAGGACGGCACCATCAGATCAGGGCACAGCTTGCAGCAATAGGGATTCATATTAAAGGAGATCTTAAATATGGAGCGCAGCGATCAAATCCAGATGGTGGCATCTGCCTTCATGCAAGAAAAATCTCCTTCATTCACCCAATAAGGAAGGAAAAGGTAGAGGTAATAGCACCACCTCCTCATTCATCACTATGGGATTACTTTGAAACCATTCTGAAATAGTTTGAAAGAATTCCAGCAAAGGGCATACTCATATATAGGGTGTTTGTCATTGCAGATTGATAACCCCTGTAAAAAGGAGAAATTGGGTATGAGTGAATGGTGGAAAAAGGCTGTTGTTTATCAGATATATCCAAGGAGTTTCATGGATTCCAATGAAGATGGCATTGGAGATCTTCGTGGTATAGAGGGAAAACTTGATTATCTGAAAGAACTTGGAATTGATGTTATATGGCTGAGTCCTGTTTATAAATCCCCCGGTATTGATAATGGATATGATATAAGTGATTACAGAGATATCCAGGATGAATTTGGTAGTTTGAGGGATATGGAACAACTTATATCTAAGATTCATGAGAAGGGTATGAAGATTCTTATGGATCTTGTTGTTAATCATACCTCTGATCAGCATCCATGGTTCATAGAATCCAGAAGCTCTAAGGATAATCCTAAGAGAGATTATTACATTTGGAGAGATCCGAATCCTGATGGAAGTGCTCCTAATAACTGGGAATCACATTTCAGTGGATCTGCATGGCAGTTTGATGAGAAAACAGGACAGTATTATTTGCATATTTTCGCAAAAGAACAGCCAGATTTGAATTGGGAAAATCCTGAAGTAAGGAAGGAAGTCAAGGATATAGCTCGCTTCTGGCTTGAGAAAGGAGTTGATGGTTTCCGTATGGATGTCATCAATTTCATCTCAAAGGTTCCAGGTTTACCTTCTGTTCCAAATGCAAAAGGATTGGTACGGGGGAATATGTTTTATATGAATGGTCCAAGAGTTCATGAGTATCTACATGAACTGAATGAGGATGTTTTCAGTAAATATGACATAATGACAGTAGGAGAGACTCCAAATGTAACACCTGAAATTGCTCATCAGTATGTTGATAAAGAACGTGGTGAACTTTCCATGGTATTCCAGTTCGAGCATATCAATACTGATATCAAAGGAACACGTTGGCAGTTAAAACCTTGGACTATATCGGAATTCAAGAAAGTCATTTCAAAATGGCAGAAAGCTTTAGGAGATAGTGGCTGGAATAGTGTTTATCTTTCAAATCATGATCAGCCAAGAAGTGTATCAAGATATGGCAATGATACAAAATATCTTCAGGAAAGTGCGAAGATGCTATGTACAATGGATATGACAATTAGGGGTACTCCGTATGTATACCAGGGCGAAGAGCTTGGTATGACGAATGTCAGGTTTGATGATATTGCTTCATACCAGGATGTAGAATCTCTTGGAATGTACAATGATTACAAAGCAAAAGGTATACCAGAGCATGATATCATGGAGCTTATTTATTACAGAGGCCGTGATAGTGCCAGAACTCCAATGCAATGGGATAGCTCGGCAAATGCTGGTTTCTCAAAAGCAAGACCATGGCTTAAGCTTAATCCGAATTACACATGGCTGAATGCTGCGGAAGAAGTTAAGAATCCAGACTCCATCTTTAATTTTTATAAGAAAATGATTGCTTTCCGTCATGAGCATTCTGCAATTGTGGATGGTGATTTCAAGGAATATTTTGAGGATCATGACAGGATTTTCGCATATGAGAGGACTGATGCTAATGAAAGGCTTTTTATATTACTGAATTTCAGTGCTTCTGAGTTTACTTTCATAATGCCCGAAGAGTTGAAAGTGAATTCTATGAGACTTGCAATATCAAATATAGGTCGAAAAGAATTAGGTGGTAATATCATCAAGATTTATCCATATGAATCTTTTGTTCTTGTTGCTGAAAAATAAAGTGTAATAGGAAGAAGAGGTTAGAATTGTTATATCCCTGCCTCTTCTTCATTCAAATATACTTACTATAACTCCGAATTATTTTCTTATGAGAGAATCTATTGTTCTATTCTCTTCATCTGAGAATGGTGCACATTCCAGAGCCTTGAGATTGTCTTTTATCTGCTCAAGATTCCTTGCTCCGAGAATTACACTTGCCATCTGCTTCTGTGCAAGAACCCATGCAAGTGCCATGTGAGAAAGAGTATCGCCTCGCTTGTCTGCAATCTCTTTAAGTTTTCTTGTTGTCTCCATGACTTCTGGAGTCAATGAGGATTCTTTCAGAAACTGGCTGTGGCCATGTGCACGTGAATCTTCCGGTATACCATTCAGATACTTACCTGTAAGGATTCCCTGCTTTAAAGGAGAGTAAGCGATTGCTCCAACACCTTTTTCTTCCAGTACGGAAAGCACGCTGTCATTGCTGCAGTCGAGCATTGAATATCTCATCTGATGTATAAGGCAATGAACGCCCATATCATTCAGCATGTCTATTGCTTTCCTTGTATCTTCCGGACTATAGTTGCTTATTCCTACATATAAAGCTTTACCAGATTGGACGATATCGCGGAGAGCTCCCATCGTTTCCTCTAGCGGTGTTTCTGGGTCGGGCCTGTGATGATAGAAAATATCTACATAATCAAGTTTCATTCTTTTGAGACTCTGGTCGAGGCTTGCTATTAAGTATTTCCTGCTACCATGGGCTCCATATGGGCCAGGCCACATATCATATCCAGCTTTGGTTGTGACTATGATTTCATCCCTGTAGAATTTCAGATCCTCTGAAAGTACACGACCAAATGTTTCTTCAGCGCTTCCAGGGAGTGGGCCGTAGTTGTTTGCAAGATCAAAGTGTGTGATTCCAAGGTCAAAAGCACCTAGTATCATTTCCCTGCAGTTTGTGTAGGGGGCATCTGTTCCGAAGTTATGCCAGAGTCCGAGGCTCATTGCTGGAAGCTTCAATCCACTTCTGCCACACCTTCTGTATTCCATTTTGGCATATCTGCCATTATTTGCGATATATGCCATAACAACCTCCAAGGTCTATTAAAAACATAGAAATTCGTGCTTGACAAGTGAAAAAAACGCGATAACATAAAGTTGTGGTTGGTGGATTGGTTTACTTGCAAATTCCAGTTACACCAAGACTTGGTTGTTGGTTATTATATCTTTATGATATAATATATTATTAAAATGAATTAATTGGTTTCTAATTTTAATCGATGCGAGTTGTCAATTGTTATTAGTAAACTGATTTTCGTGGGAATCAATGCAGAGGAAAGGTATGAACATCTCGATGATTGCAGAGAGGGCAGGAGTGTCCAAATCGAGTGTTTCCAACTATTTGAATAACAAGAATGGTAAGCTTTCAGCAGAAACAGCTGATCGTATTGCTAAGGTTATTCAGGAGAGTAATTACATACCATCCTTTGGTGCCAGAAGACTTAAAAGCTTAAAACCATCAAAGACAATAGGAATCGTTATCAAGGATACTTTGCTCCAGTCAATGTTTTCTATTCCATTCTATGGATTGATGATGAAAGGTATAGGCAGTGTTCTTGATAAGGCAGGTTACAATGCCATCATTATTCCTGCAAATGATAATGACAGTAGTAAATACATAAACTATCTGAAGGAACTGAGTCGCGGACTTGTTGATGGATATCTCCTTTTCAATATCCATGTTGAAGACAAATATGTTAAAGAGTTCTCTCAATTAGGCATACCATTCATCTGCATGGGGAATATGTTTAATGAAAATCTTCAGAACTACGTTGGAACAGATTATCAGACTGGTGCCAAATATGCTACGCGTTATCTCCTTACACAAGGTAGCAAGAATATAGCTATATCAATAGGCATCCCTGAATCAATTGTAAGCAAGCAGTTATTTGATGGTTTTACTGAAGAGATGAAAAACGCGGGAGTACCGATTGATGAGAATCTTGTAATAAAGGGAAAGAGTGATATGGATGAATCAATCTTCGATGAGCTTCTTACTCTTTTTCAGCAACCAACAAGACCCGATGGAGTACTTCTGCCAGAGTGCCATTTTTACGATCTTGTAGAGGTTTCAAAAGTTCTTGGTTTTGATCTTTTCAAAGATTTAAACATTGTTCTTTACAACTACTATTTCAGAATGGTTGATATGACATTTTCATATCTTGATATCCCCTATGAGGAGGTCGGTGTTGCTGCGGCAACGAATCTGCTTAATCTCCTTAATGGAAAAACTATCCAGCCTATACTTTTCAAGCCTAGGTTGGTCATGAGGTAGGATAATCCGATTGGGATTATATATTTTCAACATAAAGAATCTAAAGGAGGTATCTTTATGAAGAAGACATTAAAGGTTCTGGTTGCAGCTGTTATGCTCATCGTATGTGTCTCTGGTGTATTTGCACAGGGAAGTGCTGAGTCTGATAAGCTGATTATCTGGGACAAATCAGAGTATGTTGGAGCATACAATGAGCTTGCAAAGGCACGCTTTGAAGAATTCTGTGCTGAGAATGGTATTGAGGGTGAATATGTAATCGTTCCACCAAATGATCTCAGACAGCGCCTTTATGCAGCTATCGAGGGTGGAAACCCACCAGATATTGTTGTAACAGATGATTTCTCTGCAAAGCAGTATGCTGGTATGGGACAGCTTGCAGATGTAGGTGACATTAAGACATCACTTCCATTTATCCAGGCTGGTCTTGATATCTCTCTTTGTGAAAATGGTGATTATGTTGTTCCTCTTGCAATTCTTGCTCCTGGCCTTTATCTCAGAGCTGATAAGTGGGCTGAAGCTGGCCTCGATTACCCTACAACATGGGAAGAGCTGAGAGAAGATGCAAGAATAATCAATGATCCTGAGAATGATTTCTATGCACTTGGATATCCAATGGGAACATCCGGTGGTGGAGATGCTGAGGGTATGTGCCGTGCTGTTATCCTTGCATTCGGTGGTGTTCCAGTAGATGCAGAAGGTAATGTTACAGTCAACTCTCCAGAAACTCTTGAGGCATTGAAGTATATTGCTTCTCTCTATGAGGAAGGACTTTGCCCGCCATCTGCTATTACATGGGATGATATGGGTAACAATACAGCATATCTTGCTGGTTCTGTTGGTATCGTACAGAATTCTGGAAGCCTCTATTCACAGATTAAGGAAGAGAATCCTGAGCTTTATGCAAATACAGTGATTCTTCCATGGATGGAAGGTCCTGCAGGACTTTATACACCTACTGGTGGAAACTGTTTCATCGTTTTCGAGAAGGGTGGTTCTGTTGATATGGCAAAGAAGTACATAACAGAATTCTTTGACATGGATTTCTACAAGAATCTCGTAATCTCAATGGGTGGAATGTGGCAGCCTGTTATCGAAGGTGCAGCTGATGATCCGTTCTGGGAAGAGCCAGAAAACGCAGGTTGGCTTGCTAACTCTCTTGGTGGAGTTCCAAACACATATCCAGCACCTGTAAATGATTCAACAAACAGAGCATTCACAGAGCAGCTTTGTGTCCGTGCTGTCCAGAAGATTGTTCTTCAGGATATGGATCCACAGCAGGCTCTCGATGAGCTAGAGGCAGATTTTATAAGAGTCCTTGGACAGTGATTGTCCTTGGATGGGGGCGTGGCTTTGGTCGCGCCCTCTTTCCCCTAGGAGGTTGGTATGGGACATGAAGCTTCTATTTTCAGAGTGGAAAGAAAACTTGGACTTGCTTTTACGTTACCAATTTTTATTCTGATTTTCCTGCTAATGGGTTTCCCATTTGCATATACAATTTATTTAAGCCTTACTAATAAGACAGTTGGTATGCCTGCTACTTTTGTTGGGCTTGCAAATTATATATCGATTTTCACTGATTCAACTTATTGGCGTGTAGTTGGAAATACTGTTATCTATACAGTAATTTGTATTGTTGTAAAATTGATTCTTGGAATGCTTTTTGCCCTCCTTCTCAATGAGAAGTTCCATGGGCGAGGTTTAACGAGAGTCGCAATGCTGCTGCCTTGGGCTATTCCTGGTATGGTTGCTGCAAATACATGGAAATGGATGTATAACGACCAGTATGGAATTATCAATGAAGTTCTTAGGGACCTTCATATAATATCTTCCCCGATTCCATGGCTGGGCAGTATGAGTCTTGCTTTGTTCTCTGTAATCATCGTTAATATCTGGAGAGGTGTTCCATTCTTCCTTTTCAGTATACTGGGTGCTTTACAGTCAATTGATGAGCAGCTTTATGATGCGGGAAAGATTGATGGAGCAAATGTATTCCAGAGATTCTTTAATATAACGCTTCCTTCAATCATGCCAGTTGTTGCAATTTCAACATTGCTTTCTACAATCTGGACATTCAACGATTTTGATAACATCTGGCTTATTACTGGTGGTGGCCCTCTTAATGCATCAAGCGTTATAGCTACATACACGTATGAGCAGGCATTTATGTACAATGATATGGCTAGAGGTATGGCAGTTGCTGTTTCTGTAGTACCAGTACTTCTCATCCTTATGATTTTGGTTACGAAGCATCGCTCGTCTGATAACGGTTAAGGAGGAAGCAATATGAAATCATTGAAACATTCTTATGTGGCAAAACGTGTCATGATTTATGTAGCTGCAGTTATAGGAATCATATGGTCTTGTTTCCCTATATATTGGATGATCAAGTCTTCTGTGACGCCTAATGATGAGATGTATGAGCTGCATCCTAAGCTTTTGCCATCTCGTATTACGTTTGAGCACTATAAGGAACTCTTTACAGAATCAGAGTTCATGACATTCTTCATGAATAGTGTCTATGTTGCAGTTATAACAACGCTGATAGCTATCGTGCTGTCAATCCTTGCGTCATATGCAATGACAAGACTACGTTTCAGAGGAAGGAATTTCATAAGAAAAGGTATTTTCTATGCATATCTTCTTCCTACTGCTGTTCTGTTCATTCCTATGTACATGATGATAAGCAAGCTTGGCCTGATAAATAATAGAAACAGTCTTATCATTGTTTATCAGACGATAGTAATTCCATATGCATGCTACATGCTTATAAGCTATTTTGCAGCAATACCGAAATCACTTGAGGAAGCTGCATTTGTAGATGGCTGTACGCATCTTAAGGCTCTCTGGAAGGTCATTCTTCCGATAGCAGCTCCTGGAATTGCTGTTGTTGCAACATTTGCTTTCACTATGTCATGGAACGAATATCTGTATGCTATGGTTCTTACAACGAGCCCAAGTCAGCAGACAGTTCCTGTTGGTATATCATCATTCAGGTATTCAGATAATATGATCTGGGGCTTGATTATGAGTTCTTCGGTAATAGCATCTCTTCCTGCAGTAATACTGTACATGCTTGCTCAGCGCTTCATGGTTACAGGTCTCGCAGCAGGTGGTGTTAAGCAGTAATAAAAATAGGGTATTCAGATTAGGAGGCTTTATGGATACTTTGGAAAAAGGATTAGGGAATATTAACAGATGTTCTGCTCCTTCGGATCTCAGAATTACGGATATTAGAGTCGCTAAAATACAGGGTGCTCCAATGGATTGCATCATGGTCAAGATCCTGACGAACAGCGAACTTGTAGGATATGGAGAAATCAGAGATTGGAGCTCTGAGACCTATGGTCTGATGCTCAAGAGCAAGATTATCGGTGAGAATCCATGTAATATAGATAAGATTTTCAGAAGGATAAAGCAGTTTGGTGGTCATTCCAGACAAGGGGGCGGAGTTTCCGGTATTGAGCTTGCACTCTGGGACCTCGCTGGTAAGGCTTATGGTGTACCTGTGTATCAGATGCTTGGTGGAAAGTTCCGCGACAAAGTCCGAATTTATGCAGATACGGACTGTGAGGGCAAGCCAGACGGAAAAAAGATGGGTGAAGCTCTGAAGAAGAGAATGGATCTTGGTTTCACTTTCCTTAAAATGGATTGGGGTGCTCCAGAACTTCTTGAGATGGAGATTCCAGGAACTCTTTGTGCTCCACTTGGGTTTGTTGATGAGCTTAGAGAATTGGAACCATATACAAATGATTCCAGAGAGGAGAACAGACATCTTTATAAGAAGGCTTGGGATATTGTAAATACAGCACACCCATTTACAGGTCTTCAGATTACAGAGAAAGGCCTTGATATCCTTGAACAGTATGTTGCAGATGTCAGGTCCGTTATTGGTTATGAGATTCCTCTTGCAATTGACCATGTAGGTCATATTGGTGTTACAGAGTGTATAAAGCTTGCAAAGAGAGCAGAGAAATACAATATTGCCTGGATTGAGGATATGCTTCCTTGGCAGATGACAGAGGGCTATAAGAGACTTGCTGCTGCAACTTGTGTACCTCTTTGTACTGGCGAGGATATATATCTCAAAGAGAATTTCTTGCCTCTATTGCAGTCTGGAGCACTTGGAGTTATTCACCCAGATATTCTTTCTACAGGTGGTATTCTTGAAACTAAGAAGATTGGAGATATGGCACAGGATTATGGTGTAGCTATGGCTATTCATATGGCTGAAACTCCTATTGCTTTCATGGCTGCAGCTCATACAGCAACAGCTACAGAGAATTTCCTTGCTCTTGAATTCCATTCTGTTGATATCCCATGGTGGCAGGATCTTGTTGAGATGGATGGCAAGCCTGTTATCAAGAATGGTTTTGTAGAAGTTCCAGATGCACCAGGTCTTGGTATCAAGGGGCTCAATGATGAAGTTATCAGAGAGCATATGCATCCTTCTGAGAAGGGAATCTGGCTTTCAACAGAAGAATGGAATAAAGAATGGTCTCACGACAGACTTTGGAGTTAAGGAGATTAGAAATGAGTGATATTGTTGAGCTTCAGAAAAGATGGATAAAGATTCGAAGCGCTAATGTTTACGATACATTGGATAAGATGGGATATCCGAATCAGTGTATAAGTCTTCAGATCAAGCCTATTGTTCCAGGCACTCGTATCGCTGGTTGTGCAGTTACAATGCGTGGAATCAGAGCTCCTTATACAGAGGAGGAAATCGAGAGCAATAAAGCTGAATTGGATCCTCCTTTTGAGAAGATTCAGAGCTACGCTTATCCAGGATGTGTTATCGTAATCGATGGTGGTGGCGAACCTATGACTGGCAAGTGTGGCGAGATGACAAGTTGGGCATTCAAGCAGAATGGTGCAACAGGTATTGTCGTAGATGGATATATTAGAGATTATGAAGGTCTTCTTGATATCCCTGATTACACAGTATGTTCCAAGGGTACAGCTCCTATTGAATCAAAACAGCGCTGGATGCTCAGAGAGTTCAACACTGTAATCGGTATGCCAGGTACTTTGACATCAACAGTCAGGGTTAAGCCAGGTGATTGGATTGTTGGTGATACCGATGGAGTTATGGTTGTTCCTGCAGAAATAGCTGAAGAGGCATTGAAGAATGCTGAAGACATTGAAGCTAGAGAAGAAGGTATGCGCAATGATATGAAGAAAGGAATGTCATTCAAGGATGCCTTTGAGAAATGGGGAAGGGCCTGATTTCCTATAGTCAAATAAGGTTATTGCATTTTTATATTTAGTAAAAAGAACCGTTGTCCATCGAAAGATGGGAGCGGTTCTTTCAGTTATGCAACAGTCATTACTTCATGACTTCATGCTTCAAATTTAACTTCCCATCCAATCGAGGATTCATTGATCAGAAAATTCCCTATTTTATATGATTTTTGGTTGAGCAAAAAATATAGAAATTTTCAAAATTGTTTGCAAAAATGATAATTTATTTTGCAAATTTTTGGAACTTGCAAAATAATCAAAGTATGCAGGAACATGAACTCATAGATTTGGTTAAAAAGATTCAGAGAAGACATTGTGAATGGCAGACTCTGGAGCTCAAAAAAGCAGCTAATGGTGTATCAGAGAGGCTTTATGATACTTTGTCTTCATTTTCGAATCAGGATGCTGGTGGAATAATCATTTTCGGAATCGATGAGAAAGATTATTCCGTAACCGGGGTTCGTGATGCGGAGGAAATACAGAAAGGCATAGGCGAGCAGTGTCTGCAGATGGAAAATGTGGTTCGTCCGGTTTTCACTGTTGCTGAAATAGATGGAAAGATTGTTGTTTCTGCAGAGATCCCAGGCGTTGATATCTCAGAACGTCCTGTCTTTTATAAGGGAAGGGGAAGGATAAAGGGCTCCTTTATTCGTGTGGGAGAAGCAGATGAGAGGATGAGTGAAGCTGAGGTATATAAATACGAAGCTTTCAAGAAAGGCTTGAGAGATGATCTTCGTATTGTAAATGAAATGGATGCTTCGACTTTCAATAAGGAATTATTATCTGAGTACCTCAAATCAGTAAGAGCAAATAGACCTAATATTTCAATGCTCAGTGATGAGGAGATTTTGAATATAATGGGGGTTCTCCGTGACTCTCATCCAACGGTTGCTGGATTATTGGCCTTTTCTGCTTATCCTCAAAGTGTCTTCCCCCAGTTTTCGATAACTGCAGTAGTTGTTCCTGGCGTTGAAATTGGGGACACAGAGAATGGAGTAAGGTTTCTGGATAATCAACGCTTTACAGGGAATATAAAAGATATGCTTACATCTGCCTTGTCTTTTGCAGAACGTAATATGCGTAATGCAATTGGAATAGGAAAAGATGGAAGGCGTTTTGATAAGAAAGAATACCCATTGATTGCAGTTCGTGAAGCTATTTTAAATGCATTGATGCATCGAGATTACAGCACCTTTGGAGAAGGGCTTCCTGTGAGGATGGAAATATATAGCGATAGACTTGAGATAATAAGTCCTGGTGGTCTCTTTGGAAGAATCTCTCTTGAAAATCTTGGCTATGCTTCAATTCCTGCTCGTAATGGTATTCTGGTTAATATTCTTGATCTTCTTGGTATCGCAGAAAATAGATATTCAGGGATTAGAACAATGAATCGAGAATGTATGAATGCTTCCCTTCCTCTTCCGGAATTTCAGGATAGAAGGGGAGAATTCCGGGTTATTTTCAGAAATGGTGGTATTTCAGGAGGATCTTTACAGGAGAAGGTAAGATCATTTTGCGTGATTCCAAGGACTCGGGAAGAGATAGTCTCTTTTACGGGGCTCAGTAGATACTATGTCCAGAAAACTATAATACAACCCCTTCTTGATTCAGATGAGTTGCATATGACTATTCCTGAAAAGCCTCAGAGCAAATTCCAGCACTTCGTCTCTTCAAATGAATGGGTTTCAGAGAAAGAGCCACCATACTATGTCAAGTAAGTCAACTGTTGGTATTGTAGATTCACCATCTTATAGATGTATTTCGTCTTGTCTTTCTTATAAGTTCGGAAGTGGGATTTTGGCTTGATACTTCTCATATCATCATTATACTCTTGATGTTTCCTGTTCCCATCTATGCCGATCTCCTGGAATATACACGCTGTATGTCTGAAAATGGTTAGGTTTTGACTTTGCATGATGTGAATTTTGTGTAATCAATTAGGTATATATGCTTGTAATTTGTTTGATATTTGTTTGATAAGAATCCTGCAAATTAGCTAAATTTTAAGTTAATTCTTTGTATTATATAAATAAATTTGTTTGATTGATGCTTGATTAATGTTTGACAATTTGAACCTTATACATTAGGTTTAAATCATGAAAGCAGATTTTGATTACAAAGAACTTATCAGTATATTAAGAAGCTATAAAAACGAAGAAGGCTGGTTTAAATTCAAGGTCGGAAATACAAATCCAGAGGTAATTGGAGTGAATGTATCTTCGTTGGGTAATACAGCAGCTTTGAGTGGGCATCCTTTTGGGTACATGGTGTGGGGTGTATCTGATGATACTCATGAGATAGTTGGAACTTCTTTTTCTCCTTCAAGCACTAAGGTGGGTAATCAAGAGCTGGTTGCATGGCTTTCTGTTAAGACATCTCCACGTGTTGATGTGAATTTTAAGGAGCTTTTTATTGAAGATAAGAAAGTTGTATTAATGCAAGTTCCGGCAGCTGTTTCTTCTCCTATAAGATTTGATAAAGAGGAGTATGTCAGGATAGGTTCAAATAATCATAGACTTTCCGATTATCCAGATATAGAGCGTAGGCTTTGGCAGCATTTTGATAAACTGCCCCCAGAAAGACGTGTTGTGTTAGATGGCCTGGCTCTTTCTGCAATACCTGAATATCTTGCCTTGGATGCGTATTTCATAATCCAGGGACTTCCGATTCCATCGACAATTGAGGTTCAGATTTCAAATTTCAAAGCAGAAGGATTCATTTTAAAGAATGATGATGGTTCCTTTTCGATAACAGCTCTTGGTGCACTTCTTTTTGCTAGAAATCTGAGAATGTTCCATATGTTGGCAAGTAAGGCGCTTCGTGTAATCAGGTATAAAGCAAAGAGTAGGGTAGAAGCTATAAACGATATCACATTCACGGAAGGTTATGCCCTGTGTTTTGAACAGGCATGTTCTTCAGTGGAGACAATGCTCCCAGTCCAGGAGGAAATAGGATCGGGTCTGAGAAAGGAGATTAGAAAGTATCCTTCATCCGCAATAAGAGAAGTTATTGGAAATATGCTTATACATCAGGATCTTTCTGTGAATGGAAGTGGTCCTATCCTTGAAGTCTTTGAGGATAGTATCGAAGGATCGAATCCGGGATCATTGCTAGTTCCTAGAGATAGGATTATCGATGCTCCACCGAGAGCACGTAATGAATCCATGGCAGCGTTTCTTCGTAGAGTACATATATGTGAGGAACGCGGAAGCGGGTTTGATAGAATGGAAAAGGGAATGGCTGAATATAGTTTGCCTTCGCCTATGGTAGAGACCGGCGAAGGCTTTACTAGAATAAAACTTCTATGGTATAGCAACTTCTCAAAATGGAAGAAGGAAGAAAAGCTTTGGACCTGCTATCTTTCAGTTTGTCTTGATTATGTAAGTTCTATATCCGTTTCGAATACAGTTTTAAGAGAAAGATTTGGTGTAGAGGAAAGAAACAGCGCAATTATTTCAAGATTAGCAAAGGAAGCAGTAGACGCTGGACTTATAAAGATTGCAGATATCTCAAAAGGTGCTAAATCAAGGCGGTATTTGCCCTATTGGGCATGAAATTTGTTTGATAAGAATCCTGCAAATTAGCTAAATTTTAAGTTAATTCTTTGTATTATATAAACAAATTTGTTTGATTGATGTTTGATAAATATGGCAGTCTGAACTCCAGGCTGCCACATTTGTGCTTCTCAGAATTTCTGTGCTCTATCGATATCTAGGACGAATACGACACAACCACCTGCAGGGACCTCAACCATATTAGCACCGGCAGGGTTGAACATCCTCATATCCGCACCGGAGACAGGGCTGAGCTGCATTCTGTGTCCTGCATACTTCTTCAATACATCAAGAACGGCATCTACCTTCTCATCTTCTGTTCCGATAAGCAGGGTTGTATTCTTTGCTTTTAAAAATCCACCTGTTGTAGAGAGCTTTGTTACGAAGAAGCCCTTCTTGTTGAGCTCCTGCACTGTATCAGTCTCATCTGCAGTCTGTATGATAGAAAGAATGAGCTTCATAGTTTTTTCTCCTTTCTGAATATTATATCACGTAGCATTTGAAAGAAGCAATTTGATTAAGCTCAGAGAAGGAGATGTACTCCCTCTCTGAATTATATTTTTACAGATTATGATGCTTTTTCAGCGCTGCTTCAATAAAAGCCATGAAGCATGGATGAGGTCTGTTTGGCCTCGATTTGAATTCAGGATGGAACTGGACGCCAAGGAAGAATGGATGATCTGGAATCTCAACAGCCTCCACGAGGTGCCCATCTGGGCTGGTTCCAGCAATCTTCATTCCATTCTTTTCAAACTCATCCCTGTACTCATTTGTAAACTCATATCTATGTCTATGGCGTTCATGAATAAGGTCGGTGCCATATGCTTTCTCGAGAAGACTTCCTTTTACCACCTTGCAAGGATAAGCTCCAAGTCTCATCGTTCCTCCCAGTGGAATATTACCCATCTGGTCTGGCATCAGGGATATCACGGCATGTTTAGTATCAGGAGAGAATTCAGACGAATCCGCATCTTCGTATCCAAGAACATCCCGACCGAATTCTATTACAGCTGTCTGCATTCCAAGACAGATTCCGAAATATGGAATTCCGTTCTCCCTCGCATACCTTGCAGCTTCAACTTTCCCTGAAATTCCCCTGGATCCAAAACCGCCAGGGACAAGTATTCCTGATACATTGCAAAGAAGGGAGGAGGCGGTATTCTCATTAAGTTCTTCCGCATCTACCCAGTCTATTGCTACCTGTGAATGCTGTGCCCATCCAGCATGCTTGAGAGCTTCAATAACAGAAAGATATGCATCGTGGAGTTCTATGTATTTCCCTACAATTGCAATTCTCACTACCTCAGTGCTCTCTTTTGCTTTTCTGAGCATTTCTCTCCATTCTGTCATATCTGCAGGTTGAGTTATGAGGCCAAGCTCACGGCATACAATCGTATCTAGGTTCTCGTTCTGCAGCATTATAGGAGCTTCATAGAGGATAGGGACAGTGCTGTTTTCGATAACGCAATCTCTCTTTACATTGCAGAACATAGCGATTTTCTGTTTTACGGATTCCTCTATCGGTTCATCTGCTCTGCAGACTATGATATCAGGGAAAAGTCCTGCGTTCATCATCTCCTTTACAGAGTGCTGGGTTGGTTTTGATTTATGCTCCCCTGATGAACGAATATAGGGAACAAGCGTTACATGGATAAAAAGGCAGTTATCTTTACCCTGTTCCAAGGATATCTGTCTGATAGCCTCCAGAAAAGGCTGTGATTCGATATCTCCTATGGTTCCTCCGATTTCTGTGATTACGACATCAGCTTTTGTCTTCTCTCCCAAAGAGTAGATGAATTTCTTGATCTCATTTGTAACATGGGGGATTATCTGAACAGTTGAACCAAGATACTCCCCATTTCTCTCTTTGTTCAGTACAGTCCAGAATACCTTCCCTGATGTGAGATTTGAGAATTTGTTGAGATCCTCATCGATGAATCTCTCATAATGTCCAAGATCTAGATCAGTCTCAGAGCCATCATCTGTTACGAATACCTCACCATGCTGCAGAGGATTCATTGTACCTGGATCCACGTTCATATATGGATCCAGCTTCTGGGCCGCCACAGTCAGGCCTCTTGCTTTTAGAAGTCTTCCAAGACTTGCTGCTGTAATACCTTTTCCCAGGCCAGATACAACTCCGCCTGTAACAAAAATATGTTTTGCCATAATCACCTCGCTATTTCATTGATCTGAGGATATAAAGCGCAGCATCTTTTAAGGATATCCGTCTATCCATAGCAGTCTGCTCAATATATTTATGCGCTGAATCCTCATCAAAGCCCTCTTTGAGTGCAAGGGCGCACTTAGCTTTCCCGACTATCTTCAATTCCTCTATTCGCTTTTCAAGATCTCTGATTTTTCTCAGATTTGCTTGTTTTATGTTCTTTATATATGAAGAGAGATTCAGAGCAGACTTGAGAGCTTGTCTCATGATAGGTTTCTCTACAGGAAGAATTCCATCTACTGCAAGTCTGTCTGATAGTTCGTTTATCATTTCAGGACGCAGCAACATGATAATAGAAGTATCTGTCTCCGCTGCGGCCATGTGTGCAAGTTCCAGCCCCGATTCATCCTGAAGAGGGTAGTTGATAACCATTGCATCCCACTCTTCATCGAGAATCTTTCTTCTGGCGGATGCTGCGGATGGGGCGAGAGAGACTGTATCGCCTCCTTCTTCCAGGAGGGACTTAAGCATCTCCCTGCTTTTTTCCGTTGCAGACACCGTCAGAATCTTCATTTACGTTACCGGGAACTCCATATCTCTAGCCGTTACTTTGGGGTATCCAGACTGTGCGGCTACTTCCCAGTCTGCCTTCTTTGCTTCCAGAAAACACTCCACAAGATGCTCAGGGAGTATCTCTCTTATGAATGATGACTTCTCAGCTTCCTCTATCGATTCCTTCAGGTTTTCAGGAAGATCCCTTCCTTCTTCGATATCTGCAAATCTGGTTCCGTTCTTTATACCTTCCTCTGCAGCCGTTGCAAGTAATAGCAACGCTAAATAAGGATTGCATGAAGGATCTGCTGATCTGACTTCTATTCTCTTTGCCCTCTCATTCTTTGTTTCTGGAATCCTTATAAGAAGGCCTCTATTTCCAGTTCCCCAGCTTATTGAACCAGGAGCTTCAAAAGATCCAAGTCTGTCATATGAATTGGCAACAGGATTAAGGAATACAGATATCTCAGAGATTCTTCTGAGTATTCCAGCTGTCATGTTTTCCTTTAAGGAATCAAAGGATTCTCCATCTCTGTGACATGAAAGACTTATATGAAAACCCGACCCAGATTCATCGAAAAGAGGTTTGGGAAGGAATGACGCATAGAGCCCTGATCTGTTTGCAAGCATCTTCACTGCGGATTTGAATGTTATGATATCATCAGCAGCGCCAAGAAGGGTTGAAGGGCGGAAAGCAACCTCATTCTGTCCTGGTCCTTTCTCATGATGGCTTGTCTCGATGTATATTCCCATTTCCTCGAGCATCAGCGAGATTTCCCTCCTGAGATTCTCTCCTTTATCCATAGGAGCTACATCGAGGTATCCAGCTCTGTCCATTGGATTCAGAGTAGGGTTTCCATTATCATCAAGGGAGAAGAGATAGAACTCACACTCCGTTCCGGCAAGCATCGATAATCCTTCGCTCTCTAGGCGTTTCTCAAGATTCTTAAGAAGGTATCTTGCATCCCCTTCGAATGGAGTCATATCGGGATGCATTATCGAGCAGTACAGCCTTGTGACACGACCATGTTCTGTAGGGCGCCAAGGAAGAACCGCAAGCGTTTCCGGATCTGGAAAGAGAAGAAGATCTGAGTCTTCAACATTCAGGAAACCCCTGATAGCGGAGGCATCGAATCTTATTCCCTCATCGAAAGCTCTCTCTAGCTCGCTTGCTGAGATTGAGACATTTTTAAGCTGTCCGAATATATCGCAGAATGAAAGGCGGACAAATCGCACGCTGTTTTCGCTTGCATAGGATAGGACATCCTTTTTGCTGTATCCGGTCATAGTACCTCGCTTTAGTGTGAGAAGGATCTTTCCGCTGATCCCTTCAAATCCGGATACCGGGAGAGAAAGGCCTCAGCTTTCTGACGCCTTTGTCAACGGAAAAAGAATATACAAAACTGAAAGACTTCTGCAAGATGCAAATTTCCAACTTTACAAAGAAAAATCCGGTAAAAGTGAAGACTATGTTGACTATCCTTTTCCGTTTCGTTATAACAATGGCAACAACAAGGGTGTTGCAGACAATACTGCGGCACCCTTTTTTGATAGCTTCTGGAGGAGTTTATGGAAACAGTTGCAGATTACTTCGGTTCTCTTGTATTCAATGACGAAGTTATGAGGGAACGTCTCCCTAAAGATATCTACAAAGCGCTTAAGCGAACTGTTGAAGATGGGAAGGATCTTGATATAAACGTGGCTAATGCAGTTGCCAATGCCATGAAGAACTGGGCAATCGAGAAGGGTTGCACCCACTATACACACTGGTTCCAGCCAATGACTGGCATAACAGCGGAAAAGCATGAAGCTTTCATTGCTCCTGCAGATGGAGGAAAGGTGCTTCTTGAATTCTCCGGTAAAGAGCTTATCAAGGGAGAGCCAGATGCCTCTTCATTCCCTTCAGGAGGATTGAGGGCAACCTTCGAGGCTAGAGGATATACTGCATGGGATCCTACAAGCTATGCTTTTATCAAGGATGAAACTCTTTGTATTCCTACAGCTTTCTGTTCATATTCAGGAGAAGTTCTTGATAAGAAAACTCCTCTTCTCAGAAGTATGGAAGTTCTGTCTGAAGAAGCTACGAAGATCCTCAAACTCTTTGGAACAGATACAAAACGTGTAATCACAACAGTGGGGCCTGAGCAGGAGTATTTCCTTATTGATAAGAAAGACTATGCAAAGCGCAAGGATCTTATCTATACAGGACGCACTCTCCTCGGTGCAAGATCTCCAAAAGGGCAGGAGATGGAGGATCATTATTTCGGAGCGCTCCGCACAAGAGTTTCGGAGTATATGCAGGACCTTGATCGTGAGCTCTGGAAGCTTGGTATTTATGCAAAGACTTCACATAATGAGGTCGCTCCTTGCCAGCATGAGCTTGCTCCGATTTTCACTACGACAAATATCGCTGTAGATAATAATCAGCTTACGATGGAAATAATGAAGAAGGTTGCTGAGCGCCATGGATTCGCTTGTCTTCTGCATGAGAAGCCATTTGCAGGAGTCAATGGATCTGGAAAGCACAATAACTGGTCTATTTCAACCGATAAAGGCATAAACCTCCTTGAACCTGGTGATAATCCCAAAGATAACGCTCAGTTCCTTCTCTTCCTCGTTGCCGTGCTGAAGGCTGTCGATGAGTATCAGGATCTATTGAGAATGTCGGTAGCCTCAGCCGGTAATGACCATCGTCTTGGAGCAAATGAAGCACCTCCTGCAATCGTCTCTGTTTTCCTTGGGGATGAGCTTACGGAAATTCTTGAAGCGATTGCTGCAGGAAAGCCGGTCTCTGGAAGAACAAAGGAGAAAATGCAGCTTGGAGTTCATGTTCTTCCTGCAATTCCGAAGGATACTACAGACCGCAATAGAACAAGTCCATTCGCCTTTACTGGAAATAAGTTCGAGTTCAGGATGCTTGGTTCCTCCTTCTCTGTTGCAGAGCCGAATACTGTTCTCAATACGATTGTCGCAAAGGAGCTGAGGGATTTCTATGAAGTGCTTTCGAAAGCTGATGATTTCACCTCTGCGGTCAATGATCTTGTCCGTGAGACTTATGTTCAGCATAAGAGGATAGTCTTCAATGGAAATAACTACAGTGCTGATTGGGTTGAAGAGGCAAAGAGAAGAGGGCTTATGAACCTTGCTTCCTCTCCGGATGCTTATGACACTCTTCTTGCTCCGAAGAACATCGAGCTTTTCAGCGAGTTTGGCATCTACAGCTCAGTTGAACTTCATTCGCGCTATGAGATTCTCAATGATGAGTATTCTAAGACTATCCACATTGAGGCTCTGACCATGATTGATATGATCAATAAGCAGGTTCTTCCAGCTGTGATGGAGTTCTCTTCATCGATTGCTAACAGCATAACTCTGAAGAAGGCCGCTCTTCCTGAAATGAAGCTGGATGCAGAGACAGAGAGGCTTGCAGAGATAGAGGGATTGGAGAATGACCTGTATAGAGCTGTGAAGGATCTGGAGCGCGGAGTTGTATTTGCCTCGGATTATACAGGATCTGCTCTTGCTCATTACTACAGGAATACAATTATCCCTTATATGGAAGCTGCAAGGGAATTCTGCGATAAGCTGGAGCTTATAGTAGGGCAGAAGAACTGGCCGTATCCTACATATGGCGAGATGCTCTTCTATGTATGACCTTCCCCGGGGTCTGGCTGGAGAATTCCTCCAGACCCTATTTAAAGAAAAAACCGGAGGGGTTTTCTCTCCTCCGGCTATTTCTTAGTTCTCCTCAGAGAACTCTTCCTTGCCAGCACCACAGAGTGGGCAAACCCAATCCTCTGGAACGTCTTCCCATTTTGTTCCTGGTGCGATTCCGTTATCTGGGTCGCCAGCTGCTTCATCGTAAACATAGCCGCAGAGATTGCAGACATACTTCTTCATAATGAGCCTCCATTATTGATAATCGTTATCAATAAGGTACTCCTTTTCTTTTCTCCAGTCAATCTCAGAAAAGCATGTGTTATCATTTGTAAAAAGGAGAAAGCTATGGAAATAAACTCCGGTGCACTTATTATTGTTTTATTTTACCTAATCGGTATGCTTGTTATCGGGTTTGTAGTTGGAAAACTCAAAATCAAGACAAGTAGTGATTACATGCTAGCTGGCAGGAGAATGGGCCTTTTCATGGTTGCATTCTCGCTCTCTGCTAACAACATTGGAGGTGGTTCTACAACAGGTCTTGCTGATAAGGCATTCGGCACATGGGGTATGAGCGCAATCTGGTATGTTCTTGCTGCCTCGGTTGCGATGATACCGCTTGCGTACTTTGCCCCTCGCATCAGAAAGACTATGGCCGTAACTATTCCGGAAGTTATAGGAAGACGATTCGGAAAGGGTAGCTCTGTCTTCTCTGCAGTTCTTAATATCCTAGCTCTCTTCTGTCTTACATCATCGCAGGTAGCTGCATCGGGTTCTGTTGTCGCAACTCTTACAGGTATTCCTATGAATGTCTGTCTCATCATTGCGGGAGTTATCATAATCCTATACACAACACTCGGAGGTATGATAGCTGATCAGGTCTCCGATCTTGTCCAGTTCATAATCATCCTTCTCGGTCTTGCTATTGCTACTCCTTTTGTTCTCCATGGCTGTGGCGGATGGGATGTTATCTCGTCAAAACTTCCTGGAGAGCAGCTTGATCCAACTAAGATCGGATGGGTTGTTATAATCGGATATATCTTCAATTATTTCTGTACATTCCTCTCCGGCCCTGAAATGATAAGCCGCTTTGAGAGCGCGAAGGATGAGAAGACAGCATTCAGAGCTTCCCTTCTTTCCGGTGTCCTTATGGCAGCTATGGCGGTATTCCCGACACTCCTTGGCCTTGCGGCTCTTGCAATGCGCGATATGATCCCTGATATTACAGGACCAACAGCGATGATGGCTGTAACAGAGCATTTTGCTCCAACTGTTATTACAGGTATCGTATCTGCTGCTATCATCTCTGCGACGATGTCCTCTGCAGATTCAAATCTTCTTTGTATGTCCACTATGTTCATGAATGATATCATGGTGCATTACAGTGAGAAGTGCAGAACGCTTTCAGATAAGGGCATGATTTTCTGGACCAGAACCTGCAATGTCATATTCTGCGCTATAGCCATGCTTATCTCTCTTCTGCAGATAAACATTGTCACGATGAATACATTCGCTTTCGCGATAAGATGCGCAGGTCCATTTGCAGCCTATGGTCTTGGTATGGTTGTTCCTAGAGCTACAAAGCATTCGGGACAGATTTCCATTGTTACAGGTACAATAGGTGTAGTTGTCTGGCAGATTCTCTCCGGTGGAGATTTCTACCTTGGTGTTCTTCCTGTTGTATTTGGTTGTGCGGTAGGTACTGTAACATTCTTCATTGTGAATGCCATAGAATGGAAGCTTGGAATCGACGCGGCTCCTTCCGCATTCCTTACAGAAGCAGATAAGAAGAATAAGAAATGATGATTTTTACCGGGAGGAAACTCCCGGTTTGGGTTAGAATAGGGTATGCGTTTATTTATTGCTGTTCTTTTCCCTGATCCCATTGTTGATAGCCTCGCCTCTCTTCGGGATAAATTACACAATGAAGCTGTCTCAGGTTCATTTGTTCCAAGAGAGAATCTTCATCTTACCCTTAGTTTCCTAGGTGAATGTTCATCATCAGAGGAAAGGCTTGTAGAAGAAGTCCTTGATTCCACTTCATTCAAGCCTTTTTCCTTGAGAATGGATCGTATTGGATTCTTCCAGCGTCCCGATGGTGATATCTGGTGGGTTGGTGCGGAAGAGAATAAGGAACTTTCCGATCTTCAGCGTTCTATCTCTTCGTCTTTATCAAAAAAGGGATTTAAGCTTGAAAAGAAGAGATTCAGCCCCCATATAACTCTTGCCCGCAGGGTAATCACAACGACAAGGGCTGGAAGAATCGAGCCTATAGAAACGGAAGTTAATGAAGTTTCTCTCATGCTGAGTGAAAGGGGTGATGGAAGAATGATTTATACTCCTCTGTATTCTATACAGGCAGTTTGCATGAAGTAAGAATTCATTTTCTTCCTATTATCCCTATATGGGGTGTAGTGAATTCCGTAAGTATCTTTGCAAAGCCAGAAACCTTGGCCTTTCTTTGTTTGTCCGTGAGGAGATAATCTTCCGTGACAGATCCTCATCCTTTTCTGCAGGGTTTGATGATTGGAAGAGGGCAGTATATAGCTGTCATATTCTCCGCTGGGGAAACAGAGCAGAATGTCTGGACTCATTGACAATTATTCGTTTCAATCCAGAAACAGGACGAGGTGAGGTTTTCAAGCGAAACAGTTCTCTTCATTTGGAGATAAGAATAGAGCTTCCAGATACCTTTTAGAGTGAGGAAAGCATGAAAGTTCCCTCTTCTGAAACTGTTATTGCGGCTTTTGCTGTTTTTCCTGCTTTTGCATTTATTTCAGAAAATCTGATATCAGCATCATGCTGTTCTCCATTTGCCATGAAAGATAGAGATAAAGATGATGAGAAATCTGTGATAAGCATATAAAAACTTGCTCCTGGCTCTATCGAGGCGATGGAAGAAGCTTCGAAGTCCTGTGAGCTGTGAACACTGCCTCCGTTTCTTGCAGATAGTTCTGTAAGAGGCAGGTCTGTGTTATTTGTAATTTCTATCCAGCCACAGTCAGGATTAAGGGAGATTCTATCAGCAACATTGTATTCTCTTGTGTTCTCCTCGTAGTAGATTCCCTTGAGATTGACAGTGATTCTATTGTTATGAATCATGTCTTTATCCACAGAAATCATCTGACTTTCTTCTCCTGCTGGTATTGTTATGCTTTCGTTTCCTTCCATGGTAGCTATCACTTCTCCATCTGAGTTATTGATAAGCTTTACCGATCCTCCGAATATCGAGGAGAAGTTGCAGGCTGAGAGAAAAATAAGAGATATAACCGCAACAGAGATAGCTTTCCTTACCATACTTCTATGATTACCTATGTTTGTCATCTTTTGCAAAGAAATAATGAAGAGAATTGAGAGAATGCATGTTATTTGACGATTTTCCTTACCAGCATATGTTCGGAAAGTATCCAGAATTATTATGATAATCCCACTATTTATTCGCACTGGAACATAGTGTCTAAATAGCCTGGGAATGTATTTCCTTTAATTTCAGATGATTTCCAAAATTGATTGTACCGATTAATCCAGTTAAACAGGAAAGGCAAGGGGAACATCTCTGCTCCCCTGTGTGTTATTTAGTTCATCTTCAGGAATGCTTTGTAGCAGTCTTTTGCTGCAAGAACATCGCTTACAGCTGTTATTTCCCATGGCGCATGCATTGAAAGTACTGCAACTCCGCAGTCTATTACCTGCATGCCATAGTAGGCTGCAAACTTTGCAATTGTTCCACCGCCACCTGTATCAACCTTTCCCATTTCGGACATCTGGTATTTCACGGCATTATCATCCATAGCCTTTCTAAGGGAGGCGATGAATTCCGCATTCGCATCAGATGCTCCTGACTTTCCTCTGGAACCTGTATATTTGTTGAATACGACACCATTCCCGAGAGCTGAAGAATTTTTCTTATCATAAAGGGACGGATTGAGAGGGTCGAATGCTGCATTTACATCGCTAGAGAGCATGATGGAAGCTCTCATCATTCTCTTAAGCTTCAGTCCATCATATCCAGAAATTCTTTCAAGGACCTCAGAAGCAGCATTCTCAAAGAAAACACTATCCATACCTGTTGCACCTACGGATCCGATTTCTTCTTTGTCCACAAGCAGACAGCAGCTAGTTCTCTTCGCATCCTCTGTCTCAAGGAATGCATCGAGAGAGGTGAAAGCGCATACTCTATCATCCTGCCCATATGCGAGAATCATGGATTTATCAAGGCCAAGCATCTTGGCTTTCCCTGCAGGAACAATTTCCAGCTCGGCACTCAGGAAATCCTTTTCCTCAATACCAGCTGTCTCAGAGAGTATTTTAAGAATCTTCTCTTTTCCTTTGTCCTTGGCATCTTCCCCTCTTTCCTCATTCAGACCGATTACAAGATCGAGATCTTCTCCAGGAATAAATTCGAAAGCAGTCTTCTTCATCTGTTCCTGTGCCATGTGGGGAAGGATATCTGAGATGCAGAAAGCGAGCTCATCATCTTCTCCAAGGCATATTTCCTTCTTGGTTCCATCCTTCTTGATCACCACCCCATGTATGGCAAGTGGCATTGTCACCCACTGGTACTTCTTTATTCCACCATAGTAATGGGTATCGAGGTAAACGATATTGTCGCTCTCATAAACCGGATGCATCTTCACATCGAGTCTTGGCGAGTCTATATGTGCTCCAAGAATATTCATTCCTTTCTCGATAGGCTCTTCTCCGATTCTGAAAAGAGCTATCGATTTGGCATACTGAACATAGTAGACCTTATCTCCAGCCTTGAGAGTATTTGTATCCTCTATATTCCTGTATCCCTTCGCTTCAGCGAGAGAGATTATCTCTTTAATGCATTCACGCTCTGTTTTTCCATTGTCGAGGAATGCTCTGTATCGTTTGATTTCGTCCATTGATTTCCTCCTTCCTCGGATGATAGCTATTTTCCTTCACTGGGGCAAAGGAGTGAAAATACTGATATGCTTTCAACATGAAAAAGCATCGAAAGAAGATCCATTCCGTATCGCTTAGGGAGCAGATAAAGAAAGAGCCAGGTCTTTTTACAGTCTATATCTTTCTCAGAGTAGCTGTAATAGGTGTGATGATTGCTCAGATATTCAATCATGACTGGCAGAATGTAATGCTCTGCATTCTCACCCTTATCCTTTTTACAATCCCGTCATTCATAGAAAGAAACTGGCATATAGATATTCCTAATACCCTTGAAGTTATAATCCTGTTCTTTATCTTCTCTGCAGAAATTCTGGGAGAGATACGAGCTTTCTATGTGAGTGTTCCAGGCTGGGATACCGCTCTTCATACAATAACAGGCTTCCTTTCTGCTGCTATTGGCTTTTCCCTTATTGATATAATCAACAGGAATGAAAACACTAATCTTTTCTTATCTCCTGTCTATGTTGCTATAGCAGCTTTCTGCTTCTCTATGACAATTGGAGTAATCTGGGAGTTCTTTGAATTCTCTATGGATATGTTCTTCGGCCTTGATATGCAGAAGGATACAGTTGTTAATTCAATTCATTCTGTTCTGCTTAATCCGACAGGATCCAACAGGCCTGTATCGATAACAGGTATAACTGAGACAGTAGTTAATGGAATAGAGCTTGGAATAGATGGTTATCTGGATATCGGGTTGATAGACACGATGAAGGATATGTTCGTCAATCTTATAGGAGCGACAGTCTTCTCAATTATCGGATTCTTCTATGTGAAGGGCAGGGGATCTGGAAAATTCGTTAAGCGTTTCATGCCAACGATGATCAAGAAGCACCTACCCTCCGAGGAATCAGATAAGAGCTGAAAGTTCTTCCAGGGCTTTCTGGTTGATTGTTTCCCAAGGAAGAGAGACGTCTCGTCTCCCGAATGCTCCAAATGAAGCAGAATCAAGATAGATAGGGCGTCTTAGATTATAGTTTCTGATCATCCCTTCAGGTCTCAGGTCGTAGTTTCTGTCTATCCATTTAAGTATTTCCTCATCGCTTACCTTGCCTGTTCCATATGTAAAAACAGCGATTGATACAGGCTCTGCAACTCCGATGGCATAAGCGGCTTGGAGTTCACATTCAGCTGCGGCTTTGGAAAGGACTATGGTTTTCGCAATATTCCTTAGTGCGAGGGAGGCAGTTCTATCAACCTTTGTAGGATCTTTTCCAGAGAATGCTCCACCCCCATGATGAGCATAGCCACCATAGGTGTCCGCAATAATCTTCCTTCCTGTGAGGCCTGTATCAGCAGCAGGTCCTCCTAGCACGAATCGTCCAGTAGGATTTATAAAATATCTTGTGTTCTCATCTAGAAGATTCCCTGGAAGATTCGGTTTGATTATTTCCTCAAGAATCTCATGTCTCAGATCATCTAGCTTTATATCCTCATCATGCTGTGTTGATAGTACGACAGTATCTATTCTCTTTGCCCTCCTTCCCTCATATTCGACTGTAATCTGGCTCTTGCCATCTGGACGGAGGAACGGGAGCTTTCCACTCTCTCTTGCATCTCTCAGGGCCATTGTCAGA